>NZ_QYUP01000042.1 GCF_003590855.1 Massilia cavernae
GCGGTGGACGCGAAAGGTACGCTTGTCCGTGTCGACGTTGACCAGTCCCACCGGTTCCATCTTATCTTGTCTCATTTTTCATCCTTCTCGTATAAAGCTGATTGCAAGCCATTCAACATCGCGGTGCGCGCGCATCAGCGCGTGCCCGCGGGCCTTACGTCTGCGGACCGACCTGAAGCACCACCTTGCCGCGGGTGTGGCCGCCCTTGCTCGCCTCGTGAGCCGCCGCGATCTCGGCCAGCGGATAGACGGCGGCAACGACCGGCCGGATCTTGCCCGATTCCACCAGCGCGCCAATCTCGGCCAGTTGGATGCCATCGGGCTTGACGCGCGTCTTGACGATGGTCAGTCCGCCCTGCTCGGCCAGTGCGGCCGCATCGGCGCCGCCGGCAATCCGGATCACCACGCCGCCCGGCTTGACCAGCGCCCACAGCGCGAGCGCCTGCTCGTTGCCGACCAGGTCGAGCAGCACGTCGACGTCGGCCGCCCGTCCCGCCACCGGCGAGGTGCGGAAATCGACCACCTCGTCGGCGCCGAGCGCGCGCACGAAATCGGCGTTCGCGGCGGACGCGGTGGCCAGCACCGTGGCGCCCTTCGCCTTGGCGATCTGGACCGCGAGGCTGCCAACGCCGCCGGCGGCATTGTGGACCAGCACATGCTTGCCGGCGCAGTCACGTCCGTCGCCCAACAGGCCCTGCCAGGCGGTCAGCGCGGCCAGCGGCAGCGACGCCGCTTCTTCGAAACTGAGCCCGGCCGGTTTGCGCGCCACCTTCGCCGCGTCGACGGCGACCAGTTCGGCGCACGCACCGACCAGTCCAAGCAGCGCGAAGACGGCGTCGCCGCGGGCAAAGCCGTCGACGCCATCGCCCACCGCCTCGACCACCCCGGCCAGGTCGCCGCCGGGAATGAACGGCATCGGATAGTCGACGATGGCGCGTGCGCCACCGCTGCGGATCTTCCAGTCAACCGGGTTGACGCTGGCCGCCCTGACCCGGACCAGTACCTCGCCGGGAGCCGCCAGCGGCGCAGCGACTTCCTGGTAGCGCAGGACCTCGGGGCCGCCGTACTCATGGATGCGTACCGCTTTCATGGTCGCGCCGTCCCGGTTACGGCTGTTGCCAGGAATCGCGTTCGATACCGGCGTTCGAGCGCGCTGCCGCCAGGATGCGGCGCACGCCCTGCCCGACTTCCTCGGCCTCGCGCTGGGCAGCGGTGATCGGGCCGTGCGTCCAGCCCTCGGCAACCGAATAGCCGTATCCCCATGCCTCGAACACGCGGCCGGTGACGTCCTTGGCCTCCGGGCTGGCGAGCCAGGTGACGAGCGCGGCAATCCACTCCGGATCGCGGCGCAGCAACGCCTCCTCCGACACCTCGCGCAAGCCTTCGGTCATGCGCGTTTGCGCGCGCGGCCCGATGGCGTTGACGGTGACGCCGATGCGCTCGAGTTCGCGCGCCACGACGATCGAGAACGACGCGATGCCGGCCTTGGCGGCGGCGTAGTTGGCCTGGCCGATATTGCCGAACAGGCCGGACGCCGAGGTGGTGTTAATCAGGCGCGCGTCGATCTGGCGCCCGGCCTTGCTCTCGGTGCGCCAGTAGTTGGCGGCATGGTGGGATGGCGCGAAGGTCCCCTTCAGGTGAACCTTGATGACGCTGTCCCAGTCGTCTTCAGTCATGTTGACCATCATGCGGTCGCGCAGGATGCCGGCATTGTTGACCAGGATGTCCAGTTTGCCAAAGCGCGCAATGGCGCCGTCGATCATGGCTTTCGACTGCGTCCAGTCGGACACGTCCGAACCATCGACGATCGCTTCGCCGCCGGCCGCGATGATCTCGTCGACCACTTCCTGGGCCGGCGAGATGTCCGCCCCCACGCCATTGGCCGCCGACCCGAGGTCGTTGACGACCACCTTCGCGCCATGTTTTGCCAGCATCAGTGCGTACGCACGACCAACGCCGCGGCCGGCTCCCGTCACGATCGCGACACGTCCCTCACACATCTTCATTTTCAGTCCCCTTTGACGAATTAATCCACAGCGGTGCAGCCTGGCTGCACCTTCAAACTAATAATACATGCGTATCGTGATCTTGCATACTAATTTTTTGATGGCATTGGTGCAGCAACTGGGTATACCGGCGCCTGGCCGGAATGCGCACTCTGGACGGTAATCAAGCGGGGCTGTGGCGGCAGGTTGTGGCGGCCGCCATGGAAGGAAATGCGGGGTGCGCGGAAATACGATACCAGATATTCACAAGTCGAATCGGGTCGTCATGTTGGCGAGCAAACGGGGAAGCGTCATCACCTTAGCTTCCCGTTGCCAGGCGCGTCGTTCCTGCATTGCGCCGCTCATGCGACCTCGGCTGTTCCGCGGTCGAGCACCACCTGTTCGCGCGCCGGCACCGTGGCGCGGAAGCGCACCAGCCCGGGCTGCGGCTGCCAGAACTCGAAGCGGATGCGGTCGCCCGGCAGCACCGGCTTGCTGAACCGTAAAGCCATCGACTTCAGCCGGCCCGGCTCGAAGTCGCAATAGGCCTTGAGCAGCGCATAGCCGGCGAAACCCTTGGTGCACAGGCCGTGAAGGATCGGCCGTTCGAAGCCGGCGATCCGGGCGATCTCGGGATCGATGTGGAGCGGGTTCAGGTCGCCGCTAAGGCGGTAGATCAGCGGCGAGATCTCCAGCGTCTGGACCTCGAGCACCAGCTCCGGCGCGCCCTCCGGAAGCGGTTCCAGCTCCGGCGGCGCCGCGCCATGGTCGCCGCAGCCTCCATCGCCGCGCAACATCAGGGTCGTCACCACCGAACAGATAGGCTGGCCGGATGCAGCGTCGGTCACGCTCTTGCGCTGGTACAGCAACGCGCCGGAGCGTTCCCCCTTGTCGCGCACCCCCATCACGTCGTGGCGGCCGATGACCGTTCCGTGCGCCGGCAGCGGCGCGTGCATGGTCAGCCTTTGTTCGGCGTGCAGCAGCTTGCGCCAGTCGATGCCGTATTCCGGCTCGCGCGCCCAGAAGCCGGCATGCCCGAGCACGTTGGCAAAGGTCGGCGCGGCAAGCAGGCCTTCTTCATACAGGTAACGCAGGTGCTGCGGGTCGAGCGGTTCGGCGCCGAAGCCGACCCCCAGCGCATACAGGATCGAATCCTTGGCCGTGTAGCGGGCCTCGGTGTCAGGAAAATGGCGGCGTACGACCTGGTCGAGATTCATGGCTCTCTCCTGGGATAAGTGAGTGGATTGGTTTAGGATCGCGCCGCGAGCGCGATGATTTTCTGGGCCTGGATCAGGTGCGGCATGTCGAGCATCGAGCCGTCCAGGCTGAGCGTGCCGGCGCCCGGATTGTCGACAAAGGCGCCCACCACCCGCCGCGCATGGGCCAGCTCGTCGGCGGACGGCGTGAAGGCCTGGTTGATCACCTCGACCTGCGCCGGATGAATCGCGATCTTGCCGGCGAAGCCGTCGCGCCGGGCGCGCCCGGCGCTGGCGGCCAGGCCGGCGCTGTCGCGGAAGTCGGCGTACAGCGTATCGATCGCGCCCACCCTGGCCGCCGACGCGGCGAACAGGCACAGCGAGCGGGCCAGCATGTACGGGGCGCTCCACTCGCCATGCCCGCCCTTGTTGGTGATGGCGCCGATCGCCGCGCTGAGGTCTTCCGCCCCCCACGTCAGCGCGGCCAGGCGCGGCCCGACCTGCGCATAGGCGCCCAGCGCAAACATGGCCTCGGGGCTTTCGGTCGCCACCGGCAGGATGCGGGTGCTTCCTGGCTGGATGCCGAACTGGGTTTCGTAGGCATCGAGGTAATAGCCGAGCTTGCGCACTTCGGCCGGCGAGCCGGCCTTCGGTTGCACGATGCCGTCCGGCGCGCCTTGCATGACGGCGGCCAGGTCGCCCAGCGCCTGCTCGGTGGCGAGCGGGTTGATGCGCACGTAGACGGCGCGCGTGCGCCGTCCTCTGGTCGCCAGCAGGTAGTCGCGCACGGTGCCGCGCGCGCGCGCCTTGTTGGCCGGTGCGACCGCATCTTCCAGGTCGAGAATGATGGCGTCCGGCGCCACCTGCTCCGATTTGGCGATCTTGGACTCGCTATCGCCGGGGACAAACAGCATTGAGCGATACATCAGGCCTCCGGCTTGCGCAGCATCAGCGCCGAGCGTTTGCAGGTGGCCACCAGCGCGTTCTTCTGGTTGAAGGCGCGGTGCTCGAAGGTGGTGATGCCGTTTGCCGGGCGCGACTTGCTGTCGCGCAAATCGACCACCTCGCTCTCGACGCGCACCGTATCGCCATGGAACAGCGGCTGCGGAAAGCGCACTTCATCCCAGCCCAGGTTGGCGACCGTCGTGCCGAGCGTGGTGTCGCCGACCGAAATGCCGACCATCAGTCCGAGCGTGAACGCGCTGTTGACAATCCGCGTGCCGAATTCCGTGTGTTCGCGGCAGTATTCCTCGTCGAGGTGCAGCGCCGCCGGATTGTGCGTCAGCGCCGTGAAAAAGACGTTGTCCGCCTCGGTCACGGTGCGCCGTATCGGATGCTTGAATACCTGCCCGACCTGGAACTCTTCAAAATACAGACCAGCCATGGCCGCTCCTTAGTCGTTGAGGCGGCCGACGATGGTAATCGCCGCAACGCCGTTGAAAGGGACACCGCCCAGGTTGTGGCTCAGGCCGAAGCGCACGTCGTCCAGCTGGCGCTCGCCGGCCCGGCCCTGCAGCTGGAGGTAATTCTCGTACACCATGCGCAGGCCGGAAGCGCCGATTGGATGGCCGAAGCATTTCAGGCCGCCGTCGATCTGGCACGGAACCTGGCCGTCGGCGTCGTAGAAGCCGTCGAGCACATCCTTGACGGCTTCGCCGTCCTGCGAGATGCCCAGGTCTTCCATGGTCACCAGCTCGGTGACCGAGAAGCAGTCGTGCACTTCGATCAGGCTCAGCTCCTTGCGCGGATCGGTGATGCCGGCTTCCTGGTAGGCGCGCCTGGCGGCGTTGCGGGTGTTCGGCACATAGCTGCCGTCCCACTGCGCGGTGCCCGATTCGCGCCCGGCGCTGATCGACAGCTGCAGCGCCTTGATCGTCACCGGATCGCGCTTGCCCAGCGCGCGCGCGATCTCCGGCGTGGTCACGATCGCGCAGGCGGCGCCGTCCGACACGCCGCAGCAGTCGTACAGCCCGAGCGGCTCGGCAATCATCGGGGCGCGCAGGATATCCTCGATCGACACCTCCTTGCGGATATGGGCCTTCGGGCTCTTGACGCCGTTCTTGTGGCTTTTCCATGAAATCCGCGCCAGCGCCATCTTCAGGTCTTCCTTGGAGATGCCGTACTTGGCGCGGTAGGCAGCGGCCAGCTGGGCGAAGCCGGCCGGCGCCGAACCGAGCGGCATCCAGCTGCTGTTGAGCGTGCCCTTGAACGGCACCGGCAGGCCGCCGTAGCCGGTATCCTTGAGCTTTTCGGCGCCGATCGCCAGCGCGATGTCGACCGCGCCCGACGCGACCGCATAGGCCGCTCCGCGCAATGCTTCGGTACCGGTGGCGCACATGTTTTCAACCCGGGTCACCGGGATGCCTTCGAGCCGCAGCGCCATGGCCGCTGGAATCGCCGAATTGCCGACGTTGACGCTGTCCAGGCACGAGCCATACCATGCCGCTTCGATCTGGCCGCGCTCGATGCCGGCATCGGCCAGCGCCTCGCGAAATGCTTCCACCAGCAGGTGTTCGGTGCCGGCATCCCAGCGTTCGCCGAACTTGGTGCAGCCCATGCCGATGATGGCAACCTTGTTTTTGATTCCTGTAGCCATGACGTTAGTCTCCTTTCGACACGATGGGTGTCGCTTTCCAGAAATAGCGGTGGTAATGCCTTTCGGCGTCCCGACTCTTGATGCGGTAGACCATGCGCAGCGGCGTGCCGACCTCGAGCTGGGCCGGGTCGACGTCGACCATCTCCATCATCACCCGCGCGCCGTTGTCGAACTGGACGAGGCCGAAATACAGCGGCGGCGCAGGATAGAATTGCAGCCAGTCGGCGGTGTAGGTGGCGACCTTGGCCGGCTCGTCGCTCAGCAGGCGCGGCGTGAGCGGTGCGAACGATCCGCAGTTGACGCAGCTGGCCAGTTGCGGGAACTGCACCGCGCCGCAGTCCGCGCACTCGCCAGCGGCAAAGCGGGCCAGCTGGTCGCGCGCCCGGTACTGCTGGGTGAGCGGAATCTTTTCGGCGCCTTCGGAGCGCATTCCCCAGTCGAGCTCGATCTGGCCGTGGAACGACAGCATCTTGGTGTAGTGCGCCTCGGCGCGCCCGCCCGCCAGCGCGGCAGCCACGCTGCGCGCCGGCCGGTAATCGGCCAGGGCCTCGGTCGCTTCGAACAGCAGCGCATCGCAGCCGGCGCCGAAAGTGACCAGCAGGATCTTGTCGCCGGGCCGGGCCCGTTCCAGCGCCGCGCCCAGCATCAGCAAGCCGTGGGCGGTGCCGGTGTCGCCGCAGCGCGCAGCCAGGTTGTCGACCACGGCATCGGCTGCAATGCCGAGCTTCTTGGCGACTGCGCCGGCAATGCCGCCCAAGGTGCCGGGCAGGCAGAAATGCGCGATCGCGCCAGCGCCGATACCGGCCTGCTCCAGCACCGCCGCCACGGCCGGTGGAATGATTTTCAGGTAGCCCTCATCGCGGACCCAGCGCTCTTCCCAGTAATAGTCGTACTTGTCGCCCATGGCGCGGAAGTGATCGACGAACTGGTCGGCGCGCGATGCCGCCCCCAGCAGTTTGGCGATGACCTTCTCGGTGCCGACCGTCAGCGCGATGGCGCCGGCGCCAAACTGCATTTCCTGCACGCTGCCCGGCTTGGCGAAACGGGCGTCGCTGGCGACCACCAGGGTGTTGCCGGCGCTGCTGCTGCGCAGTGCGGCGAGCAAGGCCGAGCTGCCCGCGCGCAGCGAGCCGCCGGCGTCGGTGGTGGCGATCTCGGCCGGCAGGCCGAGCGCGGCGGCGACCAGGGTCGCGTTCTGCAGGTCGGCGAACGGCGCGTTGGTCGATGCGAAGGCAATCGCGCCGACACCGGCGCAATTGACCCCGCGTGCGGCCTCGACGCCCATGGTGATGGTGTCTTCGTCCCAGTTGGCGAGTGCGCGTACGCCCTTCGCCTGCGCCTTCAGGGACGGGAAGGACCAGCTGTGCGCGGCGGCGATTGCCGTCCGCTCGATCCTCAGGTTGGGGATATAGGCCCCGAAAGAAGTAATGCCGCGTTCCATGGTTGTCCCGTGTGTTGTGATCCCCGAAGGGCAAGTCAGTATGATTTTGGCAGGCCAAGCACTTTTTCTGCTATAAAAGATAGCACCATCTGCTCGGTGATTGGTGCGATCCGGGTCAGCAGCGATTCGCGCATCAGGCGCTCGACCTGGTATTCACGCGCATAACCCATGCCGCCGTGGGTCAGCACGGCCTGGGTGGTCGCTTCGAAGCTGGCGCGGCCCGACAGGAACTTGGCCGCATTCGCTTCCGCCCCGCATGGCTTGCCCTGGTCGTACAACCAGGCCGCCCGCAGGCACATCAGGTAGGCCGCCTCCAGCGCCGCCCAGCGTTCCGCCAGCGGGTGGGCGATACCCTGGTTCTGGCCGATCGGGCGCCCGAACACGATCCGCTCGCGCGCATACTTGGCGGCCCGCTGCAAGGCGTCCTGGCCGATGCCCACCGCTTCGATCCCGACCAGCACCCGCTCGGGATTGAGACTATGCAGCAAATAATTGAAGCCCTTTCCTTCCTCGCCGACCCGGTCGGCGTCGGGGATGAACAGGTCGTCGATGAACACCGCATTCGAATCGACCGCCATGCGCCCCATTTTCGGGATCCGCTTGACCTCCACCTTGGTTCGGTCGAGGTCGGTGTAAAACAGCGTCATGCCGTCGGTCGGGCGCTGGCACTGCTCCTTCGGCGTAGTGCGCGTGAGCAACATGATCTTGTGCGCCTGCTGGGCGGTCGAGGTCCACATCTTGCGGCCGTTGACCCGGTAGCCGCCATCGACCTTGGCTGCAAAGGTGGTAATGCTGGTCGTATCGAGGCCGGCATCGGGCTCGGTGACGCCGAAGCACGCCTTCTGGCGGCCGGCGATCAGCGGCGGCAGCCAGCGCTGCTTTTGTTCCGGCGTGCCGAGCACCACGATCGGGTGCGGCCCGAACAGGTTGATGTGGATGCTGGACACTGCCGCCATGCCGCCGCCGCCGCTGGCCACCGCGTGCATCATGACGGCCGCCTCGAGCACGCCGAGGTTGGCGCCGCCATACTCGGCGGGCATGGTGACGCCCAGCCAGCCGCCCTCGGCCATGGCCTGGTACCACTCCTCGGGAAAGCGCTCATCCTGTTCGGCGCGGGTCCAATAGTCATCGCCGAAGCGGCGGGTGATTCCCCGCACGCTTTCCTGGATCGCGCGATGTTCTTCGCTCAGATCGAAATCCATAGTCTTCTTCTCCTAGGCAAATACCTTGCGGCTGATAATTTCGCGCATCACTTCGGACGAGCCGCCGGCAATGCGCCGGATGCGCGCGTCGAGATACGCATGGGCGATCTGGTATTCCATCATGTAGCCATAGCCGCCGTAGAACTGCAGGCATTCATCGGCGACCTTGCATTGCAGCTCGCCGCACAGCATCTTGGCCATCGCGGCGGTCGTCGGATCAAGCTGTTTTTCCACCGCCAGTTCGATGCAGCGGTCGACGAACACGCGCAGCGCCTGCACCTGCGCGCACATCTCGGCGATCTTGAAACGCGTATTCTGGAATTCGGCGACCGACTGGCCGAATACCTTGCGCTCCTTGGTGTACTCGATGGTGTACGCGAGGATGCCCTCGCACGCCCCGATCGCCGACACAGCAATGCTGAGGCGCTCCTCGGACAGGTTGTGCATGGCAATGGCGAAGCCCTGGCCTTCGTTGCCGATCCGGTTAGAGACCGGCACCCGGACGTCGGTGAAGAACAGTTCCGAGGTGTCCTGGGCTTTCAGCCCGAGCTTCTCGAGGTTGCGCCCGCGCTCGAAGCCGGGCCGGTCGGCCTCGACAATGATGAAGGTCATGCCGCGCGCGCCGGCCGCCGGGTCGGTCTTGCACGCCAGAATGACGATGTCGCACAACTGGCCGTTCGAGATGTACACCTTCTGGCCGTTGATGACGTAGTCGTCGCCGTCGCGCACGGCGCTGGTCTTGATCGCCTTCAGGTCGCTGCCGGCGCCCGGCTCGGTCAGGCCGATCGCGGCGATCGCTTCCCCCGACGCCATCCTGGGCAGCCATTTGGCTTTCTGTTGCGCCGAGCCAAAGTTGGTGATGTAGGTCGCCGCCATGTCGGAATGCACGGAAAAACCGGGCCCGGTGGCGCCGGCCCGTCCGAGCTCCTCGGTAAAGATGGCGTTGTACTTGAAATCGGCGCCGGCGCCGCCGAATTCGGCCGGCACGTTCGAACACAGGAAACCGGCGCTGCCTGCCTTCAGCCAGACTTCGCGCGATACCAGCCCCTCTTTTTCCCACTGGCGGTGGTAGGGCGTGATTTCGGTCGCAATAAACCGGCGGACCGCCTCGCGGAACATGTCATGCTCCTCGGAAAAATATATCTTGGTACCATACGCTCCTGGCCTTTCGAATAACGACGATGCGAATTAAAATGGTTCGTAGGCAGATCGTTCACTTGCTTACTATAAGATATAGTATGCATCATTACGATTTTTTCGGCAAGCGTTTGACGATGCGTTCGCATCTTCTTTTTGATGGACACAGCAAGTACGGCAAGCGCGTTCGAATGGACCGACACTCATCTGCCCGGATATGACCCGATGGACCGGACCCACCAGGCGTTCGTGGCGCCGGTGCAGGCCCTGCTAGTGCTTGCCGAACCGGAATTGCCGGCTGCGCTGGATGCCTTCGCGGTCCATGCCGAGCGCACTTCGAGGAAGAAAAAGCCTGGGTGGGGAGACGATTTCCCTGCCCGTGAGTGCCATATCGACGAGCATGCCAACGGGTGCCACGCCGGCTACATGGACTCGGCGCTGGCGCTATGGATGTCAAAGAAGAAGTTCGGCGGTGCGCCGGGGGTGTTCAAGCGCGGCCTTGCCGTGCCATGCGGCGAGCAGCGCTGGCAGCCACCTCCCGGCGGAGGCGGCCGCCAGCGGTGTTACAGGAACTTGGCGATCGTTGCCTTCTGGATTTCGCTGGTGCCGGCGTAAATCGTTTCAAGCCGCGCCCAGGTGAACAGGCGCGAAATCGGGCTCTCGGTCATGTAGCCATACCCGCCGTGCAGCTGCAGGCAGTCGGAGATGGTCTTGTACTCGTTTTCGGTCAGCCACAGCTTGGCGGCCGAGGCGGTCAAAGGATCGAGTTCGTTGGCGACCAGCTTCCTGAGCAGCGATTCGCGGAAGGCGCTGCCGACCACCAGGTTCGCCTTCATCTCGGCCAGCTTGAACTGCGTGTTCTGGAAATCGAACACGCGCTGGCCGAAGACCTGGCGTGATTTGGTGAATTCGACCGTCAGGTCGAACGCGCACTTCGTCGCAGCCAGCGAACGCAGCGCGATCATGGTGCGGTCGCACGAGAACACATGGCCCAGGTTCTGCTTCAAACCCATGCCCTCCTGGCCCAGGATCGCGCTCTTCGGCACCCGCACGTTGTCGAGGAACAGCTCGGCCACGTTGGCCGCTTTCTCGCCCAGGGTATTCAAGCGGCGCCGCTCGAAGCCCTTGGCCTGCGCCTGGTCGCGCAGGTCGACCAGGAACATCGTCATGCGCCCGCGCCCGGCCTCGACGTCGTCGTCGGTGCGCGCCACCATGTAGAACAGGTTCGCGCTCATCCCGCCCGAGATGTACACCTTCTGGCCGCTGAGCAGGTAGTCGTCGCCGTCCTTGCGCGCACGCATGCGCATGGCATTGATGTCGCTGCCGGCGTCAGGCTCGGTCAGGCCCAGCGCCTGACCGATATCGCCGTTCAGGATGTCCGGGAAGTACTGCGTCTTTTGCTCTTCGGTGCCGAACTGGAGCAGGATAGCCGTCAGCAGGTCGTTCGAGTACAGCGAGCCCACGCTCGATCCGGCCACGGTGGCGCCGAGTTCCTCGCCCATGATCACGGTATACAACAAGTCGCCGCCGGGACCGCCGTACTGTTCCGGGATGCACAGCCCCAGGAAACCGGCGTCGGCGCCCTTCTTCCACAGCTCCTTCGGATAGCCCTCCGGCGTCTTCTCCCACTCCAGGTAGTAGGGATCGATCTCCTTGGCGATAAAGCGACGCACGGTTTCACGAAACTGCTGGTGCTCAGGGGTAAACACGCCGTCGACCAGCCCGGCGCTCGATTGTTGCGGTGTCGATATTGCTTTCAGGGACAGGGTTTTGCTCATTCCGGCACTCCTCTATATAGGAAATTAAACGGCAAGCTTGGATTCGGGCGCCAGCGCCTCTTCGTCGATCGCCTGCACCCGCTGCCATGCCGGGCGCGCGACGCAGCGCTCCAGCCAGGCGGCGATGGCGGGAAAGCGCGTCATGTCGATGCGCGGCGCGATACCGATGATGGGGAAAGCGGCGTTGATGTCGCCGATCGTGAAGCGGTTCGAGGCGACGAACAGCGATCCCTTCGACAGCCATGCTTCGAGCGGCGCAAAGGTCATGCCGATGGCGGCCAGGCACTCGTCCATCAATGCCTTGTTCGGGACTCCTCCCGCGGCACGGCGCATTTCCCGCACCATGACGGTGAAATGGAATTCGACTTCCGTGGTCGCCCAGCTCGACCATTGGTGGATGCGCGCCACGCTATGCGGATCGGACGGCCACAGCGGCGTCGACTGCCTGGCCGCCAGATAATAGTTGATCGCCACCGATTCGGTCAGCAGGAAGTCGCCGTCGGCCAGCACCGGCACCTTGCCGAGGGGGTTGCGTTTCAGGTGCTCAGGACTGCGCGTCTCGCCCTTGGCCAGGTCGAGCGCGACCTGGCGATAAGGCAGCCCGAGTTCCTCGAGCGCCCACAGGCAGCGGCCGGCGCGGCTCTGCCGTTTTCCATAGATGGTCAGCATGTCCGCTCCGTCACAGATGCATGCCGCCGTCGATCACCAGGGTCGCCCCGGTGACGAAGCTGGCGCGGGCGGAAGAAACGAACAGCGCACCCTCGGCGACCTCCTTGGGCGAACCGAGCCGGCGCATCGGAATCTGCCCCAGGATCGATTTCATCGCCTCGCCGTTCAATTGGCCTTCCATGCCGTCGCCGATCTGGCCCGCCGCCACCCACCCCGACTGGATGATATTGGCGCGGATCCCGAAGCGGGCGTTTTCCTTGGCAATGGCCATGAACAGCGCCTCGATCGCCGCCTTCGGCGCGGCCGACAGCACACCGCGCACCTCGGGCTTGAAACGCTGTGACGAGGTAATGGCGGTGATCGAGCCGGCGCTGTCTGCGCCGGCCGGATGCGCCTTCAGGAAAGCGATCGCCGCTTTCGCGAACGTGAAGCATGCTTCGCTGTCGTGCGACAGCGCGAAGCGCCAATCCTCGACCTCGAGGTCGCTGACATAGCCGACCTTGATGCGCGGCCCGGAGGCATACACGAAGCTGTGGATCGGGCGTCCCGACGCGGCGACCTGGTCCAGTGCCGCGGTCAGGGTCGCGGGTTCTTCCAGCAGCACCTGGCGCGCCTCGACCTTGACGCCATGGGCACTGGCGCGCGCGCGTACCTGCTCGGCACGCTCGGCGCCATTGCGGTAGGTAAATACAACGTCGGAGCCTGCTCGCGCGAACGCCTCCACGATCGCGCCACCGATTCCCCCGCTGCCGCCGGCAACGAAGGCTATACCAGATGGAAAGTCTTCACTCGACATGCTGTCTCCTTTTTTTACTGGATGTTCGCTTGCCCGGACCGACGCCGGCCCCGGCCCCTGCTTTCATGACAGGCTGAAAGGAATATTAGCACGCTAGCGTAATATTCACTAGCGTAAGATAAAATTCCTGATTAATATGACGGAAAGCGCGGGGGAATGACCCCGTGCGTACCGCAAAACCAACAGGAGAAAACAACATGACGCAGCGATCGGGGCCCTTGGCGGGCTACAAGGTTCTTGAAGTTTCCGGGGTCGGGCCGGCGCCGTTCTGCGCCATGATGCTGGCCGATATGGGGGCCGACGTGTTGCGCATCGAACGCGCCGGCGCGGCGCCCTACGTACCGCCGATCGACCCGGCCAAGAACGCGCTGCATCGCGGCCGCCGCTCGCTCACCCTCGATCTCAAGGACGCGCACGGCGTGGCCACGCTGCTGCGCCTGGCCGAGGCGGCCGACGTCCTGATCGAGGGCTTCCGGCCGGGCGTGATGGAGCGCCTGGGGGTCGGGCCCGCTGCCTGCCAGGCGCGCAATCCGCGCCTGGTCTATGCGCGCATGACCGGCTGGGGACAGACCGGGCCGATGGCGCACATGGCCGGCCATGACATCAACTATTTCGCGATCTCCGGCAGCTTGCACCTGTGCGGGCGCGCTTCGGAAGCGCCCAGCCCGAACCTGAATCTGGTGGCGGACATGGGCGGCGGCGGCATGCTGATGGCGTATGGCGTCGCCTGCGCCCTGCTCGAGGCGGCGCGCTCGCAGCAGGGACAGGTGATCGATGCGGCGATGGTCGATGGCGCGGCCCTGCTCGCGACCCAGATCCACGGGTATCGGGCGATGAACCGCTGGAGCGACGAGCGCGGCGCCAACCTGCTCGATAGTGGAGCGCCTTTCTACGATGTCTACGCAACGGCCGATGGCCGCTACATGGCTGTCGGCGCGATCGAGCCGCAGTTCTACGCCATCCTGCTGCAAAAACTCGGGCTCGATCCGGCCCAGCTGCCGCGCCAGCATGAGCGCGCCCACTGGCCCGCGATGAAGCAACGCTTCGCCGACCTGTTCAAGAGCCGCACCCTGACCGAGTGGGAAACCGTGTTCGCCGGCTCGGATGCCTGCACCACGCCGGTCCTCACACCCGACGAAGCGGCCGCTTATCCCCACTTGGCGGCGCGCAAAACCTTCGGTGCGCCGGGCGGCGTCCAGCAGCCGATGCCGGCGCCGCGCTTCAGCCGCACCGCGGGCGCAATCGCCTGCCCGCCGCCGTCCGACGACAGCGAGGGCATCGCGGCGCTGCGCGAATGGGGGCTTAGCGATGACGAAACCGCATGGCTAAGCCAGCCCGCAGAAGCGGCCTGATCCAGCTGACATCGCGCGGCCGGCGTCGTCGATTAATCCCGTTTATTGAAGGCGATTCTCCAATCATGATTTCCAACGACAACGAAACGCTCGCGTCCGCCGCGCCATCCACGTCATCGCCCCAGCGCAAGGCCGCCATTGCGCTGGCGATCCTGACCGTGACCAATCTCCTCAACTACTATGACCGCACCCTGATCGTGGTGGTATCCCAGCCCTTGCGGGATGAGTTCAACCTCACCGACACCCAGTATGGCCTGCTTGCCGGGCCCGCATTCGTGCTGGTGTACGCGCTATCGAGCCTGGTCTTCGGCTGGCTTGCCGATCGCCATAACCGGCGCACCATCATTTGCTCCGCCCTGGCGGCATGGAGCATCATGACCGCACTGGTCGGACTGGCCCAGAGCTTCGCCCTTCTCGCGCTCGCGCGCGCCGGCGTTGGCGTTGGCGAAGGCGGGGCCAATCCGGCCGGCATGTCGCTGCTCAGCGACCATTACCCGCCGGTTCGCCGCACGTTTGCGCTGGCGATCTACACGGCCGGCGGCATGTTCGGGCTGTTCCTCAGTTTCGTTCTGGGAAGCTGGATCGCTGTCCAGTATGGCTGGCGGGCGGTATTCATCGTGGCCGCGATCCCGGGACTGATCCTGGCGCTATGCGGCCTGCTGCTGCTGAGTGAACCGCCGCGTGGCCGCTTTGAAACGACGCCGCCGCAGCTGTTCAGTTACCGCGAAGGCCTGCAGCGGCTGCGCGCCAACCGCGCTTTCGTGTGGGGCTGCAGCGCCGCTGCCATGGGCACCTTCGGCAGCCTGGGCATGGTGATCTGGCTGCCCCAGTTCTTCATTCGAACCCATGGCCTGACGGTTCAGCAGATCGGACTGTACTTCGGCCCCACGGCAGCGCTGGGCCTGTTTGCCGGCGTCATTGCGGGCGGAATGATCGGCAGCCGCATGGCACGCACATCCCTCGCCGAGCCTCTCATCTTGTGCGTGGTGGCGAACTTCACGCTGATACCGCTCTATCTCCTGGCATTGTGGAGCCCGAACCTGCCCCTTGCCCTGGTCCTGACCTTTGCGGCGATGGCGATCAGCACCAGCTACTCGCCGGCCTTCCTGGCGGCCGTTCAGAATATCTGCGAGCCGAGCACCAGGGGAACCGCGTCGGCGGTCTGCAACGTGGTGATCGCCATCATCGGCCAGGGCCTGTTGCCGCTGTCGATCGGCGTGGTAAGCGATGCGCTCGCGCCTGTCGCCGGCGCGGCGTCGCTGCGCTGGGCACTGACGATCTCGACGGGTTTCATGCTGATATCGGGACTGCTCTTCATTACCACGCTGCGCCTGAGCGTGCGCCACTATGCCGCGGCCAACCCGCTTGCAAGCGCCATTCAGGAGTAATCGGTCGGATGCAGGACCAAGGCCAGCCCCCCCGCGCAGTGCGAGGCAGGTGGTGCGCGCCACGATCGGCAATGCGGCCGAACGTTTGGCAAGAAGCTCGGACAGCACCAGGTCATCCGCAGCAAGCTTGCCGATATGTCGCGCCACATCGAGGCCACTCAGGCGCGGATCGATCTGACCGTATGGCAATACGATCGCGGGAGCGTCTCTGCGGCCGGCGCGGCGTACAGGGCGGGCGCGAAGATTGAACGGCTTTGCCGTGAAAACCGATGGCGTAACGCTGACGCCGCGCGGTCCGGTTCCCTCGGAGGGATGCCGGGACCGCGCTGCGTCTCAGACTGGGTTACAGGCCTTTTGCAATCGCGACTTTCTGCAGCTCGGAGGTGCCCGCGTAGACGCGCTGGATACGGGCCGCGGTGTACATCCGCGAGATCGGCGCTTCGTCCATCAGGCCGGCGCCGCCGAACAGCTGGACGCACTTGTCGAGCACCCGGCCTTCCATCTCGGTCGTCCACAGCTTGAGCATGGCGCCCTCGTCAAAGCTGAGCGCTTTTGCGCGGAACTTGACCATGCAGGTATCGAGCAGCGCTTCGGCGACCGCGATGTCGGTCTTGATTTCGGCCAGCGCAAACTGGGAATTCTGGAAATCGATAACCCGCTGTCCGGACACCTTGCGCTCGCGCACGTAGGCCAGGGTCAGCTCGAGCGCCGCGCTGGCGGCGCCAAGGCAGCGGCCTGCGATCTGCAGCCGGTCTTCCAGGAAGGTGCCCATCAGGATTTGCATCCCCTGTCCTTCGGCGCCAATGAGGTTACTCACTGGCACGCGCACATCCTTGAACGACAAGGCGCCCGTATCGCCGCAACCCCAACCCATCATCTTGATCTTGCGCCGCTCCACGCCTGGCGTATCGGCGTCGACGATGATGACGCTCATGCCGCGCCCGCGCTGGGTCGGGTCGGTCTTGGCGACGACATACAGCACATTGGCCGATTTGCCGTTCGAAATGAAGAACTTCTCGCCATTGATAACATAGTCGTCGCCGTCACGCATCGCGGTGGTCTTGATGGCGGTGGCGTCGCTGCCGACATCGGGTTCCGTCAGCGGCATCGCCTGCGAGATCTCGCCGCTCAGGATGCCAGGCAGGTAACGCCGCTTTTGGGCATCGTTGCCGAAGCCCACCAGGATATGGGTGGCGATGTCCGCCATCAGCGAACTTCCGGTGGTGGCCGAACCGACGGTGCGCCCGAGTTCCTCGGCGAGAATCACGTTGTAGGTGAAGTCGCCGCCGGCGCCGCCGTATTCTTCCGGTACACAGGAGCCCAGCAGGCCGGCCTCGCCCGCCTTGCGCCACAGCGCGGCGTCGATCCCACCCTCTTTTTCATAGCGCAGCAGGTTGGGTTCATGCTCGCGGTCGAAGAAGGCCCGGGCCGTCCTGCGATATTGCTCGTGCTCTTCAAGGTAGCCAATCCGTGTCATAGTTGCTCCTGTTGATTATCGTTGGTGGTGTAAAGTCAGATGATCTCGCCACCCGCCAGGGCGGTCGTGCGCGGGCTGGACCCGTGCTCATGCGTGATGCGCCAGTGGCCGTCGCCGCGCACCCAGACCAGGGTCAGCCGCATTTCCTTGTGAAATTGCTCGCCGCCGACAGTGAGCCCGAACCAGTCGGCCGAGACCGACATCCAGGCCACCTCGCCACGCCGGAATATCCGCAAGTCGTCGTGGAACGTGAAATTGATCTGGCGGTACTTGCTCATCACCTTGTACCAGCCCTGGGAGTACGCCTCCCAGCCCACGTAGCCGCCAAGTGGCGGCGCGATGTCGAAGGCGGTGAAATCGGCATCGCGCTGGTACAAGTCCTCGACCTCGGCGCGGTCTATGTCGCCCTGGAAGTTGTACTGCGTACGGTAGCGTTCGATCCGCGCCATCAGTGCCGGCAGTTCAGGATCAAGGGGATCGTTGACCATGCTGTTGTCCTGTCGTGGGGAACGGTGCGGCCTCAGGCGGCCAATCGATTGGGCGGCGCCGCCTCGACAGCGGGTTTCCGTAGGCGCGGCACCAGCAACACGTGCGACAGGGCCGGGATCAGCAACAGCGCACCCACCATATTCCACAGGAACATGAAGGTCAGCAGGATGCCCATGTCGGCCTGGAACTTGATCGGCGACCAGGCCCAGGTGATCACGCCGCCAGCAAGCGTAATGCCGACCAGCGCGACCACCTTGCCGGTAAACGCCACCGCGTTTTTGTAGGCCTCCCTGAGCGGCATGCCGGCGCGCTGATTGTCCAGTTGCACCGACAGCAGGTAGAGCGCGTAGTCGACCCCGATCCCCACGCCCAGCGCGATCACGGGCAAGGTCGCCACCTTGACGCCAATACCCAGCACCGCCATGAGCGCTTCGCACAGGATCGAGGTGATGATCAGCGGAACCACGGCAACGATGGTCGCGCGCCAGCTGCGGAAGGTAATCAGGCACAACAAGATGACCGCGCCGTAGACCCAGTACAGCATGGTGCGGCTGGACTTGGCGACGACGATATTGGTCACCGCCTCGATGCCGGCCGGACCGGCCGCGAGCAGGAACTGGACGTCCTCGTCGTTCTGCTCCACCGCGAAGCGCTCAACCCGCTCCACCACACGCTCGAGGGTATCGGCCTTGTGGTCGGCCAGGTAGGCAAACACGGGGATGATCGAACAGGCCTTGTCGACAACATCGGGATTATCGCTGCTCACCCATTGCGCTCCGGTACCCAGCATGCCCTTGTTGCGGGTGACGGTGTGCCACTTCGGATTGCCTTCCTGGAAGCCGGACACCGCCCCCTTGATATTGTCCGAAAACGCCGACGTGTTCTTCACCCCCGGCACCTGGCGCAGCGCGAAGGTCAGGTCTTCGACCTGCTTGAGGACCTTGAAGTCGGCGCACCGGTCGTTGGCGGTCTTGACAATCACCACGAACTGGTCGTTCGACACCGTGTAATGGCCGTTGACGTACAGCGTATCCTGATTGTAGCGGGATTCCAGCCGCAACTCGGGCGCGCCCGGATCGAGGTCGCCGATCTTCATGTTCAGGCTAACCATGTAGCCGCCAACGGCCAGCAGCGCCGACACCGCGATCGTGGCCCAGGCCCAGACCGGCGTCGTAAAGCGGTCCAGCACGCCCCACGCCCGGCCCATGCCGCGCGCATTGCCTTCCTCGGCCAGGCTGCGCCGGGCCGCCTCGTGGCTCACGCCGACGTACGACAACATCACCGGCAGCAACAGCAAATTGGTGAAGATGAGGATCGCGACACCGATACTGGCGGCCACCGCCAGGTCCTTGATGACCGGAATATCGATGATCATCAGCACCGCGAACCCGACCGCATCGGCCACCAGCGCAGTCAGGCCGGCGAGGAACAGGCGCCGGAAAGTGTAGCGGGCAGCGATGTATTTGTGGGTGCCTCGCCCGACGTCCTGCATGATGCCGTTCATCTTCTGGGCCGCGTGGCTGACGCCGATCGCGAACACCAGGAACGGCACCAGCACCGAATACGGGTCGAGCTCGAAGCCGAGCAGGCGTATGCAGCCGAGCAGCCACACCACTGCCACCAACGAACAGCCAAGCACCAGCAGCGTACTGCGCACGCAGCGCGAATAGTAATAAATCGCCAGTGCGGCGACCGCCGCGGCAATGCCGAAATAGGCCATGACCTGGATCATGCCGTCGATCAGGTCGCCCACCAGCTTGGCAAAGCCGATGATCTGGATCCGCACGCCGGAGGCGTCCGCGCCCTCGTGGACTTTCCGCAATTGCTCAAGCTGGCCGGCAAACTGACCGTAGTCAAGGCGCTGCCCGGTTTCCGGGTTGATCTCCAGCAGCGGCACCACGATCATGATGGATTTATAGTCGGTACCGACCAGGCTGCCGACGATGCCGGCGGCACGGACGTTGTGCTTGAGCTTCTCGATCGACTCCGGCGTCAGGCCACTGCTTTCAGGCATCACCGGTCCGCCGCGGAAACCCTCCTCCGTCACTTCGGTCCAGCGCACCGCCGACATCCAGATCGACTTCATCCAGGCCCGGTCGACTCCGGGCAGCAGGAACAGCTGGTCGTTGATCTTGCGTGTCGTTTCCAGGAAGGCCGGGTCGAACACATCGCCGTGGGGGTTTTCGATTACCACCCGTACCACGTTGCCGAGTCCGCCGAGCTTGTCGCGGTTGTCGAAGTAATTCTTGATGTACGGATGACTCTGCGGAATCATCCGGTCGAAGCTGGTGTTGACCACCGATTGCGTCGCCAGGAAGCCCAGCCAGACGGTGAGGATGATGCACAGGGCGATGAACACCCGGCGATGGTTGAAGACCAGGCGTTCGAGCAGGCTGCCCGAGCGTTGGTCGAAGTTGTCGATGGCATGCACCACCGGCATGTCGATGTGGGAATTGGGAGTCATGGCTGGTCGGTTACCTTGTGCAGGGCGTAGCGCCGGTTACGGAAGTGCGATGGTGGCGGCGCCGTTGCTGCCGACCACTGCGACGGTTCGCCCGCTGGCCGGCGCCACACCGAAGTACGGCATGGGGCGCGGTGCGGAAACTTCGGAGAATGTCTCGCCGTCGTCTGCGCTCAATAGCAACTTGCCGCCCTGGCTGATGAACAGGATCCGGCCGTCCGGCAGCACGGTGGCGCCGGTCAGGGACGCACTGCCGGTGCCGCGCAGCTGGGTCCAGTTCTGGCCGGCGTCGCTGCTGCGAAAAGCCTTGCCCTGCAAGCCGAACGCGAACAGCGTGTCGCCCTTGCCGAGAAGACCGAAGTAGCTGCCCCGGTAAGGCGATTTAACGCTGTCGAACTTGCCGGCGGCGCGATTCCATCGCAACAGCAAGCCCTGCTCGCCGGCGGCGTACAGTTCGCCGCCCGCCTGCGCCAGCGCATACAGGTGGAAACCGGACGGATTCTCGGTGCGGTCGATCAGCGGCTCCCAGCTCTTGCCGCCGTCGGTGGTATGCATTGCCAGGTTGAACGCGCCGACGGCAAAGCCCTCGGTATCGGAGGTGAACAGGATATCGAGGAAAGGCTTGTCGGCGCCGTCGTCGACAAAGCGCTGGACATCCTCGCGCAGCTTGACGTCGGCCGGCCCGGCGCCCAGGTTGCGCCCGGCGTAATGGCGGCCGATCAGGGCCGCGGCCTTGATCCCGTCGAGCTGCCGCGACCAGGTCAGGCCGCCATCGGCGGTGTGCAGGATCACCCCGTCATGGCCGACCGCCCAGCCGCGCTCGGCCGAACGAAAATGCAGGGCTACCAGGTCGGAACTCAAGGGCACCTGGACCTGCTTCCAGGTCGTTCCCTCGTCGTCCGACAACAGGACCATGCCGCGTGGCCCGGCGGCGATCAGCCGCTTGCCGCCGCGTGCGATCGCGGTCAGCCGTGCGTTCTGGGCCAGGCTGCCGATCATCGCCGACGGACGCTCGAGCGGGTCCTTGAACCCCGAGCCCAGGCTGGGGCCGGAAACAAGCTGGCACGCCAATGCCAGCGTGATTATCCTCATGCTGCGTGAATTCATGCGACCTCCTCCTTGAAACCAAGCGATGTCATGCCGCTCTGCGGCGGCTGGAAAAATTGCGTGCCGCGTGGATTGCCGCGGTTACGTGAGAGTAACGAACCAAGATAGAATTCAGTTATGAGGCATATATTACACTAGCATATCTTATGGTGCTATCCATTTTTGTCAACGTGGCGCTTGCCGTCCTTGAGCGTGGCCTGCACATGCCATACCCGGTACAGCTCCCAGCGCATGCAGTCCGACTTCGGATGCTGACATCTACTTGTATGAAGGAATGACAGGCCGCAGTGCGCCAGGAAAAGTCACCCGGCGGCGACCAGGGCGCGGTACTGGCGCCCTGGCAGTCCGGCCTGGCCTTACTTGAGCATCTTGTTGGTCGCCGAGTCCGGCGCCAGCATGGCCGGCATCAGCGTGTAGCTCATGATGCCGGTGTCGGTCCGGTTCACGACATAGACGCCAGAGATCAGGTCAATATTGACCAGCTCGGTGAATCCCGGAATCCGTGCCTCGTACATGGGAATCGCCGCGGCCTCGTTGTAGCGATACAGCCTGCCGGACTGGTCATAGTTTTCCGCCAGGCCCGCCGCCAGGCTGTCCTCGTCGAGGAACAGGTCACGCTTGTGGTAGACGTGGCGCTTGCCGTCCTTGAG
Organism: Massilia cavernae; assembly: GCF_003590855.1. Classification (GTDB taxonomy): domain Bacteria; phylum Pseudomonadota; class Gammaproteobacteria; order Burkholderiales; family Burkholderiaceae_D; genus Telluria_A; species Telluria_A cavernae. The sequence continues at coordinate 21,725 of NZ_QYUP01000042.1, forward strand.
CGTGGCCTGCACATGCCATACCCGATGCAGTTCCCAGCGCATGCAATCGGACTTCGGATGCGACGGCGTCAGGTATTCCTTGGGCGTACAGCCGCCCTTGGGGTCGGGGAACGACATTCGGTAGTTGTTGTAAGGGAGGTAAACTTCCTTCTTGCCGATCAGTTTCCAGTTATAGCGCTCGCGCTTGCCGACGAACAGCGTGTCGTCGTCGTACAGCGCGGCGCCGCCCATCTGGCTGATCGGCGTGTCGGCCGCGAAGTCGGGCGCCATCCGCACCCGGCGCGTGGACGGCTGGTAGGAATAGGCGCGACGCTCGCCAGTCTGGGTCGAGTCATAGAACAGCGACGACGATCCCGCCAGCCGTGTCGGGCCCTTGTACTCGACCCGGTTGAGATAGACGATGTCCTTGATCTCGGTGGCCGGATCGCTAATCGGAAACGCCGACAGGATGTCCGCGGTGGCGGTCGAGACGACTTCGCCGTTCGGCTTGACATACTCGATGACCGCATCGCGCTTGAGAATGCCCGCGCCTTTGTAGGTCGAGGCCTTATTCCACATCACTTCCAGGCCATTCTTCGGAATCGGGAACAGCACGCCGCCGCCGCACCCCTTGCTGGTGTCGACCCCGTCGCCATCGCTGATCAGCGCACAGCGGGTGGCGTTCTTGATGCTGTTGTCGAGCCACTCCTTCGGATACGCCGCGGTGCGGTGGGTCGGATAGACATCGACGAAGAAAGTGGCCGGATATTTCTGGATCAGTGCCAGCGTGCCTGGGGTCAGCTTGTCCTTGTACTGCGCGGCGTTCTTGGCATCGATGCGATACAGCGGCTTTTCATTGGGGAATGGATCGGGGCGCCAGCCTGGCCTTTTCTTGTCGTAGTTGGCCGGCGGCTTGGTCAGCCCGCCCGTGTAGGCCGGGATCGTCCCTTCCTTGTTGCCGGCCACTTCGGCCCCCCACGGAGTCAAGGTGGTGCCGAGCTGCTTGATCTCGTCGGCGGTCGGCGCGGCGAACGCAGCGCCTGCACTGGCAAGAAAGAATATGGATGGAAGGAATTTCTTGACGGGATGCATAATATAAATCTCCATTAATGTAATTCAGGCTGTCCCTTAGAACGAGCCCTTATAGGTGAACGACAGCCAGCCGCGATCCTGGCGCTGGGAGCCGTTCGAGACGCGGATGGCGCCATTCAAACCATCGTGGGTAGCCAGGTAGTCGATGTAGGCCAGCGTAAAGTCGTGTCGGGCGTTGTACACCCAGGTTGCACCGACGGAATAGCTGCCGGCGCCTTCGTTGCCATGGTCCGGCAGGGTCAGCGGACTGTTGCCTTTGATGCCATAGGTGAGGGCCAGGTTCAGCGCCGCGTCCCAGCCGGGACGCACGGCGGTCCACCCCGGCGAGAAGCGCAGCGCGGCCTGCCAGTTGTCGCGGCTGCTGCAGCCGGTCCGGGTCGACTGGTCGCCCGCCGGGCGTTTCCAGCAGGCCGGGAAGAAGGCATCGCCGGAGGTGACCTTGTCGAGGCGGCTATAGCCGAGCTCACCAATCACCGCGGCCGAGCTCCACAGCGAATTCGGCCCCAGCAGCGCAACGCCGTTGACCAGTCCGGTCCAGGCATCGCCGCGCGCCGCCTCCAGCGCGCCGTTCTGGATCACCGTGTTCAGTACCGCATCCTGGCGGCGCACGATTTCGGCGCCGATGCTGACGCCGCCGACGCTGTGCGCCAGGCTCAGGCCGAGCAGCTTCTGGTGGCGCGGGAAGAAGAACTGGTAATTGCCGCCGGCCGGATTGATGCTGGCGCTGGCCGATTTTTCGGTGAAGTCGCGGTAGTAGGCGCCAAGGGTGCCGCCATTCATCCAGCCCGGGGTCCAGCGCGCCGCGATGCCCCAGTCGCCCCGCTCCTTGGGCTTGAGCAGCCGGTTGTTGACGAAGGCGGCGCCATTGGCCAGGGGCAAGCGATCCGGCCCATCGAGGATGAAGTCGGTCGCAGCGAGGTAGGTGCCGCCGTTGGGCGCGCGCGAATTGCGCCACTCGTAGTAGTACTGCCCCAGGATCGACACGGTCGGCGTCAGTTGCAAGCTGCCGCTCACCTGCCCGATCGGCAACACGACTTCCTTGGCATCCACCCCGGGCGTGGTCAGGCCCTTGATACCGTCGATCGGCGCCTGGCCGTCCGACACGCTGAACGGGGACAGGATCAGCGATTCGCCCCACAGCACGGTCTGGCGGCCGGCCTTGATATTGCCGTTCATGCCGCCCAGGCTGAAATTCGCGAACACGTAAGCATCCAGGATTTCGCCAGACAAGCCGCCCTGGAAGCGCTCGGTGGTCTGGGAAAAGGTGTCGTTGTTATAGCTGCTGATGTTGTTCCGGATGGCTGGATTGAAACGCACGTCCTTGTTGAAGGCGAAATCCTTCCATGCCGCTGCGCTGACGCGAAAACCGATGTCGGTGCGGTAGTTGAAGTCGAACTCGGTCAACAGGTCGAGCCGGCTGGTCACCATGTCGTGCTTGTCGAACGAGAAGGTGCCCTCGTCGTTGTTGCGCGACGCGGCAATGATCGCGTTGCGCTCGTTCATGCGCCAGCCGGCGTTGTAGCGAACCGTGTTGCCCCAGGAGGCGTTGATATCCGGATTGCCGAAGCTGAGATCGATGGCGGCGGCGCCGCCGGACGCGCACAAGGCCGCGACGGCCACTGCCAGAACGCTCGGCGCGCAGCGGGAACGCGCGGCGGCCTGTCGATTGTTGAATTGCATGGTATCTCCTTCAGTTGTAGTGGTTTCAAGGCCGCGCTAATCAGCGAATTCCGGCCGTTCCGCAGACTGTATATTATTATTTAGCGCGTGTATAGTATGTTTGCGTACGATATGCACGCGACTGAAAAATTTGACTGACGATGCGGCCAGCGTGCAGCAGCGCCATGGGGGGCTTTCAGCGCGAACGGGATGCGTGGGATGGGGACCGGCGGGCGCTAACGCGAGAATCGCGCGCGCAACCGGACGAGAGATGCGCACGCGTATGCGACCGGGAGGCATACATCGGCTGGCCCGGGGGATCGCGGCCGCGATACCCGGGCCGTTTCAGGCTACTTCAGCAACATGGGGCCGCGCAGCCCGCGGACTGGCATCCCCTGGCGCGCTAGCCCGGCGGCCAGCCGGATCAAGCGCTTGCCCCGATTGGCGCCCCGGTACTGAGCTTATCCAATCACGCCGGCCTGGCGCCGCGCATGTCGAATTGTTGCCGCATCGCGTGCAGCGCACCAAGGAACAGCAGAGCGGCGACGAGCAGGAACGCCATCGAGATAGTGAGCGCCCAGCGCAGCGAATCGCCGCCGGCGGCGCCAAACAAGCGATCGCTGATCACGCCGACCAGCAACGGCAACGCGCCGGCGCCCACGAGGTTGGTGAACACGTTGCCGACCGCCGCCCCCGTGGCTCGTACGTTCGCATTGCAGACGTTCTGGATCGAGGACATATACGCAGGTGACCACACGGCGCTCAGCGCCATCGCGACGAACGTCAGCACGAGCGCAAGTTCGAGCGACGACGTCCACAGCACCACCAGGAACAGCGGCACGACGAACACGTTCGCGAGCACGCACGTTATGACAGGGCGAGCGAGCGACTGCTGCGCGAGCCGGTTGCCGATCCATCCGCCTGCGAGCATGCCGGCGAGAAGACCCACCGTCGCCGCCGGTCCGAACAACATGCCTATCTTCTGCAATGTGAGGCCGTGCGTTCGGATAAAGAATTGCGGCAGCCAGATCAGCATGCCGAGGTTGGCGAACGTCGCGAATCCCGCAGCCATGGTGAGCCAGCGATACGGACGGTTGCGGACGAGGCTGACAAGTTGCTCCCGGTAGCTGACTGTCACCACGCGCGCAGCGTCGTACTGGCCGCGCACCGGCTCGCGCACCGCGAACAGAAACACCGCGGCGAGCACGATCCCGGGTATGCCGGCGATGAAGAATGCGCTGCGCCATCCAAAGTGAACGCTGATCCAGCTTCCCACCATGAAGCTCAACAGCATTCCGACCATTCCGCATGCAAAGAACAATGAAATCGCCATTGAGCGCCGCGCGGGCGGAAAGTAGTCGGCGAGAAGCGACGTCGTCGTCGGATTGATTCCGCCTTCACCAATGCCGATGCCGGCGCGTGCCAACGCGAGCATCGGAAAATCACGCGCAAGCCCGCAAAACGCCGTCATCACGCTCCATAACATCACTGCGGACGCGAGGATGGTCCGCCGACTGTGGCGATCAGCGAGCCAGCCGAATACGAGGCCTGACAGTGAATACACGACGACGAATGCTGGACCGGTCAGGATGCCGTATTGCGTGTCGCTCAGCTTGAATTCCTCGCGCACCGGCTGCGACATGACGATGATCAGCATGCGGTCGTAGTAATTGCATAGATTCGTGAGACAGAGGAGCAACAGCGCGACGAGTGTACCGCGCGCGACGGTGGCCTGCGTGGACGTCGCGTTGCCGCCACCGACTGGAAAAACCACCTCGTTTGATCGCACTGTGTCCTCCGTTGCTGACATTGATTGTCATGATTGAAAATACGACGCTGGTATGCAATTCACGAGATGTGCTCCACAGCGCACAAGTATTCAAGCAAAAATGCCGAGGACGTACATAGTGGACGTCCCGCCGGGCATGGCAAACTGGAAGCACTGTCCGGCGGGTTAGGTTGGCTCGCGCTATTTGATTACCTGGGTAGTCATGTTCGCCGAGTTGAGCAAGTTTTCGTCAAACGGCTGGATTCTTATTCCGGTACCGATGCTGACACCGAAATAAATCCCAGTCTGCAGATCAAGCGTGATCTGCTCGCCGTATCCTGGCGCCAGCGCCTCATACGCGGGAACGGATGCGATCATGTTCATTCGCCACAATTTGCCCGCTTGGTCATAGTTTTCGGCAATGCCAACGCTCTGGATGTCTTCGTCGAAGAAGTAATCGCGCTTGTGATAGACATGGCGCCTGCCGTCCTTGAGCGTGGCCTGGACGTGCCAGACGCGGTGCAATTCCCAACGGATGCATTCCGGCTTCGGGTGGTTGGCCACGAAAGCGTCCTTTTCCGTGCAGCCACCGTTTGGAGCCGGATAGGAAAGACGATAGTTGTTATATGGAAGGTAAACCTCTTTCTTGCCTATCAGCTTCCAATCATAGCGGTCGCGCTTTCCGGCGAACAGGCCGTCATCGTCATATACCCACGAACCGCCGGCAGCGCTCACGGGCGTGTCGGCTGCGTAATCCGGGGCCAGTCGCACACGCCGCGTCGAAGGCTGGTAAGTCAAGGCACGGCGTTGAAGGTCTTTCGTACCGTCGGCAAGGACGGTGATCATCCCTGCGATCCGGGTCGGCCCCGTCCATTCATTGCGGTATTGGTAGATGGTGTCGGACTTGGAACGCGGATCGGCGAACGGGTAATGCGTTGCCATGTTCAAGACCGAGGTAAGTATTACTTCACCGTTCGGCTTGACATAGCGGCCTCTCAGCCCCATCCGCACCGACCCCGGCCCCCGGTATGCCGAGTCCTTGTTCCACAACACTTCCAGTCCGCTCTT
>NZ_QYUP01000043.1 GCF_003590855.1 Massilia cavernae
CCAGCACATGCTTCGCAGGCATCGTCCAGGTGGAGTTCCATGTACTTGCTTATCATTGCCTATTCCTCTGTGATTGCTTCGCCCGTTGGCACGGGCTTGAAAATGATCAGCCGCCCGCGCGCCCGGGTTCCCTTGCCCATGCTGTGGGCGGCGATCTCATAACGTGTTCCATGCAGGGTCTCGCTCCAGCTGCGCCCTTCGGCGGCTTCCGCCAGCGCCGGCATGAACCATTCCACCGGGCCGCCCAGCGCCATGCCGTCCTGGCCCAGCAAGCGCTGGGCCGCCACGTTGGCGAAGGCCACCACCTGCTCCTCGTCGAGGCCCAGGATCGGGAGCGGCACGTGCTGCAGCGCCTCGCGCACGATGTCGAGCGATATCCCGGTGCGGCTGATCTGTTCCTTCTGCTGCTGCAGCATCTCCTCCAGCTGGCGGTTGACCTGGGCCAGCCCGTGGTTTGCGGTGCGCACCTGCAGGTCGAGGCGGCGGTTTTCGTCGGCCATTTCCTTGTGCGCAAACGCTTCCTGGATGTGCCCGCGCAGCTGGGTGTCGTCCCAGGGCTTGGTCAGGAACTTGTAGATCGCCCCTTCGTTGACGGCGTCCGTCACCGACTGCAGTTCGGTGAACCCGGACAGCACCATGCGTACCGTGTCCGGATGCGAGGTCTTCACGGCGCGCAGGAATTCGACGCCGGTCATGTCCGGCATGCGCTGGTCGGACAGGATCACGTCGACATGTTCGGTTTCCAGCAGCGCCATCCCTTCCCGGCCGCCGGGCGCGGTCAGGATGCGCATGCCGGCGCCGCGCAGCTGGCGCCGCAGCGCCGCCAGGATGTTCGGTTCGTCGTCGACCAGCAGCAGCGTCCGCTCGCGCTTGTGCATGCGCAGCAGCTGTGCCGGCAGGCCCCGGCCCGCGGCCAGCAGCGCGCCGGCCGCTTGTTCGTCGAGCGCCGGGGAAAACAGCTTGCCCTGGATCTCGTCGCACATGTTGCGGGCCAGGATCTCGCACTGGGAATCCGTCTCGACGCCCTCGGCGATGACCCGCATCCCGAGACTGTGCGCCAGCGAGATGATGGCGGCCGGGATCGCCGCATCGTTGCCCTCGCCCGACAAGGCGTGCACGAACGAGTGGTCGATCTTCAGCGCGTTGACCGGGAACCGGCGCAATTGCGCCAGGCTCGAATGGCCGGCGCCGAAATCGTCGACCGCGATGCCGGCGCCGAGTGCGCGCAGGGCGTTCATCACCTCCACCGCGCGCTCCCAGTCGCGCATCACCATGCGCTCGTTCAGCTCCAGCTCGAGGTGGCACGCCGCCAGCCCAGTGTCGGCCAGCACCGCGCCCACCTGGCCCGCCAGGTCGTCCTGGTTGAGCTCCCGCAGCGACAGGTTCAGCGCCAGCCGCAGCCCGGCGTGGCCCTCGTCCTGCCAGCGCCTGACTTGGGCGCAGGCGCGCCGCATGGCCCAGGCGCCGATCGGCACGATCAGGCCGGTGTCTTCGGCCGGCACCAGGAACTGGCGCGGCGTCAGCAGGCCGAGTTCGGGATGGCGCCAGCGCAGCAGCGCCTCGACGCCGACCACGCGGCCGCTGCTCAGGTCGAGCTGCGGCTGGTAGTGCAGCTCGAACTCGTCGCGTTCCAGCGCGCTGCGCAGGTCGCGCTCCATCTTCAGGCGCCACTGGGCGCGCTCGATCATCTCCGGCCGGTACAATTGGTAGTTGTTGCGGCCCAGCTCCTTGGCGCGGTGCATCGCCAGGTCGGCGAAGTCGATCAGCGTGGCCGGGTCGTCGCTGTCGGCCGGATAGCGCGCCACGCCGACGCAGGCGCTCAGGAACAGCTCCTGGCTGCCGACCGACACGGGCCGCGCGATCGCTTCCAGGATGCGCTCGGGGATGCCGGCGTCGAGGGCTGCGGCGCCGCGTTCCGGCACCACCAGGATGAATTCGTCGCCGCCCAGACGGGCCAGGGTGTCCTCGGGCCGTGCCGCCGACAGCAGGCGCTGCGCGATCGCTTGCAGGAAGGCGTCGCCGGCGCGGTGGCCCAGGCTGTCGGTGACGAACTTGAAGCGGTCGACGTCGATGAACAGCACCCATACTGCCTGCCCTTCGCGCCCGGCCGCCTCGGTTGCCTCGCGCAGGCGCCGGTACAGCAGGTCGCGGTTGGCCAGCCCGGTGAGCGGGTCGTGGGTGGCCTGGTATTCCAGTTCGGACTCATAGCGGCGCTTCTCGGTGACGTCGTACTGCGCCACCACGAAGTGCCGCACCGCGCCCGACGCGTCCTTGAACGGCGCGATATGGGCTTCCGACCACAGCTCGCCGCCGTCCTTGCGCCGGGTCCTGACCACGGCGGTTCCTTCGCGCCGCGCGCGCGCCAGCGTGCCGAGCGCGCGTACGCCGGGCTCGTCTTTCTCTTCGCCCCAGAACATGGTGCAGCTGCGCCCGATGACTTCATCGGCGCGGTAGCCGCTCATCTGCTCGAAGGCCGGGTTGACGTACTGGATCGGATATCCGGGGGGCTCGGCGCTGGTGATGATGATGCTGTCGTAGCTGGCTTCGATTGCCTGGCGCAGTAGCTGCTGGGTGCGGTTGGCCTGGCTCAGCGCCGCGGTGCGCTCCTTCACCAGCCGGTAAACGCTGCGGGTCCGCCTCGACGCCGCGCCGGCGCACGCCGCCGCCAGCAGGGTGCAGATCGTACCGCCCACCAGCATCAGCAACGAGCCCAGGCTATGCCGCGGCAGCGGGCCCGGCTGCTCGGAGACTTCGACCCGCCACGGGCGGCCCGCCACTTCGAAGCTCTGGCCGACATGGCGGCTGCCGCCGCCGGCCAGCCGCGCCAGCGCCGACGGCTGCGCCGTGGCCAGCGGTCCGACGCGGAGCACGCGCCGCGCCGGATCGGCGCCGGCGCCCTCGTACACGCTGACCTCGAGGTCGGGCGCGGCCTGCATGCGCGGGTTGGCCAGTGTCTGCGCCACCAGCGCCGCGCTGCTGACGGCGGCCACGGTGAAGCCTTCGACAGCGGCGCAGCCGGCGCGCCGCACGCCCGCCCGGTACACCGGCATGATCACCATGAATCCCTGCTGCAGGCTGTTCCCCAGCACCACGCCGTACTGGCCTGTCATCGCCGCGCGGCCGGTTTCGCAGGCGCGCCGCGCCGCCGCGTCCTGCTCGGCGCGGGTCGCCGCATCGAGGCCGAAGGTGGACTCGTTGCCTGCCATCGGTTCCAGGTAGTCGACCACGCGGTAGCTCGCGCGCGGCGCGGCGCTGACCACGCTGGCGCCGGCCAGCTCGCCGATCCCGAAACCCGGGAATTCGGCGCGCCGCGCCCGTTCGAAGGCGGCGCGCTCGCTGCCCGCCACCACGCGCTGGAAGGCGATCAGGCGCAACTGGGGGCTGTCCTCGAGCATGGGCCGGGTAAATGCGCCGAACTGCTCGCGCCCGACCGGCGCCATCGCCACGAACAGGCGGTTGACTGTCTCCACCGCAGCCACCGCCTCGTTCAACTCCTCCCGCACCGCAGCCACGCGGGTGGCGGCACGGCGCTCGAACTCGGTCCGCATGCGCTGCTGCTCCACGGTGCGGATGCTGGCATACAACGCGCCGGTAACCAGCAGCCCGATAGCGACGGCGAGCAGCGCCAGCGGCTGCGCCAGCATCCCCGTCAGCGCGCGCGCGCCGTCGCCGATCTGGCCGGCCGTCTTCACGCGAGCACGGCGCCGTGCGGCGCCCCCTGCGTGGCGTCGTATTTGGCGAACGCCTCGCGCACCGCCTCGGCCAGCTCCTGCTCGACCCAGGGCTTGGTCAGGAACTTGAAGATGGCGCCGTGGTTGACCGCGTCGGTGACCGACTGCAGGTCGATGTAACCCGACAGCACCATGCGCACCGCGTCCGGATACATGTACTTCACGCGCGACAGGAATTCGGTGCCGCTGATCCCGGGCATGCGCTGGTCGCACACAATGACGCCGACCTCGTTGGTCGCAAGGATTTCGAAGGCCTCGGCGGCGCTGGCCGCGACCAGCACCCGGTAGCCGGAATGGCGCATTTCGCGCCGCACCGCGGCCAGCAGGTTGGCTTCGTCGTCCACGTACAGCAATGTCGGCAGGTCGGCCTGGCCGAGACGGCGCGCCAGATCCAGCATCTTGCCTTCGCGTAGCATGCGCCCGCAGGCGGCGCCATCCACCGGCCGGCTGAACAGGTAGCCCTGCATCTCGTCGCAGCCATGCTCGGACAGCAGGGCCAGCTGGCCAGCGGTCTCCACCCCTTCGGCGATGACCTCTAGCCGCAGCCCATGCGCCAGCGCGATCACGGCGCGCGAGATCGACAGGTCGTCCGGATCGGAGGTGATCTCGCGCACGAACGACTGGTCGAGCTTGAGCTTGTCGACCGGGAAGCGCTTCAGGTAATTCAGGTTGGAGTAGCCGGTGCCGAAATCGTCGATCGCCAGCCGCACCCCCATGTCCTTCAGGCGGCGCAGGATCTCGAAGGTCTTCTGCGGGTCTTCCATCGAGGCGCTTTCGGTCAGCTCCAGTTCGAGCAGTTTCGGGTCCAGCCCGGTCTCGGCGAGGATCCGGGCGACAGTAGGGGCGATATTGTCCGAGAACTGGCGCGCCGACAGGTTGACCGACACCGGCACCGGATGCAGTCCCTCGCGCTGCCAGGCGCAGCTCTGCTCGCAGGCGCGGCGCAGCACCCATTCGCCGATTGGCAGGATCAGCCCGGTCTCCTCGGCCAGGCCGATGAAGCGATCGGGCGCGATCAGCCCCAGCTCCGGATGCTGCCAGCGCACCAGCGCCTCGACCCCGACGATGGCGCCGCTGGTCAGCGACGCCTGCGGCTGGTAGTGGACCACCAGTTCGTCGCGTTCCAGCGCGCGCCTCAACGCGCTTTCGAAGCGGAAGCGTTCCTCCGCGCCTTCGTTCAGTTCCGGGCGGTAGAAGGCATGGCGTTCGGCCTTGCTGCTCAGTGCGCGGCCCATCGCCACCTCCGCGCCTTGGGCCAGGCTGTCGAAATCGTCGCCGTCGTTCGGAAACACCGCGATCCCGATGCAGGGGTCGAGGTGCAGTTCCTGCTGGCCGTGATGAAACGGTGCGCCCATCACCGCCAGCACCTGGCGCGCTAGCGCCGACAGCTCGTTGGCGCCGGCGCGCACGGCGGCGATCGCGAAGCTGCGGTCGCCGACGCGCGCCACGCTGGTGTCGGCATTGCTCCATTGCCCGAGCCGCGCCGCCATCTGCAGCAGCACTTCGCGCTCCGCACCCGGCCCGAGGCTCTCGCCGATCAGGCGCAGCCGCGCCGGTTTCAGCAGCAGGTAGCCCAGCACCTGGGTGCCGCCGGCCACCTGTTCGCGCAACTGCTGCACGCGGTCGCGCAGCAGGATCCGGTTCGGCAGCCCGGTCAGCGCGTCGAAGTTGCTGAGGTAGTGGAGCTTTTCCTCGGCGCCGCGCAGCTCGGTCACGTCGACGCCGGTGCACAGGAAGTACTCGACCGACTGGTCCGGTTTGCGCAGCCAGGTGCCCGACCAGACGATCGAGCGGATGCTGCCGTCGCGCGCCAGCCATTCGCCCCTGATCTGCATCGGCCGCGGGTTGGCTACGCGGCGCTGGAAGAACTGGTGCAGATCCTGGTGTCCCCTGGCCGAGGGGAACACGTCCCAGCAATGGCGCCCGATCGCCTGCTCCGCCGGCCAGCCCATCGCCTGTTCGCAGGCCGGGTTGAACAGCCGGACCACGCCGCCGGCGTCGGCCATGCACACCAGCGCGCCACTGGTATTGACGACCGCCGACAGCAACTCGGGTTCGGACTGCCAGGCATCGGTGCGCTCCTGCACCAGGGTTTCCATGTGGCCGTAGAGATGGGCGCGTTCCATCGCGACCGCGATCTGGTTGCCGGCCGTCTTCAGTACCTGCCAGTCGTCGTCGGTCAGGGTGGTGGCGGTGGTCAGCAGGCGCAGAATGCCGCCGGTGCGTCCGCCGATCGCCAGCGGCACGCTCGCGTGCGGGCGGTCGAGCAGCGCACAGCGCTCGACGAACCGCGGCGCCGCCTTGGCCTCGGCCAGCAGTTGCCCTTCGCAGCTGCAGCCGACGTGGCGCGCGTCCCCGCCCGCGGGAGCGAAATCGCGCTGCGCGACGATCCTGGCCTGAGCGCCGTCGCCGAACAGCCGGATGCAGCCGCCCAGCACGCCCGGAAAATCGAGCATGCGATCGAGCGCCAGGTCGGCCACGGTGCGCTCGCTCAGCGCCGGGTTGAGCGACTCTGCGAGCTTGTACAGCCCTTCGAGCGACCGGCAGGAACGGGCAATCCGTTGCTGCTGTTCCTTCAGCTGCCCGGTCATCTGGATCGCCTCCTCGCAGGTCGAGATCAGGAGGTCGAAGATCTGCTGGCGCTCGGCCGTGACGAAATGGGTCTGGCCGCCGAGGGTGACTTGCATTCCCAGGTGGATGCGGTCGTTGCTGCGCAGCGCACGGTTGGCGAGGATGAAGCGGATCCGCCCCAGCAGGTACTTGCGGTCGAACGGCTTGCGAATGAAGTTGTCGGCGCCGCAATCGAGTCCGCGGATCACGTCGTACAGGCTGGTGAACGAAGTCAGCACAATCATCGGGATGTCGCGCAGCGCCGGATCCTTCTTGAATTCCTGGCACATTGCGAAGCCATCCATCTCGGACATCGCGATGTCCGTCACCACCAGCGTCGGCGACGCTTCGCGCGCCGCGCGCAACCCTTCGGCGCCGTTGGCTGCGATGCGCACACGGTAGCCGCCCTCTTCCTCGAGCAGCCTGGCAAGGTACTGGGCCTGGGTGCTGCTGTCTTCCACCACCAGGATGTCGGTTTCTTTTTCGGAGCCCGGACAAATGTTCATATTTTTTTCTTGTTGGGTTTCAAAATTCAAAAACTGCCGGCGTGCCGCCGGGACGGGCCAGGCCGTGCAACAGCTTGCCGATGCCGGCCGGTTCCAGAACCAGCATCGCCGCATCCAGCCGGATCGCTGCGCCCGGCATGCCATACAGCGCCGAACTGGCGCGGTCCTTGCCCATCCCGGTCAGCAGCACTGCCACCGCCGCGCCGCGCCGCGCAAGTCCGGATGTACGGCGCGCAATAAGTATGACACCGATGGGCACATGCCGTGCTCAGGCGCGCCCGACCGATAGCTGGAAGCCGTCCGGCGCCAGCACGTCCGGCCGCCCTCAAGCCGTTCGCCGTCGGCGGCCATGCGGACCGGGTAGCCGCCGGACGACAGCCACGCAGCCAGGCCGGCGGTGAAACCGGACGCCAGGTGCTGCACCACCCTGACCTCTGCCATCGTCTTGACGGTGCGCACCAGCGCCTGCGCCGTCTCGGCGTGCGCCGGATTGCCGATCCTAAAAGGGCGCCGCACCACCAACCAGCGCGCCCGCCTCGATCGCGTGGAAGCTGGCGTCGCTCCGCCAGGAGCGCCAGCATGCCCGCCTGCGCCCGGCGGCGCGATCGCCAATTCCGAGTACGCGGTCGACCACCAGCTCCACGAGCAAGCCCGGCAGTCGGCGATCACGATGTAGTGCGCAAGGGAGATCACGGTCGGGCCGCATCCGACGCGCACCGCGAAATCGAGCACCGTGACCGTGTCACCCGCCACGTTGAGTACGCCAGGAACGATCGCCGAAGCGCCCGCCAAGGTAGCGGGCTCGACGGCCATCACGACGCGCCGGACACCACTGAGCGGCACGGCGAATCGCCGGCCGGCGCACTCGAATTCGATGAACTGTTTGGGCGCCGCGCACGGGGATGGCGGAGCCGCCCCTGCCATGTCGCCGCAGGCCATATCGGGGGCGGAAACGGAATCGATCATCGGGCGACTTTCATGGTTGGTACCGGCGGGGGAGCAAGGTCACAGCCGGCTCATCGGAAACCCGAATGGTAATCAAACGTGGATCGGACGCAACTCCCGGTCAATCGTCCACACCGGCGCGAACGCGTCGTCTGCAAAGTGGACTAAAGTCCCGGTTTTCGCTTGCAAGGTGTTGAATCTTCGGGGCATTCGTCAATACGAGCCACCAAAGGCGCGCGATCGGGTGTCATCAATCGGACCAAAGGGCCGTCGTCAAAACCACGACATCGGAATTCACATAAGCGTTGCGCCCCAGCAACATCGTAACATTTCCCCACGCTTTATTCCGATGCCGCACCCCCGCTTAAGCGGACCGTCGGGTAAATCCATGAGCATTCTGGATACTCCCATGACGGCGAAACATTCTGCCGTTTCCATATTTACACAACCGCTGTTGGTTTCACAAGCAGGTTTGACCTTACTCGCGGCTGCGCGCGGTTCGTCGCGCGTATATTGGCCATTCACTCAATGACCGTCACCACCAGCGATTCGATAAATGATGGTTATGACACATAAATACCCAACTTTAACAAACCCAATATCCCCGATCCCGCGCACAAGTGCTTGACAGCCACGCTACACACCCCTTAAAGTCGAAGCATGTCTTCCTTCCTGCATCTGCCAACTTCCCTATCGCTCGCTGGCGCGCTATCGCTAGCGACGCTGCTACTACGCGCTTAATTGCCGTCGTATGCGTCCGGCCCGCCAGCCGGCTTCAAGCCAAGTTCCAGGAAGTTTTACCGATGTCTGCCACTGTTCAATCCACACCGTCGTTCGCCAATACCGGGATTCTCCTGGCTGCCGGCGCGCGCGCGTTCGTCCTCCTGCTGCTAAAGCTACCGATCGGTTGCCGGGCCTAGCGTTACGTGGCCCGTCCGGCAGCCCCCGCCACAACGCGCCGCACCGGCCTTTCCCGTTTCGCACTATCAGGAGCAACGACCATGATCAGCAATCCATCAGCCAAATACCGTCCCTTCCCATCCGTCCAACTGGCCGACCGACAGTGGCCGTCCAACACCATCACCCGCCCGCCGATCTGGATGAGCACCGACCTGCGCGACGGTAACCAGGCCTTGATCGAGCCGATGAGCCCCGAGAAAAAGCTGCGCTTCTTCGAGATGCTGGTGAAGATCGGCCTGAAGGAAATCGAAGTCGGCTTCCCGTCGGCGTCGCAGACCGACTTCGATTTCGTGCGCAAGCTGATCGACGAGAACCGCATTCCCGACGATGTCACCATCATCGTGCTGACCCAGGCGCGCGAGGAGCTGATCCGCCGCACCGTGGAATCGGCCGCCGGCGCCAAGCGCGCGGTGGTCCACATCTACAACTCGGTGGCCCCGGTGTTCCGCCGCGTGGTCTTCAATATGTCGCGCGAGGAGATCGTGCAGATCGCGGTGAACGGCACCCAGCTGGTCAAGGACCTGGTGGCGGAGCATCCCGAAACCCAGTGGGGTCTGGAATACTCGCCTGAATCCTTCTCGACCACCGAGCTCGATTTCTCGAAACAGATAGTCGATGCCGTCAGTGCGGTGTGGCAGCCTACGCCAGCCGACAAGATGATCGTCAACCTCCCGTCCACCGTCGAAGCCAGCACGCCCAACGTGTACGCCGACCAGATCGAGTGGATGTGCCGCCACTTGAACAACCGCGAATCGCTCGTCATCAGCGTGCACCCGCACAACGACCGCGGCACCGCGGTGGCTGCGGCCGAACTCGCGGTGATGGCCGGCGCCGACCGGGTCGAAGGCTGCCTGTTCGGCAACGGCGAACGCACCGGCAACGTCGACCTCGTAACCCTGGCGATGAACCTCTACACCCAGGGCGTGCACCCGGGGCTGGATTTCTCCGACATTGACGCGGTGCGCAAGCTGGTCGAGGAATGCAACGAGCTGCCGGTGCACCCGCGCCACCCCTATGCGGGCGACCTTGTGTACACCGCGTTCTCCGGTTCGCACCAGGACGCCATCAAGAAGGGCTTCGCGCAGCAGAAGGCCGACGGCTTCTGGGAAGTGCCCTATCTCCCGATCGACCCGGCCGACCTCGGACGCAACTACGACGCCGTGATCCGCGTGAACAGCCAGTCCGGCAAGGGCGGCATCGCCTACCTGCTCGAGCAGGAATACGGCCTCGCGCTGCCGCGCCGCCTGCAGATCGAGTTCTCGCGCGTGGTGCAGGAGCAGGCCGACGCCAGCGGCCGCGAGATCGCCGCCGCCGACATTCACGCCCTGTTCACGCGTGAGTACCTCGACCAGGACAAACCGTACCGCTACGTGTCGCACGCGATGAGCGAGAATACCGCGCGCCCCGAACCGGTCCAGATGGACGTTTCGGTCACACACCACCATGCGCGCCACACGCTGCCAGGCTGCGGCAACGGCCCGATCGACGCCTTCGTCAATGCGCTCGGCCTCGACATCCAGCTGATGGATTACCATGAGCACGCGATCGGATCGGGCGCCAACGCGCGCGCGGCCTGCTACGTCGAGCTGCGCGTGGCGAACGGCCCTACCCTGTTCGGCGCCGGCATCGACAGCAACATCGTGACCGCATCGTTCAAGGCTGTGCTGTCGGCGGTGAACCGCCAGCTCGCGATAAAGCAGCGGGACGAACAGCCCGCGCTCGCTGCCTGATATCCTGCCGCCCACATGAAAAAACCCGCCGCAGCGGGTTTTTCTTACCTGGTCACCGCCAGCATCGTGCGGCGGCCGCCCTTGAAGGTGTATAGGGTCAGGGTCCCGTCACGGATATCGCCCTTCGCGTCGAAGGCCACAGGGCCGGTGACGCCCTTGTACCTGATCTTCGCCAGCTCCGGCAGGTACTTCGCCGGGGCAGTCGAACCTGCCTTCGCCATCGCATCGGCAATCGTCATTACCGCGTCGTACGCATATGGCGCATTGATCTGCACGTCGATACCGAAACGCTTCCTGTAGTCCGCCTTGAACTTGTCCAGCGCCGGCTTGCCCGCCGTCTCGACGCCGCCCGCTTCCGCACACACCACCTGGCCATCGGCCATGGCGCCGCCCGACAGCTTGGCGATTTCGTCGGAGCAGATGCCGTCGCCGCCCATCATCCTGGCGTTGATGCCAAGCTGTTTCATCTGGCGCAGCATCGGGCCCGCCACTGCGTTCATCCCGCCGAAGAAGATGAGGTCCGGCTTGCTCGCCTTGATTTTTGTGAGGATGGCGTTGAAGTCGGTCGCCTTGTCATGCGTGAATTCCTTGGCCACGACGTCCGCGCCGCCGCCCTGCTCCTTCAGGCCCCGCGCGAATTCGGTCGCGAGGCCCTGGCCGTAGGCGGTGCGGTCGTCTACCACTGCGATGCGGCGCACGCCCATCTGCTTCACCGCATAACGCCCCAGCGCGCGGCCCAACTGCTTGTCGTTGCTGACGACGCGGAAGGTGGTGTTGAAACCCTGTTCGGTGTATTTCGGGCTGGTGCTCGAATGCGAAATCTGCGGGATGCCGGCCGAGTGGTAGATTTTCGAAGCAGGAATCGTCGTGCCCGAGGTCTGGTGGCCGACGACGGCGTTGACCTTCGCGTCGACCAGCCGGTGCGCAACCGCGGTGGCCTGCTTCGGATCACCTGCGTCGTCTTCCGCCACCAGTTCGAAACGCACCTTCTTGCCGCCGATGACAGGGCCGCGCGCGTTCAGTGCCTCGACCGCCATGCGCGCACCGTTCTCCGTGTCCTTGCCAAAGTAGGCCACCGGCCCGGTCGTCGCGCCTACGTGGGCGATTTTTACGACCTCCTGGGCCGACGCCACCCCGGCTAGCGACAGGGCTACTGCCACAACTGCTTGCTTCTTCATCCGATCCTCTCGATTACACACTGCTATTCAGCTCATATTGCGATAACCCCATAGTTTACCGCGCTTGCGGCCGGGTGTGCCGGGAGGTCGCCATATCGGACCTTAGCGGATTTGGATCGTCGACTGGCATGTTATGATTTCGCCGCATTGGGCGGCTACGCTCACTGAAACAAAGATCCAGATGGCAACCCGTAAGCACGAAAAATTTGTCAACGCGGTCCAGGAAGCGGCCGACCAGCCGCTCGACCAGGACTTGCTCCTCAGCCTGGTTGCTTACAACTGTCGCCGCGCCTACCTGGCCATCATGCCGCTGTTCCATGAGCGGATGAACGGCTACGAGCTGCGCGCGGTCGATTTTTCGGTGCTGTGCCTCCTGAACGCCAATCCGAACATCACGCAGAAGCGCCTGTCGAAGGCGGTCAAGATGTCGCCGCCCAACCTTGCCATCCTGCTCGACCGCCTGGAAGAGCGCGGCCTCCTGCTGCGCCAGCGGAATCCGCTGGACAAGCGCTCGCAGACGCTGGTCCTGACGCCGGACGGCGAGCGCATGGCCGCCGACGCCGCGCAAAGCGTCAGCGAGATCGAAACGAAAGCCACCTCCGCCCTCAGCGACGCCGAACGCGCACAGTTGATCGAACTGCTGCAGAAGATCTTCAAGCCGACCCGCAGCTAAATCCGGAAGGTCACTGCACCCGAAATCAACCGAGGCTGGACAGCTCCGTTTCGGTAAATCCCGCCATCCGGCGCGCTTCGATGTTGAATGGCGCCTTCAGCGCCGGCGCGCGGTAGCGCGCCGCCAGTTCGCCATAGGCCGCGCGCGGGTCCAGCCCGCGCTGGCCGCACAGGTAGTTGTACCAGCGGTTTCCGATCTCGACGTGGCCTATTTCGTCCTCGAGGATGCGGTCAAGGATCTTCGCCGCCGCCGGGTCGCCGGCCTGCAAAAGCTTGGCGCGCAGCGGCGGGATCGCGTCGAGGCCGCGCGCCTCCAGCGTGCGCGGCACCAGCGCCATGCGGGCCGTGATGTCGCCGCTGGTGCGTTCGACCATTTCCCACAGGCTGTCGTGGGCAGGGAAATCGCCATAGGCGGCGCCGAGAAGCTGCAGGTGCGCCGACAACATCGAGAAATGGAGCGCCTCCTCTTTCGCCACGCGCAGCCAGTCGGTGTAGTACTCGACAGGCATGCCGGGGAAGCGCCACAGCGCGTCCAGCGCGAGGTTGACGGCATTGAATTCGATATGCGCGAGCGCGTGGATCAGCATCGCGCGGCCTTCCTGGGTGGCCATCGAGCGGCGTCCCACCAGGCGCGGCGGCACCAGCTCGGGGCGCACCGGCCGGCCGGGAATCGATCCATCGACGGCCGGAACGGCGCCGCTGTCCACTGCCAGGCGGCCGGCGGCATGCGCCGCAGCCATGGCCGCGACGGCCTCGGTCTTGGTGAGCGGATCGGTTTCAAGCAAGCACTGCAACGCGCATGCGCGGAGCTCGGACGGACGCGCCATGGTAAAGCCTTCAGCAAACGAAAAGGACGCAGTGTACCAAAACCCGCACGGGCTGGCGTATCGTGCCGGTTTCATGGTTTCACAATACGGACGCGACTCGTGCGTGTGTGCCGGCGCCATCCGCTTCACGCGGCCCGGCGCGTTCCGGCACGATGACACGTAGTGCTCCGGGGCGGATTCGATAGCGCAAGGGAGTCTCCATGATCGTCACTTCCCCGTCCGTTGCGACGCGCATACGTTTGCGCCGTGTTTCGATCAGCAAGTCGGTTGCCGCCACGCCGTCGAAGTCACGGGCGCCCCGCAGGCGGCCGAACAGCGCACGCATCGCGAGCATGAACAGGCCCATGCGTCCGGTACGATGGGTAACGTACAAACACAAGCGGCCTGCGTCGAGGCGCTCGCGCACACCTATATTGAAGCCTTCCATCAGGTATTCGTTATTGCCGACAAAAACGAAGGGCGAGCGGCGCCTGTGCTTGTCCTTGTTGACGCCGATAGTCACATTCAGGAAGGGATAGCGCCGCAGAGTTGTCATGGTGGCCCAGAAAAATGCCGTCCACTTGCCCCGCCCGAGGCGCTTCTGCTGCTTTTCGCGGTCCCGCACGATGTCGGGATACAGGCCGAGGCTCGAATTATTCAGGAACAGGCGTCCGTTGACTTCACCGGCGTCGATATTGATGCTGTTGCCGGCGGCGATATTCGCCACCGCTTCATCGAGGCCGAGTGGAATGCGCAGGTCTTTCGCGAAGTGGTTCAGGGTCCCGAGGGGAAGCACGCCAAACGGGATATCGGTTCCGATCAGGCATGATGCGACCGCATTGATGGTGCCGTCGCCGCCACCCGCGACGATCACGTCGGGCCGATCGGCGACTGCGGATTTGGCGGCATCGACAATCTCGTCACCGCTGTGGGCGAGGATCACGCGTGCGTTCGTTCCATTGGAACGGAACTTCTCGGCCAGGGCATCGGCCCACTCGGTCGTGTAGCCGAACCCCGCAGATGCATTGATAATCACCGCGATGTGTGAAGGCATGCGCGTTCCCTGACGGTCGGTGAGGATGGACAGCTTCACCTCAAGTCTACAAGACAAAGTACCGGCTTGCTGTCCAGGAGGCGACGCGTGTGGAGGAGCGCAGCTCTTCCCCTTGCAGGAGTTTCACGATTGCCGCGACGCGCCACCGTTCAATGCGAGCGGAACCGCTCTCGCCCACCGATTCGCGGAAAGGGAAAACGTCAGCGCCCGCACCTGGTGATACCAGCCGGCCGGCACATACAGCATATCGCCGGGATTGACGATGCATTCGATCATCGATGCCTTGCGCGCGAGCGGAAACTCCTCGTAATCCGGCGCCTCCGGGTCGAAGGGAGAACCGAACAGGATGGCATTCGCCTCGCTAGGGTACAGGTATTCGTCGTGGTGTGGCGGCGCCAGGAAGATCCGCTTGGTTCCCCAGACCTGCGCAAAAATATTGTCGTCGTAGTCGCAATGCAGCGGCGTCACCGTTCCCGCCGGGCCCACCCAGAAGCGCGGCGGCCCCATTTTCCGGAAATACGCGGGCCAGTGGCACAGCGAGTTCAATTCGCGCAGCTCGAGGTTGCCCAGGTAGGGAGGCAAATCGTGGGTGCCGGCGGACACAAGCTCCAGGTACTCGAGCATCGACATGTCCTGCATGGCCCGGTCTGGCGCGAATGCGGTGTTGACGTAGTCGCCTACCCGCGCGCGCACCGGCAGGTGGCTGTAGCGTTCGCGCAGCGCGTGCGGCGTCAGCGCGGACAGCGGCCACCGGTTCACCACACCGGTGATCAGGAACGGCAGGCCCTTTGCGGCCAGCGCCTGGAATGCTGCGGCATCGAGCCTGCCCATGCGCGGCACTTCCGATATCTCCGGCAGGCTGCGAGCGGCCTGCCTGATCGCGTCGCGCATTTCATGAATTGACGCGACTCCGCGGACCTGCGCATCCCTTTGCTCGCGCGCCTGCTTTTTGGCGGCAGCCTCCTCAGGCGACAACACTTGCAACCGCGGCGGCAAGCGCTGCGTCATGCGCGCCTGTGGCGCTTCCTGGTCTGGCGCTGGCGCCTTGCTCTTTATCGACATATACCTTCACCATCGCGTTCGAACCCTCGCCCGCGTAAAACTGTCTCACTGCCTGAACAGACGTCCGGGCACTCCCGCCCATCAGGGTGCCGGCCCGCTATTTTTACATATTAGCGAGCGGTCATCATTTGTGTTTTTCCACAGTTGCACGTAAAACTATTTACTGGTAAAACAACTGTTGCGTAGGAGGTAACGGCTGCACCGGTTTCAGGAGATTGCGGCCGCCGGACTGCCCCACTCCGCGCTCAAGTACTACCCCTTAAAAAACAGAACAGAGCTTAGAGGAAGACACCAGATGAGAACCACATTTTTGCGCACGGTTGCGTGCCTTGCGATGTTCGGTAGCGCAATAACTGCCCACGCCCAGGCTTACCCCACCAAGACCATCACGATGATCGTGCCGTTCGCGGCCGGTGGGCCGACCGACACGGTGGCGCGCCTGGTGGCCCAGTCGATGGGAAACAAGCTCAAGCAGCAGATCATCATTGAGAACGTCGGCGGCGCCGGCGGCACCATCGGCGCCGCGCGCGTGGCGAAGTCCGCCCCGGACGGCTACACCCTGTTCCTGCACCACATCGGCCAGTCCACCGCGCCTGGCCTGTACCGCAAGCTCACCTACAACGCGATCGACAGCTTCGAGCCGATCGGGCTGATCACCGACGTGCCGATGACCCTGGTGGCGCGCAAGGACTTTCCTGCCAAGGACTTCAAGGAGATGCTGGCCTACATCAAGGCCAACAAGGCCAAGGTTACCTATGCCAACGCCGGCCTCGGTTCGGCTTCCCACCTGTGCGGCATGCTGTTCATGACCGCCATCGGCACCGACCTGACCACCGTGCCTTACAAGGGCACCGGCCCCGCCATGAACGACCTGCTCGGCGGCCAGGTGGACTTCATGTGCGACCAGACCACCAACACCACCAGCCAGATCAAGAGCGGCAAGATCAAGGTCTACGGCGTGACCACCAAGGCGCGCCTGGCCTCGATGCCGGACGTCCCGACCCTCAACGAAGCCGGCCTGCCGGGCTTCGAGGTCGCCGTGTGGCACGGCCTGTACGCACCAAAAGGCACGCCGAAGCCGATCGTCGACACGCTGGCCGGCGCCCTGCAGACCGCGCTCAAGGACCCGGTCGTCAAGCAGCGCTTCGCCGACCTCGGTACCGAACCGGTGGCCGACAGCCGCGCCCGGCCCGAAGCCCTGCGCGCACACCTGAAGTCGGAAATCGACCGCTGGGGCCCGATCATCACCAAGGCCGGCGTCTACGCCGACTAACCGCTTCGACGTTTCGGGGACAGACCCCGGAATCGGGGCGGAATCGGGGTCAGACCCCGAATTGGGGTCTGACCCCGATTCCGGGGGCTGTCTCCCACATAATTTAAAACAGCAGCAAGGAGACACACAGTGCCAACATTCATACGCCATCCAAAGGATTTTTGGACAGGCATCATCTTTCTGTTTTTCGGGCTTGGCGCCGTGATCATCGGTATGGACTACGAAATGGGCACGGCCGGCCGCATGGGCCCCGCCTACTTCCCGACCGTCCTCGGTGTCATGCTGAGCCTGATCGGCGGCATTGCTGTCGTCCGTTCCTTCCTGCGCGAGGGTGAAGCAGTCGGCAAGTTCCACCTCAAAAACATCGTGCTGATCCTCGCCGCAGTCATCCTGTTCGGATTCCTGATCCGGCGCGCCGGCCTGGTGCCGGCGGCGCTGGCGATCGTCATGCTGAGTGCCTTTGCCAGCCCCAAGTTCCGCTGGGCCCAGGCCGCGGTGCTGGCTGCGGGACTGGCGATCTTCGCTTACGTGGTGTTCGTCAAGCTGCTGGGCTTGCCGATGCCGGTGTTCGGTTCATGGTTCGAGTGATAAGTAGAAAAACATGGAAATCTTAAGCAACCTCGGACTTGGCCTCGAGACGGCCTTCACCCTCACCAACCTGATGTATTGCCTGATCGGCGTGTTCGTCGGCACCGCGGTCGGCGTGCTGCCGGGCCTCGGCCCGATCGCCACCATCGCCATGCTGCTGCCGGCCACCTTCGGCCTGCCGCCGATCTCGGCGCTGATCATGCTCGCGGGCATCTACTACGGCGCCCAGTATGGCGGGTCGACCACGGCGATCCTGGTCAACCTCCCCGGGGAATCATCCTCGGTCGTGACAGCCATCGACGGCTACCAGATGGCGCGCAACGGCAATGCCGGACGGGCGCTCGCCACGGCGGCGATCGCTTCGTTCTTCGCCGGCACGGTCGCAACCATCCTGCTGGCGCTGTTCGCGCCGCCGCTGGCGGAGCTGGCGCTCAAGTTCGGTCCCGCCGAATACTTCTCGCTGATGGTGCTGGGCCTGGTGGCGTCTGTCGTGCTGGCCAGCGGCTCGCTGCTCAACGCCATCGGCATGGTCATCCTCGGCCTGCTGCTCGGCCTGGTCGGCACCGATGTCAACTCCGGCACTGCGCGCTACACCTTCGACCTGCCGGAAATGGCCGATGGCATCAACTTCGTTATCGTGGCGATGGGCATGTTCGGCATCGGCGAAATCATCCGCAACCTCGAACACAGCGATGACCGCCACCTTGTCATGAAGAAGGTCTCCGGCCTGATGCTGACGAAGGACGACTTCAAGCGCTTGATCGGTCCAGTGCTGCGCGGCACCGGCCTTGGCTCGGCGCTGGGCATCCTGCCCGGCGGCGGCGCCATGCTGGCGTCGTTTGCGGCCTACTCGATCGAGAAGAAGGTGTCGCCCAACTCGAAAGAGTTCGGCAAAGGGGCGATCGAAGGCGTCGCGGCGCCGGAGTCGGCCAACAACGCCGGCGCCCAGACCTCGTTCATCCCGATGCTCACGCTGGGCATTCCGTCGAATCCCGTGATGGCGCTGATGATCGGCGCGATGATCATCCAGGGCATCCAGCCCGGTCCCGCGGTGATGACCGAGCAGCCTGCCCTGTTCTGGGGCCTGATCGTTTCCATGTGGTTCGGCAACCTGTTCCTGGTCGTGCTGAACCTGCCGATGATCGGGCTGTGGGTCAAGATGATCATGGTTCCCTACCATCGCCTGTACCCGGCCATCCTGATGTTCTGCGCGATCGGTGTGTTCAGCCTGAACAATGCGGAATTCGACGTCTGGCTGATGGCCTTGTTCGGCCTGTTCGGCTACATCTGCGCCAAGCTGGGCGCCGAGCCGGCGCCTATGCTGCTAGGCTATATCATCGGCCCGATGATGGAGGAATACCTGCGCCGCGCGCTGCTGCTGTCGCACAGCGACCCGTTGGTCTTCGTGACGCGCCCGATCAGCGCGATCATGCTGGCGCTGGCAGTGGCTGCGATGGTTGTCGTGCTGCTGCCTTCGCTGAGGAAGAAGCGCGAAGAAGCCTTCCACGAGCAATAAGCAAGCATGGGCGGGTCTTCGCGGCCTGCCCATCAGGCATCAAGTTTTCTCTCGCGGGAAATGCAAATACCGCGGTAACCGTCCGTGCAGGACAATCAACTAAAGGATGTTGAATATGCGATTCCTCTCCATCGACGGCAAGCAGCTCGCCTTCGCGCTTGCAGCATCGGTCGTCTCCATCAGCGCCCTCGCACAAAGCTGGCCTAACAAAACCGTCACGGTGGTCGTGCCGTGGCCTCCGGGCGGTCCCTCCGACATCGCGGCGCGGCCTTTGGCCAAGGGCCTCACCGAGAGCCTGGGCCAGACCTTCATCATCGACAACCGCGCCGGCGGCGGCGGCAACATCGGCACCGCCGCGGTAACCCGCGCCAATCCGGACGGCTACACGCTGTTGATCACGTCGAGCGCGCCTATCGTGATCAACCCAAGCCTGTACAAGAAGATGACCTTCGACCCGCTGAAGGACCTGGCGCCGGTGACCAACCTGCTGCGCGTGCCGCTGGTGCTGGTGGCCCACCCTTCCGTCCCGGCGAAGACCCTGAAGGAGCTGATCGCCCACATCCAGTCGAAACAGGGCAGCTTCTCCTACGCCTCGTCCGGCAACGGCACGCCCCAGCACCTGACCGGCGAATTGTTCGACAGCGTCATGAAGCTGAAGATGGCCCACGTGCCGTACAAGGGTTCCGCGCCGGCGATATCCGACGTGCTGGGCGGCCATATCCCGATCATGTTCGACAGCACGATCGCGATCATGCCGCACATTAAGAGCGGCAAGGTTAAGGCGATTGCGATCACCAGCGGCAAGCGTTCGCCGCTGCTGCCGGACGTGCCGACCTTCGCCGAATCCGGCGTGGCCGGCATCGAATCGTACGCTTGGTACGGCATGTTCGCGCCGGCCAAGACGCCGAAGGACGTGGTCGCCAAGATCAACGCCGAGGCCCTGAAGAACATGAAGAAGCCTGAGTTCCAGAAGGTCCTGGCCGATACCGGTTCCGACTTCGTGGGCGACACGCCGGAAAACTTCGGCAAGTTCGTCCAGGCCGAACACGCGCGCTGGGGCAAGGTCGTGAAGGATAGCGGCGCGACGGTCGACTAAGCGAGGCGCTTCACTCATAAAAAGTTCGGGGACAAAAGATCGGGGACAGACCACGATCTCGACATAGATGGTGGTCTGTCCCCGAACTTGTTCGACCTAAAATCCTGCGTTGTACTGAGCGTCGGACACCTTTTCCATCCACTCGACGACTTTACCCTCCGCCTGTTCCTGGATCGCGATGTGCGTCATCGGCGTCGTCGGCGCGGCGCCATGCCAGTGCTTTACGCCAGGCGCGGTCCACACCACATCGCCCGGGCGAATCTCCTCCACCTTTCCGCCCCATCGCTGCACGCGACCAACCCCGGCAGTCACCACCAGTGTCTGCCCAAGCGGATGGCTGTGCCATGCTGAACGCGCACCCGGCTCGAAGGTGACATACGCCGCAGCTGTCCGCGACGGCTTGTGGGCCTGGAACAATGGATCCACCCGGACCGATCCCGTGAAATCTTGCGCCGGCCCGCTGCTTGATGGCCGGGTACCGTTGTGGGAGATGTCGAACGCCTTTTCCTGGGCGTCTGCGGCTACGGGCGCGGACGCCATCACACACAGTGCGATCGCGGTAGCGATAAAATGTTTCATGTGTCCTCCTGGCGCTTACGCAAGCGCTGGCAAGTTGGGAAGTAGCTTGTCCGGCGTGATCGGATACTCCCTCACCCGGATACCGGTAGCGTTGTAAACCGCGTTGGCGACGGCGGCGGGCACGCCGCTGATGCCGAGCTCTCCAACTCCCTTGGCCTTCAAAGGCCCGGCAGTCGCATCGACCTCGTCCAGGAAGATCACTTCCTGCTCCGGGATGTCGGCATGCACCGGCACTTCGTAGCCCGCCAGGTCGTGGTTTACAAAGAAGCCGGCGCATTTGTCCACCACCAGGTCCTCCATCAGCGCGGCGCCGACACCCATCGTCATGCCGCCGATGATCTGGCTGCGGGCCGCCGTCGGATTGATGATGCGCCCGGCCGCGCATACCGCCAGCATGCGCCGCACGCGGATTTCGCCGCTTGCCTCGTGAACTGCCACCTCGACAAAATGGGCTCCGAAGGTTTGCTGGGCGAAGCGCCGGCCAAGGTCGCCGTATTCCATCGCATCTTCGGCCACCAGTGCGCCGGCTGCGACCGCGTCCACTAACGGCCTGCTGACGCCCCCCGCCCGGACACGCCCGCCTATGAATTCTATGTCCGCCTCCACCATATTGAGGCGCCCGGCCACCAACTCGCGCAGTTTCATGCAGGCCGCGTACACGCCTGCCGTCGACGATGCCGCGCCAAACTGGCCGCCGGATCCCGCGCCCTCGGGATACGCCGAGTCGCCCAGGCGCACGACAACCTTGTCCAGGTCCACGCCCATCACCTCCGCAGCAGTTTGCGCGATGATCGTATAAGTGCCGGTGCCGATGTCGGTCATGTCCGTTTCCACCGTCACCTGGCCGCTGCGGTCGAGGCGAAACCCGCGCGGCCGATTTGATCACCGGGCGGCCCTCTATTGCCGCTGCCATGCCAAGCGATCAGCCATCGCCCCTCGCGCCTTGCCCCCCGGTTCCGGCGCGCGCGCCCGTCCCAAACCAAAACCGCTCGCCGCCGGTCTTCATGCACTCCACCAGCTGCGCTTTGAGAACGGCCTGGCCCGGGCGCTTCCGGCCCACCTGGGTGTCCGGTTCAAGATGCGGAACAGCGACCGGACGATCCCAGCTTTTTCCGCCATTTTCGTCCATTGCCCACTTTCGAGCGCCATCATCCCCGGCGTTTTCGCCTGGCGCACGCATGGCGCTTGCCTCCCCGGCAGGTCGAATGGGCAACGCGCAGCTGAGTCATTTTCGGGTTCTCGCCGCATACAGCAGGCGCGTCGGGCGCGATGGAGTTTTCTGGCCGGCTGCCCTTGGTTTCCAGACCAAGCTTTCGTGGGCGATCGCCGTGAAATCCGTCCGTCCTTGGCCCGCGCCGATGCGTATGCGGCTGGATTTGGCGCTGCGCGGTGCGTCGTGTTGTTGAACATGAGGTGGCGCTGCAGGGCCACCTTGACCGGCCGCCCTACCTGGCGCGCCGCGAGCGCCGCCAGCACCGCGTCGGCCTGGATCGAGCCCTTCCCGCCAAAGCCGCCGCCGATGTAGGGCGCGATGATGCGCACCTTGTCGCGCGCGATACCCAGCGTGCGAGAAATGTCGCGCATGCCCCAGCTGACCAGCTGGATCGCTGTCCACAGCGTCAGCCTGTCGCCGTCCCATGCAGCGATGGTCGCGTGCGGCTCCATCATGGCGTGCGAGTGGTCGGGCGTGGAGTAGCTCGCTTCGACGGTCACCGGGGCGCTGGCAAAGGCGGCGTCGAAGTTGCCAGCGGCGCTGCCCATCATCGGCGGGAGCTGCGCCGGTTGCTGCACCGGCGCATGGCGCATCGCTTCCTCGAGATCGAAGCTGCCCTTCGCACGCACATAGCTGACGCGCACCAGCTGCGCCGCGGCGCAGGCCTGCTCGAAGGTCTCGGCGACCACGATCGCCACCGCCTGGTGATAGTGGTCGACATCCGGCCCGGCCAGTGGCCGCGCGACATAAAATGCCCCGGCGCCAAGTTTGCCAGCGTTGTCGGCGGTGACGATGCCGAGCACGCCCGGCGCGGCTTTGGCCTGCGCCAGGTCGATCGACGCGATCCGCCCTTTGGCGATTGCAGCGCCGACGATGTAGCCGTAGGCCGCGTTGGGCGTTGCAGCGTCTTGTTCGTAGGCGTAGGTCGCGGTGCCTGTGGTTTTAAGGCGTCCGTCGACGCGCGCGGTCGGCTGGCCAACCACCTTCAGGCGGTCGATCGGGTTGCGGATTGCAGGAGTATCGAATTTCATGGCTTGGTCGTCCTCGCATCGGCTAGTATCGCTGCGAGCGTTCGCTCGACAAGCGGCAGTTTGAAGGCATTCTGCGGCGTGGTCCGGGCGCCTTCCAGCAGGCGCGCGGTAACAGCGGCGGCGCCGCGCGCCATTTCAGGCTCGGCCGCCTCGACGCGCCACGGCATGTGCGCCACGCCGCCGAGCGCAACCCGCCCGCTGCCGTCCGGCCGTACGATGGCCGCAACCGACACCAGCGCAAACGCATACGACGACCGGTCGCGCACCTTGTGGTAAACATGCGTTCCGCCGGCGGGCCGTGGAAGCGTCAACGCCGTGATGAGTTCACCCGGTTCCAGATTCGTTTCCAGGTGCGGCGTGCTGCCTGGCAGCCGATAGAAGTCGGCGATCGGGATAGTGCGCGCGGCGCCATTGGTGCGCACGGTTTCCACCGTCGCGTCCAGTGCGCGCATCGCGACCGCCATGTCGCTCGGATGCGTTGCAATGCACATGTCGCTGGCGCCGACGATGGCGTGCTGCCGGTTGAACCCTGTCAGCGCGCCGCACCCGCTGCCGGGCTGGCGCTTGTTGCACTGCTGGTTGGTATCGTAGAAGTACGGGCAGCGCGTGCGCTGCAGCAGGTTTCCAGCTGTCGTCGCCTTGTTGCGCAGCTGCCCCGATGCGCCGGCCAGCAGCGCGCGCGATAGCAGCGCGTACTCGCGCCGCACGCGCCGGTCAGCCGCCAGGTCGGTATTTCGCACCAGCGCGCCCACGCGCAGCCCTCCTTCGTCGGTCGCTTCGATCTTGTCGAGGCCAAGGCCGTTGACGTCGATGAGGTGGCCCGGCGTCTCGATCTGCAGCTTCATCAGGTCGAGCAGGTTGGTGCCGCCGGCGATGAACTTGGCGCCGGGCGTACGCTTCATCGCCTGTGCCGCCTCGGCCGGCGTGCGTGCCCGTTCATAGGTAAACGATTTCACGCCTTGCCTCCGGCGATCTCGGTGATCGCGTCGATGATGTTCGGATAGGCGCCGCAGCGGCAGATGTTGCCGCTCATGCGCTCGCGCAGCTCGGCGCGGGAAGCCTCCGGTTGCGACTGCAGGTCCGCACTGGCGTGGCTCGGAACGCCGGCTTTGATCTCGGCCAGTACCCCGACCGCCGAACAGACCTGGCCGGGTGTGCAATAGCCGCACTGGAAGCCGTCGTGCTTGATGAACGCGGCCTGCATCGGGTGCAGCTTCGCCGGCGTACCCAAGCCCTCGATGGTGGTGATGATGTCGCCTTCGTGCATCACGGCCAGGGTCAGGCAGGAATTGATGCGCTGGCCGTTGACCAGCACGGTGCATGCGCCGCACTGGCCGTGGTCGCATCCCTTTTTGGTGCCGGCCAGGTGCAGGTGCTCGCGCAGCGCATCGAGCAGGGTTGTCCGGGTATCGAGCTGCAGCTGGTGGCGGGCGCCGTTGACCATCAGCGTAAACTTTGCCGCTGGCGTTGGTTCAGGCGTCGACTGGGCGGCTGCCGGCAAGGACACGGCCAGCGCCGCCGCCGTGCCGGCGCCGGCCGCCATGAAGCCGCGCCGGGTTAGTTTCAGTCCGTCATTATCATCCATGCGTATTCCTTTCATGTGGTAAGTGTCACTTCTTCCGGAACACTTCCTTGGCCACGGAAATCGCCGTGACGGCGTTCGGCCAGCCCGAATAGAACGCCAGGTGCGTAATCGCCTCCACCAGTTCAGTCTCAGTCAGCCCGTTGTCGCGGGCGCGCTGGAGGTGCGAGCGCAACTGGTCGGCCCGGTTCATCGCGATCAACGCACTCACCGTCACCAGGCTGCGGTCCCGCTTCGACAAGCCGGGGCGTTCCCATACATCTCCGAAAAGCACCTTGTCGGTCAACTCTGCGAGCTTGGGCGAAATGTCTCCGAACATCTGCTGCGCCCGCGTTGCAGGCGCAGCGGCGCTTGCGTTCGGCGTGCCGGATGGCCGCGGCTCGGACGCCTGTGCCACGGCCGGCAAAGCCGTAAAGCAGCAGGTAGCGGCGACGAGCAACGGCATGCACTCTTGTAACGGTTTCATCTGGTCTCCCGGGGAATTGACTTTGGTATGGAGCCGAATATACCTTTGTGATTCGCAACGGAGTAGTATGTGATAGCTTGAATCATTCGCAAGCATTTATTGATAATCCCCTGCCCGACACCATGTCCATCAACGAATTGCGTTCCATCTCCACATTCATTGCGGCGGCCGAGCTGGGAAGCCTGCGCAAGGCGGCGGCTGCCCAAGGCTTGAGCCCGCAGGCGGCGAGCCAGGCGCTGGCTCAGCTCGAGCGTCACCTGGACGTGCGCCTCTTTCATCGCACCACCCGTGTCATGTCGCTCACCGATGAGGGTCGCAGCTTTCTCGAGGAGGCGCAGCCCGCGCTGTTGAGCCTCCAGCGGGCACTGCAAAATGTGAAGCACACCAGGGACGAGATTGCCGGTCCGTTGCGGATCATCGGCCCGAGGACGACATTCCGGCCGATCATCTGGCCCCTGATAGAAGAATTTTGCGACCAGTACCCCGGGATTCAACCGGATGTCCAGTTGGAGGATCGCGTTGGGAACTGGGTTGAGGACCGGGTGGACGTCGGATTCCGCATAGGAGTTGCGCCGCACGAAGGGGTCATCGCCCGCCGGCTGTTTCCGCTTCAGCTGGTCGCATGCGCTACCCCGGGCTACATCGAACGCTTTGGTGCGCCGGCGTCGGCTGGCACCCTTGTAAGCCACCAGTGCAGCGTCTATCGAAGCCCGGGCACGGGGAAGATCGTCCCATGGCGCCTGAAGGTCAATGAACAGGTGCTCGAACTCGCCCTGGCGCCGTACATCTGCACGAACGATGAAGGTTTGGAGTTGCAAGCTGTCCTTGCCGGACGTTGCATCGGGCAACTGGCTGGCGTGACTGCCGCACCGTACCTCAGGTCTGGAGAGTTATTGCCATTGCTGGTCGAGCAGATGCCCGACATCTCGAGCTATTTCATCTATTTTGGAAGCCGGGCCTCACAACCTGCGCGAGCCCGCGCGTTTATCGACCTGGCGCTGCGGCGGCTGGTCGATAACACGGAATACGTCTTAAGCACGGAAGAATTGGCGGCAGGCGAACAGCAGGCGCTGGACATCGCCCGGCGCACACAGCGCGGCCGGGCGAGTTAGGACGTTTCAAACCGGCGCCTAGCGGCGCCGGGAGTGCGATTAGCGCTTCAGCTGCGACAAGTCGCGCACCGCACCGCGGTCGGCGGACGTGGTGAGCGCGGCATAGGCCTGCAGCGCCTGCGATACGTAGCGTTCGCGGTTTTCCGGCTGCCACGCACCGGCGCCCTTCGCCTCCATCGCCGCACGGCGCGCCGCCAGCGCTTCATCGCTGATGCGCAGGCCGATGCTGCGGTTCGGGATGTCGATGTCGATCATGTCGCCCTCTTCCACCAGGCCGATCGCGCCGCCTTCGGCCGCTTCCGGCGAAGCGTGGCCGATCACCAGGCCGGAGGAGCCGCCCGAGAAGCGGCCATCGGTCAGCAGCGCGCAGGCCTTGCCCAGGCCTTTCGACTTGATGTACGAGGTCGGGTACAGCATCTCCTGCATGCCAGGGCCGCCCTTTGGACCTTCATAGCGGATGATGACGACGTCGCCCGCGTGCACGGTGTCGCCCAGGATGGCTTCCACCGCCGCGTCCTGGCTTTCGAACACGCGCGCCTTGCCGGAGAAGGTCAGGATGCTTTCATCGACGCCGGCCGTCTTGACGATGCAGCCGTTCTCCGCCAGGTTGCCGTACAAGACCGCCAGGCCGCCGTCTTTCGAGTAGGCGTGCTCCAGGTCGCGGATGCAGCCGTTGCTGCGGTCCAGGTCCAGCGCGTCGTAGCGTTCCGACTGCGAGAACGCGGTCTGCGTCGGCACGCCGCCCGGAGCCGCGCGGAACAGGCGGTGCACGGCCTGGTCGTCGCTGCGCTTGACGTCGTTCTTCTCGATCGCGTCGCCCAGTGTCTTCGCGTGCACGCTGTTGACGGACGTATCGAGCAGGCCGGCGCGCGCCAGTTCGCCCAGGATGGCGATGATGCCGCCCGCGCGGTGTACGTCTTCGATGTGGTACTTGTCGGTCATCGGCGCCACCTTGCACAGGCACGGCACCTTGCGCGAGATGCGGTCGATGTCGGCCATCGTGAACGGCACGCCTGCTTCGTGCGCTGCGGCCAGCAGGTGCAGCACGGTGTTGGTGGAGCCGCCCATCGACACGTCCAGCACCATCGCGTTTTCGAAGGCGGCCATGGTGGCGATGTTACGCGGCAGGATCGAGTCGTCGTCCTGCTCGTAGTAGCGCCGCGCCAGGTCGACGATGGTGCGGCCAGCGCGCAGGAACAGTTCCTTGCGGTCGGAGTGGGTCGCGACGATGGTGCCGTTGCCCGGCAGGGACAGGCCCAGCGCCTCGGTCAGGCAGTTCATCGAGTTGGCGGTAAACATGCCGGAACACGAACCGCAGGTCGGGCATGCGGAGCGCTCGATCTCGGCCACGTCGGCATCGCTGACGCTGCTGTCGCCAGCCTTGATCATCGCGTCGACCAGGTCGAGCTTGATGATTTTCTGGCTGCCGTTGACCACTTTGACGACCTTGCCAGCTTCCATCGGACCGCCCGACACGAACACCACCGGAATATTCAGGCGCATCGCGGCCATCAGCATGCCCGGCGTGATCTTGTCGCAGTTGGAGATGCACACCATCGCATCGGCGCAGTGGGCGTTGACCATGTACTCGACCGAATCGGCGATCAGGTCGCGCGACGGCAGCGAGTACAGCATGCCGCCGTGGCCCATGGCGATGCCGTCGTCGACCGCGATGGTATTGAATTCCTTGGCGACGCCGCCGGCCGCTTCGATCTCGCGCGCCACCAGCTGGCCCAGGTCCTTCAGGTGCACGTGGCCCGGAACGAACTGCGTGAAGGAGTTGACCACGGCGATGATCGGCTTGTCGAAGTCGCCGTCCTTCATGCCGGTGGCGCGCCACAGGGCGCGGGCGCCGGCCATGTTGCGGCCGTGGGTGGTGGTGCGGGAACGGTATTGCGGCATGATGGGCTCCACTAACTGGATAGATATTCGGATTTCACCAGCTTGCCTTTCCGATAGCCCTTTGTCCAATATGGTTTTTCGCTGCTAGTGATATGCCACACGTATCACAGCACCTGATTGCGAACGATTCTCATATGAGACAGGCTATTCGACGAAAATCGCCCCGACCAGCCCGCGCAGCCACTGGTTGCCCTCGTCGTCGTTATAGCGGCGGTGCCAGAAAATATTCGTCTGCAGCAGGGGCAGCCGCAGCGGCGGGCGGATGTAGGCCAGGTTGAACGGCGCCGCGGCCCGCTCGGCCAGCTTCTGCGGCACCGTGACCACCAGGTCGGTACTGCTGACGATATACGGCACCGCCGTGAAATGCGGCACCCGGTAGCGGCTCTCCTCCCGCACGCCGGCCTTTTCCAGCACCTGGTTGATGCGGTCGTACGGGCTCTCGGTGGACGCGACCAGGATGTGCTGCGCCGCCAGGAACACCTTCAGCGCCGGCACGCCCTCCCCCAGCGGATGCCCGGCCCGGAACATGGTGACGTAGGGCTGGCGGAACAGGCGCCGCTGATACAGCGCGGTCGATACCTTGTCGAAGGCGCCGATGGCCACGTCGATCCGCCCCGCTTCCATCTCCGCCTTCAGGTCGACACTGCCCGGCCGCACCGTCGCCAGCCGTATCCGGGGCGCCACCACCTGGCAGCGCTCGATCAGCGGCGGCAGGAAGTAGATCTCGGCCACGTCGGTCACCGCGATGGTGAACTGGCGCTCGCTGGCGAACGGGTCGAAGCTTTCGGGCCGGTTCAGGGCCAGCGTGACGCTTGCCAGCGCGGCGGCGATCGGCTCGGCGATGTTCTCGGCGAAGGGCGTCGGCTGCATGCCGGAGGCGGTGCGCACGAACAGTTCGTCGTTGAAGGTACGGCGCAGGCGCGCCAGCGCGTTGCTGACCGCCGATTGCGTCAGGTCCAGGCGCCGCGCCGCCGACGAAATCTGGCGCTGCTGGAACACCTCCTGGAATACCACCAGCAGGTTCAGGTCCATCTCCCGCGGTTCGATCATGTTTGCACCCTCTATTTACCAAATCAATATTCTACATTTACCTATTCATGTCGCAAACCACTGCGTGCTCGGCTACAGTAGTGGGAAGGAATAACGCCAACCGCGCCTGCCCATCGAAGGAGGAACCCAGGAATGAAAGCACCAAGCGAACAATCCGGCCGCTACCAGTCCGGCTTCGGCAACGAATTTGCCACCGAGGCGCTGCCCGGCGCCCTGCCCGCGCATCAGAACTCGCCCCAGCGCGTGGCCTACGGCCTGTACGCCGAGCAGCTGTCGGGCACCGCGTTCACCGCACCGCGCAGCCATAACCGCCGCTCGTGGCTGTACCGCATCCGCCCTGCGGCAATGCACCAGCCCTTCCAGCGCGCCGCCAAAGGCAACGGACGCATCGTCAGCAGCTTCGACGAAGTGGCAGCCCCGCCCAACCAGCTGCGCTGGGATCCGCTGCCGATGCCAAGCGAGCCGACCGACTTCATCGACAGCTGGGTGACGATGGCCGGCAACGGCAATCCGCAGTCCCAATCCGGCAACGCCTTCCACCTGTACGCCTGCAACCGCAACATGGACGGGCGCTACTTCTACAACGCCGACGGCGAACTGCTGATCGTGCCGCAAGAGGGCCGCCTGGCGATTTTCACCGAGTTCGGAAAGATCGACCTCGAGCCGCTGGAAATCGCGGTCATTCCGCGCGGCGTGCGCTTCCAGGTCAGCCTGCCCGACGGGTCGGCGCGCGGCTACATCTGCGAAAACTACGGCGCCTTGCTGCGCCTGCCGGACTTGGGCGTGATCGGTTCCAACGGCCTGGCCAACCCGCGCGACTTCCTGACCCCGCATGCAGCCTACGAGGACGTCGAAGGCGACTTTGAGCTGGTGGCTAAATTCGGCGGCAACCTGTGGACCGCGAAGATCGGCCACTCCCCGCTCGACGTAGTGGCCTGGCACGGCAACTACGCGCCGTACAAATACGACCTGCGCCACTTCAGCCCCATCGGCTCGATCGGCAACGACCATCCCGACCCGTCGATCTTCCTGGTGCTGCAGGCGCCAAGCGACACGCCGGGCGTGGACACGCTCGACTTCGTGGTGTTCCCGCCGCGCTGGCTGGTAGCCGAGAACACCTTCCGTCCGCCCTGGTTCCACCGCAACGTGGCCAGCGAATTCATGGGCCTGATCACCGGCGCCTACGACGCCAAGGCCGAAGGTTTCGCACCGGGTGGCGCCAGCCTGCACAACTGCATGACCGGCCACGGCCCCGACGCGGCCACCTTCGAGAAAGCCAGCGCCGCCGACACCATGAAACCGCACAAGGTCGACAACACCATGGCCTTCATGTTCGAGACCAAGCTGGTGATCTGCCCGACGCCGCACGCCTTGTCGGCGCCACAGCTGCAGTCCAACTACAACGAATGCTGGAACGGCATCCAGAAGCACTTCAATCCGGAGAAACCATGAGCCCAGTTCAACAACGACTTAACGAAACCCACGATGCCGCCCTGCGCAGCTGGGTCCCGTCCGCCAACCAGGCCGGCACCGACTTCCCGATCCAGAACCTGCCCTTCGGCGTGTTCCGCCGCGCCGGCAGCGCCGAGCAGTTCCGCATCGGCGTGGCCATCGGCGACCAGATCCTCGACCTGGGCGCAGCCGGCGAAGCAGGCGCATTTGCCGCGCTTCCGCAGGAGATCCGCGACGCCGTCGCCGGCTCCAGCCTGAACGCGCTGATGGCGCTGGGCGAGGCATCCTGGTCCGCGCTGCGCATGGCGCTGTCGCGCGCGCTGCGTGAAGGCTCCGCCGACGAAGCCAAGCTGAAAGGCGCACTGGTCGAACGCTCGCACGCCGAGTACACACTGCCCGCACGCATCGGCGACTACACCGACTTCTATACCTCGATCCACCATGCGACCGCCGTGGGCAAGCTGTTCCGCCCCGACGAGCCGCTGCTGCCCAACTACAAATGGGTACCGATCGGCTACCACGGGCGCGCCTCGTCGATCGCCGTCTCCGGCCAGCAGTTCCGCCGGCCGGTCGGCCAGACCCGCCCGCCCGGCACCGATGCGCCGGTATTCGGTCCGTGCAAGCGGCTGGACTACGAGCTCGAAATCGGCATCTTCATGGGCACCGCCAACACGCTCGGCGAGCCTGTCGCAATCGGCCAGTCCGAGCAAGCCGTATTCGGCCTGTGCCTGCTGAACGACTGGTCGGCGCGCGACCTGCAAGCGTGGGAATACCAGCCGCTGGGTCCTTTCCTGGCCAAGAACTTCGCTTCGACGATCTCGCCATGGGTAGTCACCCTGGAAGCGCTGGCGCCATACCGTACCGGCTGGACCCGCGACTTCGCCGATCCGCAGCCGCTGCCTTACCTCGACTCGCCGCAGCTGCGCGAGAGCGGCGCTTTCGAGGTCCAGCTCGAAGTGCTGATCCAGTCGGCCGCGATGCGCAACAACGGCACGCCGCCCAAGCGTGTATCGCTGTCGAACTTCCGCGATTCGTACTGGACGGTGTCGCAGCTGGTAACCCACCACACCGTCAACGGCTGCAACCTGCAGCCGGGCGACTTGCTCGGCTCGGGCACGCAGTCGGGCCCCGATGCAGCAGAAGCTGGCTCCCTGCTGGAGCTGACAGCCGGCGGCAAGCAGACCATCGAGCTGGCCGATGGCGAGACGCGCAAATTCCTGGAAGACGGCGACACCGTCGTCATGCGCGGCTGGGCCGAAGCTGCAGGACGTCCGCGCATCGGTTTCGGTGAAGTCAGCGGCACCGTGCTGCCGGCCCGCCCTACGGAAGGCTGACGCGATGCGCCTGTACACCTACTTCCGCAGTTCCGCGGCTTACCGCGTGCGCATCGGGCTGGGGCTGAAGGGACTGCCTTACGAGGCGGTCCCGGTGCACCTGGTCCGGGATGGCGGCGAACAACTGAAGGCGCAGTATCGCGCCGTCAACCCTTCCGGCCTGATTCCCGCGCTCGACGACGGGGCTGTCATCACACAGTCGCTGGCTATCCTTGAGTATCTCGAGGAGACGCATCCGCAGGCAGCCCTGCTGCCCGCCGATCCTCTTGTCGGGCGGGCGCGCGTGCGCGCGCTGGCGCAAACGGTGCGTGCGATATTCCACCTGCTTGGGAACCTGCGGGTGCTCAAACACCTGACAGGTGTTGCTGGGCGTGCCGGATGAAGCAAAGCTGGCGTGGAGGCCAGCACTGGATCAAATGAGGGTTGCCGCCGCTTTTCGAAGCGCTGCTGGCCCAATTCGCCGGATACGGCAAGTTCTGCCACGGCGCATGCTCCGACCCATTGCGGATTGCTGCCTGGTGCCCCAGTTGTCAATGCGCCGACGCTTCGAGGTAGACCCTGCGGCCTACCCGACCATCGTGCGTATCGATTGCCGCCTGCGCCGCAGTCTTCTGCTGTTTATACGAGGCGCCACCCTTCGCGCCAGCGCACGCCGCGTAAACACCCCTTAAAACCCACCGGCACTGAAAAACCGTCGCTCCCGGCCACTCCGGAAGCGTACGTGCGATATGCTTTCCGCACATTCGTCTTGGTATATTCCTCAAACCAACCGCATCGCCGAACCAGGAATGCACATGACTAATATGCTTTTCACGCCGAAACGCGACACCATCGGTAGGGTGGCCGGCAGCGACGCACGCTTTTCGGTAAGGCGGCTTCTGCGTTCTGGCCGCAACTACGCCGCACACGGCACGCGAAATGGGCAATGACCCCGACCGCGAAGATCCATTCTTCTTCATGAAACCGCCGACGCAGGTCCGTCCCCGCAGAAGGAGTTATGCCTTTTCCACCTGCCACCGAAGACCTGCACCACGAGGTTGAACTGGTCGTCGCCCTTGGCGGCGGCGGCGCCAACATTGCCCAGGCGAGGCGCTGAAGCTGTGTGGGGTTACGGCGTGGGACTGGACTGACCCGCCGCGATCTGCAGGCCGTGGCCAAGGACATGCGCCGCCCGTGGGACTTTTCCAAGGGCTTCGACGCATCCGCGCCGTGCAGCGCACTGCACCCGGTCAGCGAAGTCGGACACCCGCAGGACCCGCGGATCTGGCTGGAGGTGAACGGCGCCATAGTCCAGGACGGCACACTCAAGGAGATGATCTGGCCGGTAGCCGACATCATTGCCTATATTTCCCGCTTCGTGACGCTGACGCAAGGGGACCTGATCTTCACAGGTACGCCTGCCGGGGTCGGTGCCTTGCACCGTGGCGACCGGGTTCGGGCTGGGGTAGATGGGATTGCCAGCTTTGAAGCTTGGGTTGGAACAGATTAGCCGGGTTTTTCCTGCCACCCGATAGCCCGGCACCTGTGCCCGCGGCACCGTGGGATCAGCTTTTCTCCACCACCATCGAATCGCGTGCCAGCCGCATGGCGTCGACCAGCACCTGGTGGCTGCCGACCTGGTTAGCCAGGATCAGGACCAGCTTCGCATTGAGCATCTGGCTCTGCGCCTCGCTCAAGTCGCGATGGGTATCGATCAACGCCTCGTAGAAGTCGTCGGCGCGCTCCAGGTTCGGCGCGGTGATCAGGGACTGGTTCATGCATGTACCTCCTGTTGGTTGCGGCAGGTGGCGCGTTGCAGCGCCTCGCCTACCTGTGCTGCATCGAGTCCGCGCCAGCGGGCGCAGACATGCTGGTCGGGACGGATCAGGTATGCCGTGCCGGGACGCGCGTCGTAGCGCGCGCGCAGCATGCCATCGCAATCCTCCAGCACCGTCACACCTTGTACCTTGGCGGCGTTGGCGCCTGGAGGCACCACCATAAGCACCTTGAGCGCGATGCCGTCCGCCGCCTGCGGCAAGGACTGCAGCGCTTCCAGCATGCCTGCCGAGGGCGCGGCGCCGTCGCTGAAGTACACGGCGGCGAAGCTGCCGCCGAGGTGCGGCAGCATCCAGTCCGCTTCGCCATCGAGCCGCACCGGAGCGTCGGCACAGGGTGCGCCTGGCGCCATCGAACCGTCGAAGCGCGTACTGTCGGGTGTATTCAGTACCGACTGCGTGTATGTGCTCGGCGTGGACAGACGGCCGCTGTTGACCAGTGCGCGGGCAAAGCCGCAGTCGCGCGACAAGGCCAGCGTGGCGTCGCGGAACAGCCGGCTGACCGCACTCTTGGGCGTGATGAAGTCGGTGGCGCGGGTCGAGTTGAGGATGTTCTCGTCGGCCGCGAATTCACGCTCGTCGCCATAGGTGTCGAGCAGCGCGTCTGGAGCTTCCCCCTTCAGCACCATGCGCAGCTTCCACGCGAGGTTGTCGGCATCCTGCACGCCGCTGTTGGCGCCACGTGCGCCGAACGGCGAAACACCATGGGCGGCGTCACCCGCGAACAGCACACGGCCATGGCGGAATTTGTCCATGCGCAGGCAACAGAAGGTGTACACGCTGACCCACTCCAGCGTGAACTCGGTGTCCTTGCCGAGCAGCGCCTGCACGCGCGGGATGACCCGCTCGGGCAGCTTTTCCGCCACCGGATCGGCGTCCCAGCCCAGCTGGAAGTCGATGCGCCACACGTTATCCGGCTGGCGGTGCAGCAGGACCGACTGGTTCGGATGAAAGGGCGGATCGAACCAGAACCAGCGTTCGGTCGGGAAGTCCGCCTTCATCTTGACGTCGGCGATCAGGAATCGGTCTTTGAAGGTTCGCCCTTTGCTTTCCAGTCCCATCAGGCGCCGTAATTCGCTGCGGCCACCATCGGCCGCCACGACGTAGGCGGCGCGCAGGGTGTACTCGCCTTCGGGCGTAGCGACGGTCAGCGCTACTCCATCTTCCTGCTGCGCCATCCCCGTGACCCTGCTGCGCCAGCGCATGTCGAGCCCTTCGCACCGCTGCGCCTGGGCGTGAAGGTAGCCTTCGACGTAGTACTGCTGCAGGTTGATAAAGGCCGGCATCTGGTGCCCGCTTTCCGGCAGCAGGTCGAACTGGTAGACCTGCTGGTCCTGCAGGAACACCTTGCCGATGTTCCAGCGTACGCCCTTGTCCAGCATCGGTCCGGCGCAGCCAAGGCGGCCGAAGATCTCGAGCGTGCGCTTGGAAAAGCAGATCGCGCGCGAACCTTGCGACAGGCAGTTGTCGTCGTCGAGCAGGATGGTGGGGATGCCCTGGCGCGCCAGGTCGATCGCCGTGGACAGCCCTACCGGGCCGGCGCCGACCACCACCACGGGATGCAGCGTGCCGCTGTCCCGGGCCCGGGTCGCCTCGAAATTGAACGCGAGTGTCTGAAAGTCGATGTCCATCATGTCCCCCGGGCTCAGGCCTGCAGCGAGTGCCACATTTCCTGATCGCGTTCCGCGGTCCAGATGCGCGGATGCTTGATGCCGCTGGCTTCGTCGTACGCGCGCGTGACATCGAAAGGCAGGCAGTGCTCGTAGATAAAGACCTGGCCGAACTTCGGATCCATCAGGCAGCGCACGCTGGCCATGGCCTCTTTCAGCGTATGGCCGGCGGCCACCGCTTCGCGTGCACCGGCCAGCAGCGTGGTCACGAAGTCCTTGGTGTAGTCGATGCCCTCGTTGACCTCGGCGGGCGTCAGCAGCGCTGGGCCGCGGCCGGGCACCAGCTTCTCCGGTCCCATCGCGCGCAGCGTTTCCAGCGTTTGCGGCCACTCTTCGAGCTGGGCGTCGCCGGTGTAGGCCGCCGCGCCGAATTCGACCAGGTCTCCCGAGAAGCAGATCTTCTGCGACGGGATCCAGGCGATGGTGTCGCCCTTGGTGTGCCCCATCCCGATGTGCATCAGCTTTACTTCCAGCTTGCCCATGAAGATCGTCATTTCGCTGTCGAACACCATGGTCGGCCAGGTCAGGCCCGGTACCGACTCGACCCCGGCGAACAGGCGCGGGAAGCGCTCGATCTCGGATTTCATGTCCTGTTCGCCGCGCTCGACGATCAGTTCATACGTGCCGCGCGAGGCGATCACCTGCTCCGCGCCTTCCTTGACGTATGCCGAGGCGCCCAGCACGCGCACCGCGTGATAGTGCGACATGACCACGTACTTGATCGGCAGGTCGGTGACGCTGCGAATGTGGTCGATCAGCGGCTGCGCCATTACCGGCGTCGCCGTGGTGTCGATCACCATGACGCTGTCGTCACCGATGATGACGCCGGAGTTCGGATCGCCCTCGGCGGTGTAGGCATAGGCGTTGTCGGACAGTTTGACGAAGCTGGTCTTCTTCTCGACCAGGTCGGCTTGCGACGCAAATTTTTTCTCGGACATGCTGTATCTCCTCGTTTTGGTGTGGTGATTGCTGGTTGCCAGCGGTGTATCCAGAATAGAAGATGGGATATTATCTGTAAATCACATGACGGTCATTACTGTTATGATCTACATTCATACACTGGGATGGACGCATGCAACAGCAGGAAACGCAATTCGACCTCAACCTGATCGCCGTGTTCGACGCGCTCCTGCGCGAACGTAATGTCACGCGTGCCGCCGAAGACCTGGATATGTCGCAGAGCGCGATGAGCCATGCGCTCAAACGACTGCGGGTATTTTTCAACGATCCCTTGTTCGTCAAGACCGGCAGCGGCATGCAGCCCACGCCGCGCGCGCTGGAGCTGTCGTCCACCGTGCTGGGCCTGATGGGAACCATCCGCGCCGACCTGCTGGTACATGCCGGATTCGAGGCGCACGCGTCGCGCCGGCAATTCAGCCTGTGCATGACCGACATGGGGGAACTGATTTTCCTGCCCCGCCTGGTCGAACGCCTGCGCCAGGTGGCGCCCTTCTGTACCGTGCGGGTGCTGCAGATTTCGCCGCGCCAGATCGCCGCGGCCCTGGAGTCGGGCGAGGCCGACCTGGCACTGGGCTCGCTGCACTCGATGCCGGAAGGTCTCTTCCAGCAGCAGCTGTTCACGCGTTCGTTCGTCACCCTGGTCAACAAGGGACGGAAGGATATCGGCGACACCATGACGGTCGAACAGTTCTTCGCCATGGAACACATCGTGGTGTCCTTGTCGGGCAAGAAGGAAGACGGCTACGACAGCGTGGTCGATGAATACGGCACCAAGCGCCGCATCTACCTGACCACGCCCCACTTCCTTACCGTGCCGCTGATGATCGAACGGAATCCGGACCTGATTGCCACCGTCCCGCGCGAGCTGGCGTCTGCCTTCGCACGCTACAAGGCGGTGCGCATGGTGGAGACGCCGATCAGCCTGCCCCACTTCGCGATTCGCCAGCATTGGCATCCCCGCTTTCACCATGATGCGGCCAACAGCTGGCTGCGCAAGCTGGTCAAGGAAGTGTTCGAAGGGCTGCCCGAGTAGGATTACCGGCGCACCCCGCCC
Source organism: Massilia cavernae (assembly GCF_003590855.1). Lineage (GTDB taxonomy): Bacteria > Pseudomonadota > Gammaproteobacteria > Burkholderiales > Burkholderiaceae_D > Telluria_A > Telluria_A cavernae. The sequence goes on from NZ_QYUP01000043.1 coordinate 36,947, forward strand.
AGCATGGCCGCGGCGCTCGCGACCAGCAGTGCGCCGAGGACGTACAGGGCGTTATCCATGCTGCCGGTGGCTGTCTTGATCTGGCCGATGGCCCATGGACCGACAATACCGCTGGTAATGCCCACGCTGCTGATGACCGCGATGCCCGCGGCGCGCGCCTGCTGCGGCAGGTGGCCGGTCGGAATCGCCCAGAAGATCGGCAGGGCCGAGAAGATCAGGGAGGTCGCGATCGACAGCATCGCCAGCGCAACACCCAAGTTGGACGGATGCAGCGTCAGCGATGTCAGGGCGACCGCGCCACCCACGGCGCAGATGGCGAAAAACTTGCGGTGCTGGCCCTTCAGGTCCGCGTGGCGGGCGATCAGGATCACGGCGACGGCGCCGATGGCGTTCGGGATCACCGAATACAGGCTCACCTGGACCACATCGCTGACGCCGAAATCGCGGATCATGATCGGCATCCAGAAGCTGAGCGTGAGCGAGGCGCAGGTCAGCGAAAAATAAATGAAGGCAAACAGGTAGACGCGCGGGTTGCCAAGCACGCTGGAGATGCGGCCGTGGGCGGCGTTAGGCGAAGCAAGCGTCAGGTTGGCCGTCAGGCGGGCTTTCTCGGCGGCGCTGAGCCAGCGCGCTTGCGAGGGCTGGTCGTCGAGGTAGAAATACGCGATGACTGCCAGCAGCAGCGCCGGGCTGCCCTCGATGACGAACATCCACTGCCACCCTTTCATGCCCATGACGCCAGCCATGTCGCGCATGATCCAGCCCGATACCAGGCCGCCGAGCACTCCGGCCACGGCGACGCCGGCGAAGAAGAAAGACAGCACGGACGCGCGGCGCTGCGCGGGATACCAGTACGTCAGGTACAGCACGATGCCAGGGAAGAATCCGGCTTCGAAGACGCCGAGCAGGAAGCGCAGCGCATAGAATTGCGTCGGCGTGGCGACCCATGCCATCCCGACGGATGCCGCGCCCCACAGCAGCATGATGCGCACGAAGGTCTTGCGCGCGCCGTATTTTTCCAGCAGCAGGTTGCTGGGGACTTCGAAGATGACATAGCCGACGTAGAACACGGCTGCGCCCAAGCCGTACATCGCGTCGCTGAACCCGAGGTCCTGCTTCATCTGTAGTTGCGCGAAGCCGATGTTGATGCGGTCCAGGAAGGACACGACGTAGCAGATGAAGAGGAAGGGTATGACGTGGAGGCTTATCTTGCGGTAGAGGGCGTTGTCCGTGTTTGTGCGACCAACAGCGGCGTGCGCCGGGTCATCGGTAACTGTGGTGTACATGATTGTCTCTTTATATGAGTGCGTTGATCGGCGGCGCAGGGCCTTCGATGTGTGTTCCGCCAGCTACTCCCGGTACAGGGACGCGGTGAGTCAATGGTAGGTGGGAGGCACTCATGTGTAAATTGCATGAACATCATAAGGATTATGAATAGCATGCATCCAGGCGGGCTGGCGCGGCCGGCCAGAGAATTAGCTGTCGAACGGGACGCGAATGTCGGTCACCGCGGAATCGGGCGCGACGTGCAGCGCCCGCAACGCATCCTGCGTCACAGCGGCGAACACCGGCGCTGCCACCTTCCCGCCGAAATACCCGCCCACGGTCGGCTCATCGACCATCACCGCGACGATGATGCGCGGATCGGAAACCGGCGCGAAACCGACGAAGGCCGACACGTACCGGTTGGCGTACTTGCCGTTGACGGGTTTGTGCGCGGTACTGGTTTTGCCGGCCACGCGATAGCCCGGCACCTGCGCCCGCGGCGCCGTGCCATGCGGGCCGGCGGCCAGCTCCATCCAACGTCGGCACTGCGAAGCTGGCGCTGCGGATGCAGCCGCGGCAGATGTGGAGCACTGCAGGCCCTTGCCGGTAGCGGTGCGGGTCGCCGCCTTCACTTTCGTTCATCCGACAGTTCGCCAAAGGCGCCGGTGTCGGCGTCCGGCACCGGCACCGGCAGCGCGAGCGGATCGCGAGCAGGCGCAGCGAAAAGCCGGCGGCGAGCGCCACGCCGGTGGCAAGGTCGGGGTCCGTGCCGAAGTGAAGCAGGCCCACGTAAAGCATGCCGGTGACCAGCGAAACCGTCGCATACAGGTCGCGCCGCAGTACCAGCGGCACCTGGTTGCACAGGAGGTCGCGCAGCAGGCCGCCGAAGACGCCGGTAATCATCCCCATCACAACCACCACCGCGACATGGGCGCCGATGGCGGCGGCGATATCGCAGCCGATGATGGCAGACGTCACCAGTCCGAGCGCGTCCAAGAGCAGGAACGCCCGTTTCAAATGATGCAGCGAGCTTGCCAGCAAGGCGGCGGCCACGCGCGTTACGGCCTGGGCTACGCGATGGTGCCCGAATGGCTGCTTGATGCGGCCGGCGGCGAGCAGTATCCGCTGGTCTGCCTGGCGCCCAATCATCCCACCGATGTCGCCCTGTACTGGCATGCGTGGAAGCTGCAATCGCCGCGCATGGAGTGGCTGTCCAGGCAGATCATCGAGGCTGCACGCACGCGATTGAGGCAGTAGCCGGCCCAAGGAACGCTCACGCTGCGTCAGCGCCCGGCTTGCCGCATGAGCCAGCCAGAAAATAACGCCAGCGCGGGCTTGGCGTCGACGCGCTCCGGCGTAACCAGGTAATACGCGCGGCTCCCGTGCACCGCTGTGTCGCACACCTGGCGCAGTTCACCGCTCGCCAGTTCCGATTCGATCAGGATGGCGGGCAGCAGTGCAACGCCCAACCCGTGTGCGGCTCCTGTAGTCAGCATCGAGAAGAGCTCGAAACGCGGACCGCGAAGCGCCAGTTCGTTGGTCACATCCATGGCATCAAACCATTGGCGCCACGCATCCGGTCGCGTACTCTGCTGTAGCAGCGGCAAATCCACCAGGTCGCGCGCGTGCCAACGACGCCGTCCGGCGAGCAGCTTCGGGCTGGCGACCGGGATGATCCGTTCGTCGATAAGGTGGATCGCGCTGGTTCCCGGCCAGTTCGCCAGCTGTTCCGGGGTGCCCGCATACAGCGCCGCATCGAACTCGGTGTCGCCGAACATGAATGGACGTGTGCGTGAATCGATGTGCACCGTCATTTCCGGATACTGGTCGTAAAGTCCTGGCAGGCGCGGCATCAGCCAGCGCGTCGCAAACGTCGGAACGGCAGCCAGCGATATGGCTTGCCTGCCGCCTTGGCGGGACATGGTATCGAGCGTGTCGCGCTCAAGACCATCGAGGCGGGGTGCGACCTGCCGTGCATAGTTCGCGCCGGCTTCGGTGAGCGCGACGCCATGGCCGGTGCGGGTGAACAGTTTTAACCCGAGATACCCCTCAAGCGTCGCAATCTGGCGAGAAACGGCACTCTGGGTCAAGGCAAGTTCACGCGCGGCGTCGGTATAGCTTTGGTGCCGCGCCGCAGCGTCGAAACAGATCAGCGCTTTAAGCATTGGAATTTTTCGTGACATACATCCTCAATTCGTCATATCGGCCCAGCGGTCCCGCTTTTTGGGTGACACCGCGATATGATATTTTCGCATAGCTGTGTTCAGTTTTATCGTTTGCCTAAAGGCGGTGGAGACAATTAACATCGCCCCATCCAAACATAGATGAGACATCATGAGCAAAACCACCTTCCAATGGAATGACCCTTTGCTGCTCGACCAGCAGCTCACTGGCGACGAACGCGCTGTGCGCGACGCCGCCCGCGAATACTGCCAGGGCAGCCTCGCGCCGCGCGTGCTGGAATCGTTCCGCCATGCGCACACCGATAGCGGGATTTTCCGCGAGATGGGCGAGCTGGGCCTGCTCGGTTCGTCGATTCCCGAGCAGTACGGCGGCGCCGGGCTGAATTATGTCTGCTACGGCCTCGCTGCCCGCGAAGTGGAACGTGTCGATTCGGGCTACCGTTCGATGATGAGCGTGCAGTCGTCGCTGGTGATGGTTCCGATCTACGAGTTCGGCTCCGAGGCAACCAGGCAGAAGTACCTGCCCAAGCTGGCGCGCGGCGAATGGATCGGCTGCTTCGGCCTGACCGAACCCGATCACGGCTCCGATCCGGGAAGCATGGTCACCCGTGCGCGCAAAGTGGCGGGCGGCTATAGCCTGACCGGCGCCAAGATGTGGATCACCAACAGCCCGATCGCTGACGTGTTCGTGGTGTGGGCCAAGGACGACGAAGGCGCGATCCGCGGCTTCGTACTGGAAAAAGGCTGGAAAGGCCTGAGCGCCCCCGAAATCCATGGCAAGTTCGGCCTGCGCGCAAGCATCACCGGCGAAATCGTCATGGACGAAGTATTCTGCCCCGAAGAAAACGCCTTCCCTGACGTGCGCGGCCTGCGTGGCCCCTTCACTTGCCTGAACAGCGCACGCTACGGCATCGCGTGGGGCGCGCTCGGCGCGGCCGAGGACTGTTACTTCCGCGCCCGGCAGTACACGATGGACCGCAAGCAGTTCGGCCGTCCCCTGGCAGCCAATCAGCTGGTGCAGAAAAAGCTGGCTGACATGCTGACCGAAATCACCATGGGCCTGCAAGGCTGCCTGCGGCTGGGCCACATGAAGGACGAAGGCAATGCCGCTGTCGAACTGACGTCGATCATGAAGCGCAACAGCTGCGGCAAGGCACTGGACATCGCCCGGATGGCGCGCGACATGATGGGTGGTAACGGCATCAGCGACGAATTCGGCGTCATCCGCCACATGGTGAACCTCGAAGTGGTCAACACCTACGAGGGTACCCATGACGTGCACGCGCTGATCATCGGCCGCGCCATCACCGGCATTGCCGCATTCAGCTGACATGGCCACCCCACTGCGCGCCGCCCCGCTGAGCGGCATCAGGGTGCTCGACCTGTCGCGCATCCTGGCGGGGCCCTGGGCCAGCCAGATGCTGGGCGACCTGGGCGCCGACGTGGTCAAGGTGGAGCAGCCTGGTCGCGGCGACGACACGCGCTCGTGGGGGCCGCCCTACCTCAAGGACGAGGACGGCAACAGTACCGGCGAAACGGCGTACTTCCTGTGCGCGAACCGCAACAAGCGCTCGCTCGCGATCGACTTCGCGACCGAAGCAGGCCAGGCGCTGGTGCGCCAGTTGGCCCTCAAGGCTGACGTGGTGGTGGAGAACTTCAAGCACGGGGGCCTCAAGCAGTACTCGCTCGACGCCGAATCGCTGCTCGCCGCCAACCCGCGGCTGGTGTACTGCTCGATTACCGGCTTCGGCCAGACCGGGCCTTATGCAGCGCGCGCCGGCTACGATTTCCTGATCCAGGGCATGGGCGGGCTGATGAGCGTCACCGGCGCCGCCGACGGCGAACCGGGCGCGGGGCCGCAAAAGGTCGGCGTGGCCCAGATCGACATCCTGACCGGCTTGTACGCCACGGTGGCCATCCAGGCCGCGCTGGCCGAACGCGAACGCTCAGGACTGGGCCAGCACATCGACCTCGCCTTGCTCGACGTGCAGGTTGCCTGCCTCGCCAACCAGGGCTCCAACTACCTGGCCGGCGGCTCCCTGCCCGGACGCATGGGTAACGCGCATCCCAACATCGCGCCGTACCAGGACTTCCCGACCGCCGATGGCGACATGATCCTCGCTGTCGGCAACGACGCGCAGTTCGCGCGCTTCTGCACTTGCGCCGGTCATCCGGAGTGGGCCAGCGACGCGCGCTTTGCGACCAACGCACTGCGCGTAGCGAACCGCGCCGTGATGATCCCGCTGTTGCGCCAGGCTACCGTGATGCGCACGACAGCCGAATGGATCGCCCTGCTGGAAGCGCACGCGGTGCCGTGCGGGCCGATCAACCGGATCGACCAGGTCTTTGCCGATCCACAGGTGCAGGCGCGCGGCCTGCGGATCGAGCTTGGGCATGCGCTCGCCGGCCGGGTGCCGCTGGTCGCCAATCCGGTACGCCTGTCGGCATCACCGGTCAGCTACCGGCGTCCGCCGCCCCTGCTTGGACAGCACACCGACGAAGTCCTGGCCGAATGGCTAGGCATCGGCAGCGCGGCGGCGCCTGCCTAGCGCGTGGCCGCGCTGGCGGCGAGCGCACGGCGGTACTTGTGCGCCGCCACCCTCAGGGCGTCGATGGTCGCCATGGTGGCTTCGCTGAAGGTGGTGTTGCGGCGGTAGAAGAGCGCAATCGGCCGTTCCCACATGAAGCCTTCCGTCATCAGGCAGGACAGCGCGCCGCTATCGATATCGGACTCCACCAGCTGCTTTGGCAAAAGGGACAGGTAGGGACTGGAGATCAATATTGTCTTGCAGAAATCGAGCGAGGTGGTGGTGATCTTCGGGGCCGGCACCGGCAAGCCGCGGGTCACGAACGCGTCGCGCCAGCCCGCTTCCACCTCGCCCAGGAATTTGCCGAGGATCCAGTCGCTCTGGCATAGCAGTTCCGGCGCCGGCGCACGCATCTGCGCCAGCGGATGCTGGTTGCCGGCCACCACGCAGTACAGCTCCGTGCCCAGCGTTTCCCGTTCAATCCCCTCGTACACCACCGAACCATTGTCGATCCCGACGAACAAATCCATCTCGCCGTTCATCAGGCTGTGCGCCGCCGATGGCAAGGCGCCGGCAATCACGTCGAGGTGGAGATGGCCGCGGTCGCGCTGCAGCGACAGCACCGCTTCCGATACCAGCTGGGTCGATGCGGTCGGGCTCGATCCAAGGCGCACGCTCGCCCTCCTGCCGGCCAGTGCGTCGTCCACCTGACGCTGGAAACCGGCAGACTCGGCCAGGATATTGTGTGCGTAATGAACCAGCGAGCGGCCCAAGGCGGTGGGAACCGCGGCGCGCTGGTCGCGTTCCAGCAGTTGCACGCCAACCGACTGTTCCAGCCCCTGTATGTGGCGGCTGATGGCTTGCTGCGAGACGCCCATTTGTTCGGCCGCGCGCGAAAAACTGGGGTTTTCGACGACGGCCAGGAAGAAGCGCAAGTCGCGAAGTTCCATAGATACCCGGGTAAAAAGTGTGAACGTTACATTAATTTATCAGCGGTGGCCAGTGACGGCCCGGCTACACGTGTCGAAGTAGGATGCATGACACTTGGCAGCGCGAATCGGCAGCGCGGCAGCGGGCATGCCGCCATCTTGGACCTGGCAAGGCAGTAGTCGCGGAAACTGAAACGTGGCAGTCTTCGATATACGGGACACCGCCACCAGAGTGGCAGCAGGTTCGCGTTGAGAATAGAATGATCGTGCCTCTTCCACGGGGAAATCGGCTATGAAACAGAAAGAATTACGGTTGGCAATCGTATTCTTCGGCGGCGTTTCGCTTGCCGTCTATCAGCATGGCATTAACCGCGAAATCCTGAACCTGGTGCGTGCGTCGAAGCTGTACCACCGCGACGACCGCGAAACCGACACCACGCCGATGTCGCTGCGCACCCACTATCCCGACGAGCCGGAGCAATCGACGGGCGACATCTATTATCGTTTCCTGGAGGCAGTCGGCCAGCAACTCGACTTGCGGGTGCTCGTCGACGTCATTTCAGGCTCCTCGGCGGGCGCGATGAACGGCGTCGCACTCAGCCGGGCGCTCGCGCACGATCTCAGCCTGGCGCCATTGACCGACATGTGGCTGGCCGAGGCGGACATCGCCGAACTGCTGGATCCCGAAGCCAGGGCCAAGCGCTGGAGCAAGTGGATGTTCTGGCCGCTCGTCGGCCCCCTGCTTTCGCGGCTTAAGCGCGAAGGCCTCATCATCGGCCAGGTCAACGCCGAAATGCGGGAACGGGCCTCCTTGCTCCTGCGCTCGCGCTGGTTCAAGCCCCCGCTGGACGGGCGCCGGCTCTCCTCCCTGATCCTCGACGGCCTCACCACGATGGAACGCCAGCCAGCTTCCGCCGACTCCCTGCTCCCGCCCGGCACGCGGCTCGACCTGCTGGTCACGGTGACCGATTTCCGCGGCCTGGACCGTTCGATCTTCATACATGATCCACCGATGCTGACCGAGCGCGAGCACCGGCGCCCGCTCCACTTCCAGCTCAATCGCGACAAGGGTGGACACCTGCGCAGCGACTTCGATCTCGACAGCGTGCCGTCGCTCGCGTTCGCGGCACGGGCATCGGCTTCCTATCCGGGGGCTTTCCCTCCGGCCCAGTTGCGCGAAATGGACGACCTGCTGGCTACGCGGCACCGTCCATGGCCGGCGCGCGCGCACTTCCTGAAGCATAATTTCGGCGGCTACAGCGCCCAGCGCAAGGATCCCGAGGAGGCCGTGCTGGTCGACGGCAGCATCCTCGACAACAAGCCGATCATGGCCACGCTCGAAGCAATCCGCGCGCAGAGCGCATTCCGCGAAGTCGACCGCCGCCTGATCTTCATCGACCCGCACTCCCAGCTCGACAAGCCGGCCCCGGGCACGGGCGTGCCGGGCTTCTTCGCGACCCTGCGCGGGGCGCTGTCCGACCTGCCCCGCACCGATCCGACCTACAAGGAGCTGGCGGACGTCGGCCGCTACAACAAGCAGGTGCGGCGGCTGAAGCAAGGCATTTTTTACGCCCGGCCGCAGGTGGAGAAATTGATCGACCAGGCGACCGACGGAAAGTTCAGGGGCAAGTTCACCATCAACGACCTGCGCCAGTGGCGCCTGCGTTCGACGAACGCCTTGGCGACCACGCCGATCGTTTACGATTCCTACATGCGTACGCTGGTGCTGGAAGCGCTGGACTTTGTGGTCGACCTGATCGTCGGTGCGTGCGGATTTCCAAGGGAATCGACCGCCACGCACCACGTGCAGGAGGCGGTGGAACTGTGGGCGTCAAAGCACGAGATCCTGCTTGCCGACTCCTACCGGGTGGCGGAAGACGCCAATGAAAACGTCGACATGCCCGCGTTTGCGCAAATGGTGATCAACTTCGGCGTCGTGTACAAGAAACGCCGTTTGAATTTCGTGCTGCACGAGCTCAACGACCTGTATGGGAGCACCGGGCCGGAGGCGTCCTGCGTGACCGCGGATGACGACCTCGACCTGATCAACATTCAAATCCACAAACTCATCGACGCGATGTCGATGTACGACAGTACCGATTTCCTCAGCGAGCAGGCGGTTGCCATGTGCCGCAAGCTGTTCATGCCCATCACCGCGGGACCGGAGGTCGACGTCGAACAGTTCGTCGCCGGCCAGGATGCGGACCTGACTGGCCTGGTGCGGCGTTTGGCCATCGAATGCGACCTGGCCGCCAAGAACGACGATGCCGATGGACTCTTGTCGTCCCCGCTGTTGCTGAGTCTCGAACCGCACTGCCGCGCGGCCATCCTCACCGGCTATCTCGGCTACTTTTACTGGGACGTGATCCTGCACCCTGTCGTCAGTGCGCTGGCGCTGGAGACAGGGCCGATCGAAGAGATCCTGGTTGACCGGATCAGCCCCGACGACGCGCTCAGCCTTGCGCCGCCCGGCAATACGCGCGTCCTGCTGGGCGGGACCTTTGCCGGATTCGGCGGTTTCCTCAACCGCGCGACGCGGGAAAACGACTACCTGTGGGGGCGCTTGCATGCGGTTGACCGGCTGTTCGATATCCTGGCCAGTACCTTGCCGGTACCAATCCGGGTCACAATCGACTTCCAGGCTTTGAAGAAGGAGGGATTCGAACGCGTGATCGACGAGGAGGCGCCGCGGCTCAAGCTCATTCCTGATCTTGTGTCGCAAATTCGGGCTTCGATTGCCGCGCTGTGAATCCCTGACGCACCTTGTAGTAGCCGCGGCGCGCCCTCATCCGGCAACGCAACGCAACACAGCTTCGTCCGCCAGCACGATGCGGTTGCGCCCCTCGGCCTTGGCCCGATACAGGGCCGCATCAGCACGCGCCAGCAGGCTGTCGAGGTCTTCCAGTTCGCTCGACTGGCTGGCAATGCCGATACTGAGGGTGCAGCTAGGTAGCTCGGATACGGCATCGCGCAGCGCCGCCTGGATACGCAATGCCACCGGAATTGCGTCCTTTGCGGATGTTCCAGGCAACAGCGCTACAAATTCCTCGCCGCCGAAGCGAGCCACCCGATCGCGTTCGCGCAACGCCTGTTGAACCAGCGTCGCCACATGTTGGAGAACACGATCGCCCATCGCATGGCCGTAGCGATCATTCACGGCCTTAAAGTGATCCAGGTCAAGCGCCAGAATCGCCAGCGGCCAGTCACCCTGACGCGCATGTATCTGTTTGCGTCCAAAGAATTCGCCGAACCCGCGCCGGTTCAGGATCCCCGTCAAAGGATCGTGCGTGGAGCGCTGCTCCAGCACCAACTGCAGCCGGCGTGAGGCCAGTACCAGGAAGGCCACGCTAAGCAACAGGATGACTAGATTGGATATCGCCAGATAGCTGGTTGCCAGCGCCGAGCTTTTCAGCAGGTCCACACTGGCGCCATCGGAAACCAGCGCAGCCACACCCCGTATCAGTACCAGGGCCGCTTGTACCAGCAGCAGCGCGAAGAAAAAATAGCTGGTGAAATGCCGTTCGCCATAGCGTACAACCAGACGCAATTGCACCAAATGCAGCACCAGTTCGGCACATGAGTAGAGTGCCACCCGCATGGCAAAATCCGGGGTCACGAGCAGCCACCAGAGGATGCCTATGAAACAACTCCCCCAGACGATGTGGAACAGGCGCCAGCTAGCCGCCTGCCCGTAGAACAATTGGGTACCGATCATTGACAGGCCAATACCCCACAGGAGAGCTGCGTTGGATGCGGGCACGGACAGCACGTCCGGCAGCGTGCCGCGCAAGGCCAGCATCAAGACAGCCAGCACCATGGCTAGCTGGCCCCATGCCCAATGCCCCACGCCCTGGACCTCGCTTCGGAAGCTGCGATGAACAGAAAACATGATCATGCTCATGCCGACGCAAGTAAACGCCGTCATAAACATCAGGGTAAATACATCAAGCGATCTCATTTGATCCGAGCAGGCCCTCTGGCCGGGAAAAAGGTTGGTACGGGGAAATATCATTCACGCGCCGTATTCTATGTTGATTTGCCGTTCCCCGACACTGTCTCGCCGATGCTCCCGAATCCTCACCCCCTTCGTTGCCGATCTTTCCGATCCATGCAGGGACCCGTAACATGCTGCACGAACGGCTGCGTATCCCAAGTGCCGCGTCGGAATTCGGCTGCAAGACAACGGTCGTTCACGACGCATGCGCCACACGCGACCTTGAGTTCGGCGGACAGACCGTGCCGGCCGCGCAGGTCCATGCCCGCGCTGATGTCAGCCCTTGCGTTTGCCTACGCTACGGTGCTGACGACGGACGAACACTTGGCGAACCAAGACGCCGCGGCTTGCTGGCAAGGAGTGCGCCGTCGGCGCGCTTCGCTAATCGGCAAATACTTGCGCTCGTCCAGACCGGTGAAGCGTGGAAGTATTCGATATGCGGGACGCAACTGCCACCAGAGTGGCAGCAGCTTCGCGTTGGGAATAGAATGATCGTGCCCTCTTCCGCGGGAATCAGCAATGAAACAGAAAGAATTACGGTTGGCAATCGTATTCTTCGGCGGCGTTTCGCTGGCCGTCTATCAGCATGGTATTAACCGCGAAATCCTGAACTTGGTGCGTGCCTCGAAACTGTATCACCGGGACGACCGCGAAACCGACAGCACGCTGTTGTCACTGCACGCTCACTATCCCGACGAACCGGAACAGTCGACGGGAGACATTTATTACCGCTTCCTGGAGGCGGTTGGCCAGCAACTCGACTTGCGGGTGCTCGTCGACGTCGTTTCCGGCGCCTCGGCGGGCGCCATGAATGGCGTCGCGCTCAGCCGGGCTCTTGCGCACGATCTCAGCCTGGCGCCCTTGACCGACATGTGGCTGGCCGAGGCGGACATCGCCGAACTGCTGGATCCCGAAGCCAGGGCCAAGCGCTGGAGCAAGTGGATGTTCTGGCCGCTCGTCGGCCCCCTGCTTTCGCGGCTTAAGCGCGAAGGCCTCATCATTGGCCAGGTCAACGCCGAAATGCGGGAACGGGCGTCGTTGTTCCTCCGCTCGCGCTGGTTCAAGCCCCCGCTCGACGGCCGCCGGCTCGCCGCTTTGATCCTCGACGGCCTCACCGTCATGGAACGGCCAGTCGCTGGGGGCGATTCCCTGCTGCCGCCCGGCACGCAGCTCGACCTGCTGGTCACCGTGACCGATTTCCGCGGCCTGGACCGTTCGATCTTCATACACGATCCACCGATAGTGACCGAGCGCGAGCACCGGCGCCCGCTCCACTTCCAGCTCAACCGAGACAAAGGCGGACACCTGCGCAGCGACTTCGATCTCGACAGCGTGCCGTCGCTCGCATTCGCTGCAAGGGCATCCGCCTCCTATCCCGGGGCGTTCCCCCCGGCGCAGATCCGTGAAATGGACGACCTGCTGGCAACGCGCCACCGGCCGTGGCCGGCGCGCGCACGCTTCATTAAACACAATTTCGGCGGCTACAGCGCCCAGCGCAAGGATCCCGAGGATGCCGTGCTGGTCGACGGCAGCATCCTCGACAACAAGCCGATCATGGCCACGCTCGAAGCAATCCGGGCGCAGAGCGCATTCCGCGAAGTCGACCGCCGCCTGATCTTCATCGACCCGCACTCCCAGCTCGACAAGCCGGCCCCGGGCACGGGGGTGCCAGGATTCTTCGCGACCCTGCGCGGGGCGCTGTCCGACCTGCCCCGCACCGATCCGACCTACAAGGAGCTGGCGGACGTCGGCCGCTACAACAAGCAGGTGCGGCGGCTGAAGCAAGCCATTTTTTACGCCCGGCCGCAAGTGGAGAAATTGATCGACCAGGACACTGAAGGAAAGTTCAGGGGCAAGTTCACCATCCACGATTTGCGGCACTGGCGTCTGCATTCGGCAAACGCCTTGACGGCCACACCGATTGTTTTCGATTCCTACATGCGTACGATGGTGCTGGAGGCGCTGGATTTCGTGGTCGAACTGATCGTCGGTGCATGCGGTTTTCCAAGGGAATCGGCCGCCACGCACCATCTGCAGGAAGCGGTGGAACTGTGGGCGGCAAAGCACGAGATCCTGCTTGCCGACTCCTACTGGAACCGGCCGGCGAAAGATGTCAATGAAAACGTCGATTTGCCCGCGTTTGCGCAACTGGTAATCAACTTCGGCGTCGTCTACAAGAAGCGCCGTTTGAATTTCGTGCTGCACGAGATCAACGACCTGTACGGCAGCGCCGGGTCGCCGGCGTCGTGCGTGACGGCAGATGATGATCTCGACCTCATCAACATTCAAATCCACAAACTCATCGATGCGATGTCGATGTACGACAACACCGATTTCCTCAGCGAGCAGGCGGTTGCCATGTGCCGCAAGCTGTTCATGCCCATCACCGCGGGACCGACGGTCGATATCGAGCAATTCGTCGCCGGCCAGGATGCGGACCTGACCGGGCTGGTGCGGCGTTTGGGCATCGAATGCGACCTGGCCGCCAAGAACGACGCTGCCGATGGACTCTTGTCGTCCCCGCTGTTGCAAAGTCTCGAACCGCACTGCCGCGCGGCGATCCTCACCGGCTATCTCGGCTACTTTTACTGGGACGTGCTCCTGCACCCTGTCGTCAGCGCGCTGGCGCTGGAAGCCGGACCGATCGAAGAAATCCTGGTTGACCGGATCAGCCCCGACGACGCGCTCAGCCTCGCCCCTCCTGGCAACACGCGCGTCCTGCTGGGCGGGACCTTTGCCGGTTTCGGCGGTTTCCTCAATCGCGCGACGCGGGAAAACGACTACCTGTGGGGGCGCTTGCATGCGGTTGACAGGCTATTCGATATCCTGGCCAGTACCTTGCCGGTAGCAATCCGCGTCAAAATCGACTTCCAGGCCTTGAAGAAGGAGGGATTCGAACGCGTGATCGAGGAGGAAGCGAAGCGGCTTAAGCTCATTCCGGATCTGGTGTCGCAAATCCGCGCTTCCATTGCCGCGCTGTGAATCCCCGAGCGGGAGGTAAGGATTTTTGTGTGCGGGGCTTGGTTTCCGATCCCGTCACCCAAAGTACGGATCAGCAACCAACCAGTCGTTTCGACGACGTGTCCGAAAATCTGAAACGGCGGCAGCGCAACGCAGCTTATGAAATGTTTGGACAAGGTGCCGGTAAGCGCGAAAATTGATCGGAAAATTATGAGCATTGATCTGGATGGTTTGGTACGCCTAGCACTCGCCAAGGTTGCAGTGCGAATTGAGAAAACGGTCGGCCCGTTGAATTCCAACACTGCGCAAGAACACGAACGGCGAGTTGCGGAGCTTGAAGTTGAGGCCGTCCTGGCGAAACTTTCGCTACAAGAGCACTGCGAGCATGATTTTCCAGGGCTGGGTTTACACTCGAACATGCTCACGTTTTGCCGGAAGTGCGGAGCGGAAGTCGCCGGCGGAAGGATTGAGGACCTTCGGCCCATTTCGTCGGAAGAACTCGACAAAATTATGCGATTGAGTGATGTCGATAATTGAGCAGAGAAAGCCATACGATGAATGAGGCACTGAAACACTCGAATGCCTGCAGAGAATTGCTGGATGACGAACGTCTTGCTGACGCAATCGCGTACTGTTCGGCCCAAAGGGTCGAACCGCCGCAGTGCTCACTGACGGCCGACTCTGTGAATGCTGACCGATTGCGAAACCTGGCAAAGAACATGCTTTCGGATTACGGCTGGTGGTTGAAGAGGCTGAAAATCCGCGCAGCACGCGAAGCCGAAACGGTCCGCATTCGGCAAGGTTTGTCGTCGCTAAAATAATAAGGAAAATATCGTGGCGACAACCATCTATCGATGGGAGAACGGAAACACCGAAGAATGGATATATGTCGATGATGACGGTTCGGTTGTTCACCGATTTGAAAATGCCGGATGGGTAATGGCCCGCAAAGGGATTAACCTGCGCGA
>NZ_QYUP01000044.1 GCF_003590855.1 Massilia cavernae
CCGCGTCCACGTTCGGCCAGTAGTCCATCGCGCCGGTGAACACCAGCCCGCGCTCGCCGTCCTTGTACGGGCGCTCATAGGCGCGCAGCGGCGAGAAGTAGTCGGTGTCGACGCCGTTGTTGAAGAAGCCGATCTTGTCGCGGCTCTCCGGCGCCAGCTGGCGGAACAGCTCGGCCTCGGGATCGGACACGAACAGCGAGGCATCGCATTCGGCGGCGACCTTGCGCTCGTAGCGCAGCAGCTGGCGCGCCTCGTGGCGGTACAGCATGCTCATCGGCCAGCGCTTGTTGTCGGCGTACTGGCGCCACTTGTCGGAATCGACGTCGCAGAAGTCGACCACCCGGCGCGCGGCGCGGTAAGGTTCGGCGTACTGCGCCATCTGCGACGAGAACACGACGATGCGGCGGATCGGGTGGGCTTCCATGGTGCGCGCGACCCAGGCGCGCATGCCGGCATCCTGGTAGTAGCGCAGCGACAGCGACTCGTTGGCCAGCAGGCCGACCAGGCTGCGCACGCGGCCCATCAGCGGATTGAGTTTGGCGAAATGGCTGCTGGCGCACTGCGCCTCGACCTGCGGCACGTGCTGCCAGTCGTCCGGGTCGTCGACGAAGGTGGCCAGGTGGACGCGGTAGCTGCGCGCCAGGTGCTTGAGCAGGTTCCACGAGCGGATCTTGTCGCCCTTGTTGGGCGGGTAAGGGATCCGGTGGATCAGCAGGAGCAGGTCGTTCACGGCTTACCCCAGGTTCCTGACGACATAGGGCCCGAGGAAGTTGGCCAGGCCGATCGGCAGCTTGCGCCACATCTTGATGAACAGCTGGTACTTCGGGTTCAGCGGATTGTTGTCCGGCAGTTCGTTTGAGGCGTACAGGCGGTATTCGTAGGCCAGCGGGGTCGGCTCGAAGCCCCAGTTCTTCTTGAAGTCGAAGGCGCCGGTACCGAGCTTGCTGCGGCCGAAGTCGAAGATGCGGCAGCCGCGCGCGGCGGCCGCCTGCATCAGGTTCCAGTACATGAAATCGTTGCCGGCGCACTCGCGCGCGGCCGGCATGCCGCCGCCGTAGTAGGGCAGCACTTCGTCGCGGAAGTAGAACGACAGAACGCCGGCGATCACTTCGTCGCCGCGCACGATGATGCGGATCTCGCACTCGTCGCCGAACACTTCCTTGATCACCCTGAAGTAGGACTTCGGGAAGACGGGGGTGCCGAGGCGGTGCACGCTGGTCGAATAGGCCAGGAAGAAACGGTCCACGCCCTGGTCGATCTCGGCCGACAGGCCCAGCTTGATCCCCTTGCGCACCATCGCGCGCTGCTTGCGCGGGATGGCGTTCATGTTGGCCTCGTCGTCGGCGACTATCTCCTTGCGGAAGGTGACGTACAGCTCCTTCTGGTGCCAGGCCGGGTCGCCCGCGTGCCGGCGGTGAGGTTGCGGTATTCGAGGTGGCCGACGCCGAGCTGGCGCGCCAGCGCATCGGCCGCGGCGTCCAGCAGCGGGCGCGCCGCGGCGCTGGTGGCGGCGACGCCGCCAGTACGCAGAACGGCAGCGAGCCGAGCGAGTGGCCGAACATGCGGCTCCTGATCTCCGCCAGCGGCAATACGCCGACGATCTGGCCGTCCTGTTCGACGTAGTAGAACCAGGTCTTGTGGCCGTATACGCGCTCGATCACGGTTTGCCAGCCGGCGCGGTGGAAGAAGGTCGCGTCAGGGCAGGACGCGACGAAAGCGTCCCAGCGCGCATGATCGTCCGGCTGCAGCAGGTGCAGCGCGGGGCGGCCGGCGGCCACCGCCGCCGCGGCGCGCTTCTCCTGGACTGCTTCGATAAGCGAGCTCATGCCTTACCCAAAAAAAGCCGGTCCATGCGGTCCCACTTGAAGTCGCGCGTCAGTTGCGCGATGCGCCCTTCCATGCGGCCCAGGTTGACGTAGTGGCGGAAACGGCTCTTGATGCTGGCGGCGTCAAGGCGCGGCTGGCCAGGGTCGATTTCCCACGGGTGGAAGTAGAAGATCGCGCTTTGCTGGTCGACCTGGTTGACCCTCTCCATCATCCAGCGCGACAGCGCATACGGCAGCAGGCGGAAATAGCCGCCGCCGCCGGCCGGCAGCTTGCGCTGCATCAGCTGCACGGTGGTGATCGGGATCTCCAGCAGGCCGTCCGGGCCATTCGGGTAGAACGCGAAGCGCGGCGCATCCGGCATGCCGTAGTGGTCGTGCTGGATCGGGTAGATGCTGGAGCTGTAGCGGTAGCCGGCTTCCTGCAGAACGTCGAGCGCCCACAGGTTGGCGCTGCCGATCGAGAAGCTGGGGGCGCGGTAGCCCTGCACCGGCACGCTGCCGATGTCTTCCAGGATGCGCTTGCTGCGAGTGACGTCGGCAGCGAATTCCGCGCGGCCCTGGCTTGATGCGCGCAGGTGGCCGTAGCCGTGGCTGGCCAGTTCGTGGCCGCCGGCGACGATGCTGCGCACCACCTGCGGATAGCGTTCGGCGATCCAGCCCAGGGTGAAGAAGGTGGCCTTGACCTCGCCGGCGTCCAGGATATCGAGGATGCGCGCGACGTTGCGCTCGACCCGGCATTCGCGTCCATCCCAGCTGTCGCGCGCGATGACGGGAGCGAACGCCGAGACCTGGAAGTAGTCTTCGACGTCGATCGTCATCGCGTTGCGGATGCCGGTGGCGGCAACGGCGCTGGTGTGGAGGCGGTCGTTCATGCTTATTCCTGCCTGTGGTCGGCCGGCTGAGCGGGGGCAGGCAGCGAGCTGACGATCTTCTTCAGGATCGACAGCACCGAGGACATGGATTTCTCCATCTTCATCATGCGTTCGTCCATGTAGCCCGGGTTGTCCAGGCTGTGCGGCGCGGCGGCACCCGCCGTTTCCAGGCCCGGGAAGGGGCCGGCGGCGAGGACCGGGGCGGCGCCGGGCGGCAGCTGGTATTCCTGCTGGATGTCGCTGATCACCGCCTCGACGTCCTTTTCCTTGAGCGCGTGCAGTTCTTCCAGGTAGCCCATCAGCAGCAGGCGGTCGCACAGGCCGTTGACCTTGCGCGGGATGCCACCCGAATATTCGTAGATCGCGGCGTGGGCGTTGTCGCTGAAGGTCGGGTCGTCGTGCCAGCCCACCGTCTTCAGGCGGTGCTCGATGTAGGCGCGGGTTTCCTCGGCGTCCATCGGGCCCAGGTGGTAGCTGGCGGTAACGCGCTGGCGCAGCTGCTGCATGCCGGCGCTGTGCAGGGTGGTGCGGAACTCCGGCTGGCCCAGCAGGAAAGTCTGGAGCAGCGATTTCTCGTCGGTCTGGAAGTTCGACAGCATGCGCAGTTCTTCCACCGCGCGCGGAGTCAGGTTCTGGGCTTCGTCGACCACCAGCAGCGCGCGCTTGCCTTCCTGGTCGCAGGCGCGCAGGAACTGCTCGAGGCGGGTCAGCATCGCGGTCTTGCTGGCGTTCTCGTAGGGCAGGCCGAAGGCCGCCACCACGGTGCGCAGGGTGTCGTCGGCGTCGAGGTGGGTGTTGACGATGTGGGCGGCGACGATCTTATCAGACGGCATCTGGTTGAACAGGTTGCGCACCAGCGTGGTCTTGCCGGCCCCGACTTCGCCGGTGATCACGATAAAGCCCTCGCCGTGCGACAGGCCATAGTCGAGGTAGGCCATGGCGCGCTTGTGGCCCTTGCTGCCGAAGAAGAAGTGGGGGTCGGGGCGCAGCCGGAACGGCTTGTCGCTTAGTCCATAATAAGTTTCGTACATGGCGGTCGCTCGATGGTTAAAGGCGCAGGTTGAGCGCAGCGGACACCGCGTTCTCGGTGTAGCCGGCGCCGCTGACGACGCTCGGGCCGACGTTGCGGCGCAGTTCCAGGGTGCCGGTCAGCTTGCGGCCGAAGCGGCTCACCAGCGACAGCGTCGCGAAGCGGTGGTCGGCATCGAGCCGCGCCGATTCCGACTCGGCCCGGATGGCGTTGATGGTGGCGTTTGCCTCGGTGCGCGAATTGAGGGTGTAGTTCCAGACCGCGCTGGCGCCAGCCTGGCGGGTAGCGTCGTTGAGGGTGAGCTGGTTCGGCCCCAGGAACTGGCTGTCGGCGTCCAGCGTCGACAGCGCGGTGCGGCGGTTGGAAAAGGCGGTCAGCATCAGTCGCGTGCGTACCGAGCGCCAGGCGGCGCTGGCGCGCAGTTCCTTCTGCAGGAAGTAGCGGTTGCTGAAGTAATTGACGTTGTCGATCAGGCTGGGCGGCAGCCCGGTGGCCTGCATGTAGGCCTGCACCGCGCGCTGGCGCGCCACCGGGTCGGGCACCGTCGCCGCGAACAGGCGGTCGAGCATGTCGGCCGTGCTGACCGCCGACGGCAGCACGAACTGGGCGCGGGTGGTGCTGACCATGTCGTTGTACTGCAGGTCCCAGGCGCTGCGGCGGGTGCGGAACACGGCCGACAGGTAGTAGCTCGGGCCGTAGAAGCGGCGGCCCACGCTGGCGTCGACCTGGGTGCGGGTACTCGGGGTCCACGAGAAGCCGCCCGACCAGGCGCGCCCGCCGGACTTGCCGCCGATCGCCTGGTAGTCGTAGTCGTCGTAGCCGACGCTGGCGGTGGCCGCCAGGGTGCGGCTGAGCTTGTAGCGGAGGCCGATATTGGCATTGCGCGCTGTGGTTTCCGGCGCGAAGTTCTCGGTGACGCGCTGCTCGCTGGCCTGGACGTTCCAGCCGAAGTCGCGGAAGCCCGGGCCGCTGGCCAGGCTGAACGACACGGTATCGCCCTCGCTGGTGCCGATGCCGGCGGTGCCGGTGTCGACCGAGTCGCGCGCATAGCGCAAGGTCGCGGTGGCGGCGGTGCCGAAACGGTGCACCAGGTAGGGGCTGGCGCTCCAGCTGCGCACTTCCGCCCGGTTCGGGTTGAAGAAATTTCCTTGCGGCAGGGGCTCGAACGCCGAGATCGCCTGCTGGGAAATGCTGGCCGAGGCGTCGAAGTACAGCAGCCCCTCGGCCAGTTCCGAGCGCAGCTTGGCGCCCAGCTGCGACTGGACGCGGTCGACCGGGCCGCGTCCGTCTTCCAGGCCGTAGTAATAATGTAGCTGGTAGCTCGAATCGAAGGAGAAGCGGCGGCTATGGTTGCTCAACGAAAAGCCTGGCGTGACTTCGGCGTACCAGTCGCCGCGCGCCTCGGCACGCGGCGCCAGCCGCGAATTGTCGGTATAGGTTTCGCGAACATCCAGGGTTGGCGTGAATTTCCAGTCAGCCTGTGCTGGCGTTGCCAGCAGCAGTGCCAGCGGGGCCAGCGCGCGTACGGCGCGGCGTTGTTTAGCCATAGGGATAGTCGTAGGTTTCCGAACCGGGAAACTCGCGCGTCTTGTTGTAGATGAGGTTGACATTGTCCAGGCCGTCGAGCTGGCGCAAGGCTTCCTTGACCGCGTGCTGGGTGGTCACTTCCGCTTCCACCACCATCACGATCTGGCCCATGTGCGAGGCCAGCACGTGCGCCTCGCTGGTCAGCAGCAGCGGCGGCGAATCGAAGATCACGATGCGGTCCGGATAGCGGTTGGCGATCTCGTTGACCAGCGCGCTCATCGACTGGCTGGCCAGCAACTCGGTCGCGCGTGGGTTGCTGGTGCCGGCAGGCAGGATCGACAGGGTGTCGACGTTGGTGCGCAGCATGACATCGGCGACGTCCAGCCCGTCGTCCAGCAGCACGTCCATCAGGCCGCGCTGGGCCGGCAGGCCAAGGGTGTGCAGCACGGAAGGGCGGGCGACGTCGGCATCGATCAGCAGCACGGTATGGTCGAGCTCCATGGCGATGCTCATCGCCAGGTTGATGGCGCAGAAGGTCTTGCCTTCGCCCGGCAGCGAGCTGGTCACCATGATCAGGTTGCGCGGCTTGCCGCCCGGCGCGCCCTCGGCGAAGGCGCGCTTGATCAGCGGGCGCTTGATGACGCGGAAGTCTTCCACCAGCGCGGTGCGGCCGCCGGCAGCCGTTACCAGGCCGATCGCATGCATGCGCTCGAGATCGAGTTCGACCGCCTTTGCGGTACGGCGCAGCGCCGGTTCCGGCGCGGCCGCCACCGCGGGCTCGGCCACCGCCACGGCGTCGGGTTCGGCAAACGCCACGGCGGCGCGCTCCACCGCTGCGGCCGGCTGGGCGCTTGCCGCTTCGGCGACGCGCTGCTCTTTACTGTGTTCGATGCGGCCTGCCGCTTTTTCAATAATGCTCACACGATTCTCCAGTAACGCGCTTACAGCGTTGGTTGGACCAGGATGGTTCCCATGACGGCGCCGTAGGCGCCCAGCAGCACGACCACCGCGGCGCCGAAGGCATAGGTGCGCCTCTCGCGCCGGGTCTTCTGCTCCGTGGTCCAGTTCATGCTGATGCTGCCCAGGATCGGCACGCCGAGGGTCTCGCGCAGCGCGCCCTGGCTCATGAAGGTCGGGCGAATCTGGCTCAGCAGCAGTGCGACGCCGAGGCCGGCCAGCAGCGAGCCGGCAAACACGATCGAGTACAGGCCCAGGCGGTTCGGACCCGCCGGGGTCGACGGCACGGTAGGCGGA
Source organism: Massilia cavernae (assembly GCF_003590855.1). Classification (GTDB taxonomy): domain Bacteria; phylum Pseudomonadota; class Gammaproteobacteria; order Burkholderiales; family Burkholderiaceae_D; genus Telluria_A; species Telluria_A cavernae. Next base: position 6,510 of record NZ_QYUP01000044.1, read on the forward strand.
TCGATCACGCGGAAGGTCATGATGTCGGTGGCCGAACTCAGGTCGCCCGACAGCTTGGCCGCTTCGCGGCGACCCAACAGCTTCTCGTAGTTTTCCTTGTTGACGTCGTAGTCGCGGTTGAGCTGGGCGAACTGGGCCTCGATCTCGGGCGCATTGACGCTCTGGGCGCGCAGGCGCGCGGCGCGCGCGGCATACTCGCTGACCCGGGCGGTCAGCGCGGCCACCTTGGCCTCCTCCACCGACAGCGCGACGTTCATCTGCTGCAGCATGGGGCTGTAAGTGGCGCCCGGATCGGAGGTGCGGACGGCGCGCTTGGCTTCCTCGGCCTTTTTTTCCTCCAGCTGGGCAATCAGGCGCTTGGTGCCGACGATGTCGGGATGCTCGTCGGTGTACTGGGTACGCAGTGCGTCCAGGTTCTTGACCAGGCCGGCGATACGGCCGTCGATCTCGGGATTGGCCACCACCGCAGAAGCCAGCGGGGCCGGGTCGTCGCCGGCGATCTGGCGGCGGATCGAAGCGCGCGCGTGCTCGGCTTCGGCAAGCTCCAGGCGCGCGGCGCCGAGCTGCTCTTCGAGCTGGAGCATGGTGGTGCTGAAGTCCGTTCCCTGGCGCGGCAGTTTGCCGATGTTGCGGATCTTGAATTCCTTCAGCGCGTTCTCGGCCGCCAGCAGCTTCACTTCATAGCTCTTGATCTGGTCGTCGATGAACTGCACCGCCTTGTCGGAATCCTGCTTCTTGGTGCCGAAGCTGCCTTCGACGAACAGGGTCAGCAGCGACTGCACCACCGCCTTGCCCAGCTTCGGGTCCGGGTTCTCGTAGGCGATCGTGTAGATGTTTTCGCGCTCGGTACCGCCGATGGCGATCTGCTTCATCAGTTCGTCGACCAGCTCCTCGTGTTCCTTGGCCGACCTGGCCTTGACGTCGAGGTCGACCATGCGCATGACCTTCTCCACGTTCGGGCGGCTGATCAGGGTGCGGCGCATGAAGCCGACCTGCTGTTCGAGGTTGGGCACGCTGGTCATGCCCGACAGCAGCGGCTGCAGGATGCTCTGGGTATCGACGTAGACGCGCGCCGACGCCTGGTAGTTATCCGGCATGCGGTAAACGAAGGCCCAGCCCGCGATGGCCACGACCCACGACACCAGGACCGCGTGCCACCGATACTTCCAGATCGCTTTCAGGAATGTTGTGATCAAGGCACTCAGTTCTGACATAGGTCTCTCGCCGTCCGCGGATCCGGCTTGCCGCCGGATCACAGTTATTAGATAGAACCAAGCGAAGGCGCCGCTGGCCTGCCAGCAAACTTGCCTCAATGCATTGATTCATGTCATATGATACATGACAATCTGTTCCGGGAATCCACTAAATCCCCGATTTTCATTATCTCCGTGGCAAGGGCACGACGGCCACACGCGCCCCTTAACGTGCGGAAATTTATCCGTTTCCAAACACAAAGAGCTTCTCACAAATGTAATAATTTTGATGTCAAAATGCAATCGTGCGCTGAAGAATACAACAATAAATCAATTATTTTTCCTTGCTTGAACTTTGCGAGCCCATCTGTTGCATAGTTGGCGACAAGCGGTTAGCCTCGACCCTGTTTTGCGCCGCACGGCGCGCTATTCCGACTCCATGCCATGAACCTTTTCATCCGAGCAGCATCCGCAGGGTGCCTCCTTGTGCCGCGGGCCTTGATCGCGCTGGGCCTGCTTGCCGCGGCCGCGGCCTCCCCGGCGGCAGACCTGCCCCAGACCATTGCCGCCGTCAAACCGTCGGTAGTGGGCATCGGCACCTACCAGCGCACCCGCAATCCGGCGATCCGCTTCGTCGCCACCGGCTTCGCCACCGGCGACGGGCTGTCGGTGATCACCAACGCACACAGCATTCCCGGGGTCCTCGACGGCGAAAACATGGAAACGCTGGGCGTCGTCAGCGGCGCCGGCACCGACATCTCGTTCCGGCCAGCAACCTTGGCGGGAATCGACAAGGAACACGACCTGGCCCACCTGCGCCTGTCCGGGGCGCCGCTGCCGGCGCTGGCGATCGGCGATTCCGGCAGCGTGCTGGAGGGCCGCCAGTTTGCGTTTACCGGCTTCCCGCTGGGCATGGCCTTGGGCCTGAACCACGCCACCCACCGCGCCATGCTGGCGGCGATCACGCCGGTCGTGATGCCCGCGCTGGGCGCGCGCAACCTGCAGCCGCGCGTGCTGAGCCAGCTGCAGAAGGCGCCATTCAGGATTTTCCAGCTGGACGGCACCGCCTACCCCGGAAACAGCGGCAGCCCGCTGTACGATCCGGAGACCGGCGTGGTGTTCGGCGTCATCAACATGGTGCTGGTCAAGGGCCTGAAGGAAACCGCGATCACCAATCCCAGCGGGATCAGTTATGCGATCCCAGCCGTCTATATCAACAGGCTGCTGGAGAAGAAATAGGCCACCTTCGAATAATTTGCAAACGTGCAGCTTTTCCGCTAAAAATTGCATGCTAAAATAGAAACTCTTGAAAGCATAATTGCGATCAGGAAATCTCAACCGGAGCAGGGCCCGCGCGCCACCCTCCCACAGGCAAAAAAGGATACTCAGGTGAACACTGTCCAAAGCAAACTGATGAAATTGCTGGCCTTCTCGACGCTGGCCCTGTCCGCAGCTTTCCTGACCGGCTGCGCCACCAAGACCGCCGCTCCGCAGCAGGCGCAGGCGCCCGCCCGCGACTACCTGATCGGCCCTGGCGACAACCTGCAGATCGTCGTCTGGCGCAATCCGGAAGTGTCCAACACGGTGCCGGTACGCCCGGACGGCAAGATCACCACGCCGCTGGTCGAGGACCTGCAGGCAGCGGGCAAGACCTCGACCGAACTGGCGCGCGACATCGAAAAAGCGCTGGCCAAGTTCATCCAGCAGCCGGTGGTGACCGTGATCGTGACCGGCTTCGTCGGCAACTTCGGCGAGCAGATCCGCGTGATCGGCCAGGCCGCCAGGCCGCAGTCGCTGCCGTTCCGCAGCAACATGTCGCTAATGGACGTGCTGATCGCGGTCGGCGGCATCAACGAATACGCATCGGGCAACCGCGCCACCATCATCCGCACCATCGACGGCAAGCAGCACGTGGTGCCGGTGCGCCTGGACGACCTGATCAAGGGCGGCGACATTTCCGCCAATACCTACATGTACCCTGGCGACGTCCTGGTGATCCCGGAAAGCTTCTTCTAAGCTGGATAAGGGGCGGCGCCGCGCCGCCCGTTGTATTTCTACAAAACAGCGCCTGGGCGCAAGTGCTTGTGTCATGATCTGCTGACATCATGTCGGTTTTCCTTACATGACATTGCGGCGGATCAAACGAATCACCCAGCGGATGCATAGTCCCGGCGCTTAAGGCCTTGATTTCATGTCGATTGCACGGCCGATCATCTCGATGGGAATGATTATTGCTTGATGTAGTAACGCCGGGCAGCGCCCTGCCGCTCGACGGCGCCAGCGTGCAGTTTTCTCAATTGAGGATGTGACGTGACTTACCAAGACCAGCAGCCAGAGAAGCCGCAACAGACGGCACCGGCGCAGCCAGCCGCTTCGATCAGCAGCCGTGGCGCAGCGCGCCGCCGTTTCGCGCGCGCGGGCCTCGGCGTATCCGGCGCCCTGGTGACGATCACCAGCCGTGCCACCATGACCTGCGAGATCTGCAAGCCGCCGTCCGGTTCCCTGTCCGGCGGCCTCACAAGCCACCACGGCCCGCCGCCGGTATGCGAGGGCCGTTCCCCCGGCTACTGGCAGACCCACAGCTACTGGCCGTGCAGCCCCACGATCACCTTCGGCAGCATTTTCAGCTGCGCGCAGTCCTCGAAGTACTATAACTGCTCGATCAAGGACATCCTCGACCCGAAGCAGTGGGACAAGGACGCCATTGGCCGCCACATGGTGGCGACTTACCTGAACATCATTTCCGGCAAGATCTCCTTCCTGACGGTGATCCAGCTGCAAAATATCTGGAACGACCTGTATCGCCGTGGCTACTACAACCCGACCGCGGGTGTGAAATGGTACGCGGCCGACGTCGTGACCTATCTCAAGGGCACGATGCTCTAAGCTATTTGTGAATGACCGGAAATGGCGGGTGATCCCCGGCCAGGCGCTGCACCACTATGCCTGGGATGAACAATACCTCGTGTTCAACAACTTGTCGGGCGATACCCACCTGCTCGACGCCGGTGCCATGCAGCTGCTGCTGGCCGTGCATGCCGCACCGGCTACCGGACCGGCACTGGCTTCGCGCCTGTGCGCCGAGTTGCAGCTCGACGACGCCGAGCTGCTCGAAATTCCTCCCATGCTGGACGACCTGCGCGCGCTGTCGCTGATCGAGCTGGCCCCATGCTGACCGTTTCCACGCTCGGCCGCGCCGAGCTGGGGCGGCGCCTGGCCGGCCCGGGCCTGTGGCTCCAGACCGGCGCCTTCGTGACCCGCATCCGCAGCCCGATCGATGCCGTGGCCGACGGCATCGCCCTGCTGTACGCCGACTATCCGCTGCGCGAGGATGCCGGGTTCGCCGACTTCCACATTGCCTTGACGCGCCCCGGCGGGCTGCGCCGCTTTGTGCGCCCCCAGGTGAGCTTCGAGTACGACGGTAACGTCGCGTTCCGCCCGCTGCCGCTGGCCCAGGCTTACCCGATGTTCGAATGGGGCCTGAACTGGTGCGTGTCGAGCCGCGCCCACGGCTACCTGATCATCCACGCCGCCGTGGTGGAAAAGGAGGGCCGCGCGGCGATCCTGCCGGCCCCGCCGGGTTCCGGCAAGAGCACGCTGTGCGCGGCCCTGGTCAACAACGGCTGGCGCCTGCTGTCGGACGAGCTGGCAATGCTGCGCCTGGAAGACGGCATGCTGGTTCCGTTGCCGCGCCCGGTGAGCCTGAAGAACGGCTCGATCCGCGTGATTGGCGACTACGTGCCGGGAGCGGTGTTCAGCCGGCCGGTGACCGACACCACCAAGGGCACGGTGGCGCACATGAAGGCGCCGCCGGACAGCATTGCGCGCGCGCTCGAACCGGCCCGGCCGGCTTGGGTGATCTTCCCGAAATACGAGGCCGGCGCGGCGGCGCGGCTGGAGCGGGCCGGCAAGGCCGAGGCCTTCATGCAGCTGGCCGCCAACGCCTTCAACTACACCTTGCTCGGGCGCCAGGGCTTCGACGCGCTGGCCAGCATCATTGGCCAGTCCGACAGCTACAGCTTCAGCTACAGCGCGCTGGACGACGCGCTGGACACCTTCGCGCGGCTCGCGCCGCCTGCCCCATGAGCGGCGTGCCACTGTTGCTGCGCGTGCTGCGCGAGCCGGCCGCGGCGGCCGGTTTCAGCCTGCCCGAATGGGACCTGCTGCTGCGCCAGGCCGCCGTTGCATCGCTGGTGCCGGCGCTGCGCACCATGCTCGAGGCCGCCGGCGTGGAAGCGCCGCCGCCGGCGCGCGCCCACCTGGACTGGATGCAGGCATTGGCCGCGCGCCATGCGCTGGCGGTGCGCTGGGAAGTGCGCGAAATCCGGCGCGCGCTCGACGGCCTAGGCCTGCCCGTGATCCTGCTCAAGGGCGCCGCCTACGCGCTCTCGGGCATGCCGGCGGCGCGCGGCCGCATGTTTTCGGACATCGACATCCTGGTGCCGAAATCCCGGCTGGACGCAGTCGAGGCAGCCCTGATGATGCACGGCTGGGTCTCGACCCAGCACGACGCCTACGACCAGCGCTACTACCGTACCTGGATGCACGAACTGCCGCCGATGCAGAACGTCAAGCGCGAGACCGTGATCGACGTCCATCATGCGATCCTGCCGGAAACGGCGCGTGCGCGGCCCGACTCCGGCAAGCTGCGCGCCGCCGCGCTCGCGATCCCGGGCGAGGATGGACTGGCAACACTGGCGCCGGTGGACATGGTGCTGCACAGCGCCGTCCACCTCTTCCATGAAGGCGAGCTCGACAATGGCCTGCGCGACCTGCTCGACATCCACCGGCTGCTCCAGCACTTCGGCGGCCATCCCGGTTTCTGGACCGCCCTGCCCGCACGCGCCCTCGAGCTACAGGTGGGGCGCTCGCTGTACTATGCGCTGCACTACGCCGCGCGGCTGCTGGCGACCCCGGTGCCGCCGGAGGCGCTGGCCGCGCTGTCCGGGGTGCGCCCGCCACCTGCCCTGCAGGCGCTGATAGATGCCTTGTTCGACCGCGCGCTGCTTCCAAACCACGACAGCTGCCGCGGCCCGCTCACCGGCACCGCGCGCTACCTGCTGTACGTGCGCTCCCACTGGCTGCGCATGCCCCCGCTGCTGCTGGCGCGCCACCTGCTGCACAAGGCCGTGCGCGGCGACGGCGCAGGCGATGCCGGCCAGCCGGCCTGAGCCCTCCCCGTCCTCCCCCTCCCTGTCTGCCGCCTGTATGATTAATGTGCGCGCCGGAAATTAATTTTATGAAAATATTTGTTTGTCGAATTACTTTACATGTGATCCGCGGAAAGTTTGACTTTCATCAGGCAACTTACTGTTTTTAAACAGATATTGAATTCTGGCATAAGACTTGCTTCATGTTAAATGTGCCACTTCGGCTATTGACCGCCACAACAATAATTCGCGTCACCAAAGGATAAGCTTATGAAATTATCGCCAAGCAAGTATTTATTCGCCGCTGTCATCGGCGCCATGATGGCGCTGGGCGGAACGCAGGCCGCCGCCGCGCCCGTCTTCAAGATCAATCCATCCGTCATCGGCGGCCCGGCCGGCCTGGTAACCGCCAATGCGCTGGGTGGATCGTCGTCGGAGCGCATCTCGACCAACCTGGCCGACGGCACCCATGCCGTCACCACCGGCTGGCTCAGCTACAGCTCGTTCCGTAACAATTCCGCCAACGTTGCTGCCAATAAAACCGGGCTGGGCTTCAACTACGGACTGTACGTGGTCTTCAGCCTGTCCGACGCTTACAACGCCGGCACCGGCAACGGCACCATCAACAGCGCCAACAGCACCAACACCCTGACCGCCCTGACGTTCCAGATGTTCGCGGATCCAGGCAACATGAACGACTACATCGCTGCCGACGCGACGGCTGACGGCGACGCCCCCTCCGAAGCCCGCGTAATCGACAATGGCGCGGCCGACATCCTGCTCGGCACCGGTGGCCTGGTATCAGGCATTTCCGGCTTTAACAACCTGGGCGGCGTATACCTGAACGCCAACACCGCCTTCGAACTGACCGCTGCCGGTTCGAGCTTCTTCGTCGAACCAAACCCGTTCTTCTTCCTGTCGTTTAACGGGTTCAATAACGCCAGCGGCGGCGTCACCACCGACGATGGCCTGTCGCTGGCCGTGAACGACGGCTCCGGCACCACCACCTTCAGCCATGTTCCGGAACCAGGCACCCTGACGCTGCTGGGCCTGGGCCTCCTTGGCCTCGGTGTCGGCGCGCGCCGCAAAGCCTGATATCGGCAAGCAAGTCCTCGAATGCAAAAACCCGTCTCCGGACGGTTTTTCTTTCGTCCGCGCACCGGCAGTTTGGCTGGCGCATGGCGACATGCAGCATGCGAATGCGGGTTGGCTTTTCAATGAATTGCTCAACGGTGCTGCGCGACATTATCCGCGCCTGAAGGCGCCAGAAGATGTGCTTGCTGGGGGAATAAGTTCGCCGGGGCAGGCCGGCATGGCAGGCGAGGCCGGCACGCATTGGCGGCCAGCGCGCCAGGTATCCGCCCGGGAACCCATCCGCCATGAAAGCCGCGGGGCGGTCCTGTGGGGGAGGGCGGCGCGGCGGGCCAGCGCCACCTTCATCGGTGTCCCATGGCGGGCGCGAGTCCCGGCTATCCGTGAAGATATAAAAAAGCCGCCCAGTCAGACCGGACGGCATTGACCTGAATAAACCAGGCCGGGATGCGGGGGCATCCTTGCTTGTTATGCCTTCTTGCCGCGGCGGCTGAACGCCAGGCCAGCCAGTGCCAGGCCGAACAGTGCCAGGCTAGCTGGCTCAGGAACCGGCTGGAACGATGTGTTACCCGAGCCGATGATCGTGATATCGGTCGCGGCGGCGAACGGGTCGCCGCCGGGGATGCCCGCGATGGCGGTGTTGACGCCGTTGATGTCCGCTTGCGCGCTGGCGCCCGCGAAGGCGGCGCCACCGAAGAAGTTGCCCACCCTGTTAGCGGTCGCGATAACGTTAAAGTCGCCTGCTACCAAGCCGCCAAAGATATGGAAACCGCCGAAACCTGGAATCAGGCTACCGTTCAGCACTTCTTCGTCGTCACCGAATAAGGCGATTCTGGCGATGGACTCATCAACGCCACCCACGGTCACCGTGCTCAGCACGGTGTCCATGTTTTTGTCGACATACATCCTGTAGTTGAACGTGCTGAACGCGCCGTCGATTCCCGGGCCGTTGGGCGAGGTAGCACCGGTGGCTTCAAACACAAAGTACAGTTGGTAACTGACGCCGAGGCCGGTTCCGGCGACAGGAGGCCCGCCCAGTGTGTTGCGGAAGGTGCCAAAGAAGCCACCGCCCGTTTCGTCGAAGGTCGCCGTGTCGCCGGGCTGGGCGAACTGGTCGACTTCAGCAGCGTAGCTAAAATCGATGAATGTCGCGGTGCAGGTCGCACCGCCGCACCCTGCTACGCCGACCGCGCCTGGATTGATCGTGAAGCTGGTCGAAGAGAAACCGAACGACGGGATGTGGGCCGCCATCGCTGCGGTGCTCGACAGTGCCAACAATGCTGCTGCGCCTGCCAGTTTGCAAAGCGTACTGCGGAAAGTGGATTTGCTCATTTGATCGCTCCGGTTCATGAATTAGTTGAGTCGCTGGGTTTCTGCTCAAGTAGAATGCCTGACTGCCAACCCTTATAAGCAGTAAGCGTGCCACTGGCCGCTACACCCTTTAGGATCAATCAGTTATCTGACCCAACGCAGTACTTCCTCAATAAATCTCGTCGCGACTGTAAAATAAACCGACATTTTCCTTCCAATTTCCACCAAAACATGTTATATGTTTTTTCGCAATAGTTGGTCCAGGGGCTTGCGTTCCGATCGGACGACCGGCAGCTTGCCGGCGCCTATCCTGCCCATGACCACCGCGTTCTCGGACGAGCCGATCAGTCTGGCGAGTTTTTCGGAAAGACGTTCGGCCAGTTCCTGCAACTTCCGGTTGGCCGTGAACGCCGTTCCGCTGCGCACATAGGACGAGAATATCAGGGGCGTCATCTCCGGCTGCATGACCAGCCCGAGGTGGGTCAGCGTCAGCCAGACGCGCTGCATCGCGCGCCCCGCGGCGATGAAGTCTTCCATCGTTTCAGGCTTTTGGGGGGCCCTTATGACGAAGTGCGCGGCGCAGGCCAGGCCGGGCAGCAGGTCCATCTGGAGCCGCGGCGCCGCCGTCCCCAGGATCCGGTTGCTCCACTTCAGGCGGCTCTCGCTCTTCATCGCCCACTGCATCAGGCGGATCGTCATCCTGTCCACGCCGAGCGCGCCCGCAGGCACCCCCCATTGGTTGTCCGCGTCATCCCATTTCAGGATGCGGGCGTGCGTCCGGTATGCCTCCGGCAACAGGAGGCGCAGGCGCGCGTTGTCGAACATGAGCCTGGCGGCACGCTTGCGGGCACCGCCTTCCAGCCACTGGATCTGGTAGTCCGGACCCGCGGCAGCCTCGAGCGCGGCTTTCTCCCCGCCAGTCAGCGGCCTGGTCTGCATCGGACGGCGCTGGACGCTGCGCCGCTTGATCTCCGGCACCAGCGGACCCGGCGCCGCACCGGGGTCGTCGGTAAACGTGACATCGAATACCGGCTTGTCTTCGGGACTGCCGCTCCGCCGTTCCACCTGCATCGCGAGGCGGTGCGCACTGGCGGCGATCGCCATGGTTTCGAACAAGGTGCCGAACGCCATCTGGCTGGCCTGTCCCTTGAGGTCGTAGACGCAATGCTCGCGCGTGTCGTGGCCGTACACGACCACGCGGGAATCGTCGACGATTTCAAATTCCCATGGCTGCTCGTTGTCGCCGCTGGGCGCCCAGCGCGCCAGGTCGAGGATATCGCGCATGCGCGCGTATTTGGCTGTTGGCTGTTCAATTGTCATATCGATTCTCGCAGTGGGGAATGGCGGCGTGCGGGAGCGTCGCGCCGATGGCGCGCTAGCTCGCCTGGCTACTTTGACGCAATAATTTCGCCAGGTGGCGGCGGCCGATCGCGACCGCAAGGCGCTGGATCGGATTCCTGTCGTTCCCGCCGGGACGCCATGTGTGTACCAGCTTGTTCCGGTAGGGGTCGAACTGCATGCCGTGGGGCGCGGCCAGGACCTTGCCGCGCTTGAGCAGGATTTTCAATGCCTGGGCGGCCGCCAAGCCCGCGCACAACTGAACCGCGATGATGGTCGATGGTCCGCGGCGTTCGGCGAAATTGACGGCGGACGGGTCCACCAGATAGCCCTGGTGCAGGCGCGCCGGCGCCAGGCCCACCAGGAAGCGCACCGCCTTGTCGGCTTCCGGCAAGTCACCCCAGCCGAAGTACTCCTCGAAGGTCATCTTTCCGGGAAGGAAATTCAGGAAGGCTGCGCCCATGCCCAGCGGCGCCACGGTGGTGGCGGGAATCCCCATTGCCGCGCAGGCGGCAAAGGTTTTCTGGCGGATATCGAACACGAAGAAGTCGAGCCCGTCGACATACAGGTCGCGGCCGCCGAGGAACTCGGGCAGGTTTGCTTCGGTGACGCCCTGGGGGAAGATGCGGATGTCGGCCTCCGGATTGATGTCCCTCACCATGGCGGCGATCACCTCGACCTTGGGCTTGCCCCGGGTCGACATCATGGCGCCGACCTGGCGGTTGAAATTGGCGATATCGTAGGTATCGAAGTCCGCCAGGTGGAAGCTGCCGACGCCAAGCCGCGCCAGGGTTACCGCATAGACTCCCCCCACCCCGCCCATGCCGGCGATGGCAACGCGCGAAGTGCGGAGTTTTTCCTGCTCATCCCGGGTGACCCAGCCGATATTGCGCGAGAATGCCTCAGAATACGAAAACGGATTGATCATGTGCAAAAAGCCCGCAGTGGGGCAATGGTCCGGAGGCCTAGCCGATGTTGAACAGGCGGTTGGCGATACCCGCTTCTTCGCGCTTGGAGAAAAAGTACGGATACAAGGAGCGCTCGTTGTTGACGTTGTCGCTGGTGCCGCCCAGGCGTTCGATTTCATTGCCCATGTGCTTGAGGCTCAGCCACAGCAGGTAGGCCGGCGCGTCGACGCGCGAATTGGAACGCACCTCGGTCAAGGTCTTGAAACCGAGCATATGCTCGTAATAACGCCGATGGCGCGGGTTGATCTCGATAAACGCGTCGGTGCACTTGTACAGGTGATGGGCGTAGATATACAGGATGTGGAACAGCGAACCGAGCGCCATCTTGGAACGCACGGTCGGATCAAACGCCAGCTTGCTGATTTCGCACACCTTGGCGCCGCGGTTGCGGAAGATGTCGATCTGGTCCTTGAACACCTCGTCGGCCAGGATGCCGATGGGCGAGTCGATCCCGAGGGTTACGGTTCCTATCACCGTACCCTTATCGGACGCGGCCAGCGTGATCCGGTTCGGGTTGTCGTCAACGCGATGGATCCCGGCGTAACCACGCCAGGTATACATCTTGTTGATCAACATGCTGGCATGGTTGCGGCCCTCTTCCGTGTCCGCCACCCGGATTCCAAAGGCACGTTCGTTGATCGTCATCTCGCTGATCTTATCAGAAGATTCCGAACGCATCCCTTGGCTGTCTCTGCCGTGCGCGGCCTCCAACCCTTCGGAGTTAAAGCCAAAAAACATTTCTTTCATGAGGGTATTTTCCATCGCGTTAATCCGGATCACACAAAGGACAATCGGGAATTTCCTCAAGAAAATGCCCGTCATGATCGCGCCACTGTCATTACAGCTGCTTGTAGAGGCCCTTGGCGGCGTCGATTTCCGCAAAGTCCTGATGGCTGAGCAGCACCTTTTCCAGTTCGCGGCGCGCGTTCGCCTTGTCGCCCGACTTGGCCAGGCCTTGCGCCAGGTGGAAGCGGATTCCCGGATCTTTCGGAGCCAGTTTCACTGCCTGTTGCAAGTAGCCCACACCGCGCGCGGTATTGCCCTGTTCGACCAGTATGAAGCCAATCGTATCTAGCACTGCAGGGCTGCCGCCGGACAGCGCCAGCGCCTGTTCGGCGGTCGCCAGCGCCCGCGGATCGCCTACCCGTTGATAGGCCCACGCCAGGTTGTTCAAGGCGGCGGCATGCTTCGGCGCGGCTTTCACCACGGTTTCGAGGTGCCGGATCGCGCCCGGAAAGTCCTTCTTGTTGATCGCCAGTTCCGATACGTAAATCATCAGGGCCGCATCGGCAGGACGTTCCGTCCGCCATTTGGCCAGGCGGGCATCGGCGTCGCCGGCCTTCCCGGCACGGGTCATGGCCCCGTGAAGGAGGATCATCGTCGACGAATTCGGTCCCAGCGCGAGCGCTTGCTCGAATGGGCGTACCGCAAGTGCCGGCTTGCGCTGCGCCTCCAGCAAGCTGCCTTCCAACAGGAAACCAACCGCCGCCTTGGGACGCTGTTTCTGGACCTGCCTGGCGATCGCAATCCCTTCGTCGTGTTTGCCGGCCTTCATCGCCAGTTCGGCCAGCGCCACCTGGGCGTCGATGAACCCGGGGTCGATCGTCATCGCTCTCTTCAGTTCAGCCGCCGCCGCCGCCGGGTTGTTGCGCGCCATCTCGGCGTTTGCCAGCCGCATGCGAGGGACGGCCGACTTCGGCGCGGCACTGGCCAGCTTGCTGTAGGTGTCGACCGCCCCGGCGAAGTCGCCGTTGGCCATTTGGGCCGCGCCAAGCAGGTCCAGCACATCCGTATGGGTTGGATTGGAGGCGGCAAGCTTGCGCGCCAGTGTGAGCGCCTTTTGCTTCTCGCCACTCTTCAGGTAGAACGAAGCGAGCTGGGCGCTTGCCCGCACCTCGTTCGGCTTGGCCGCCGCAGCTTTTTCCAGCCATTCCCCGGCCTCGGCATTGTTGCGCGCGGCGACCGCCAATTGCGCCAGTGCGTTCATCGCTTCGCCATGTCCCTTATTCTTTTCCAGGAAAGCCAGCAGCTGCTGCTTGGCGGCGGCCGGATTGTTCTGGTTCAGGTACAGCTGCGCCAGGTTGACAGCCGCCGGGAAAAAGCCTGGCTGCAGCACCAGCGCTTTCTCGAGGCTGGCCTTGCCGTTCGCCAGGTCAGACTTGGCGAGGTAGATGCCGCCCTTGAGGTTATGTACGACCGCATCGTTCGGAAACTGCTTTTCGAGCGCATTGGCAGCCGCGAGTGCCTTGTCGTAGCGTTTCATGCGCATCTCGGTCAGCGCGAGCAGCATGCCGGCTTTGCGCGAGGTCGGATCAAGCTTGGCCGACACTTCCAGCTGCTCGATCGCGCTGGCGCGGTCACCCTTGCCCAGCTTGCTCAACGCGATGGCGGTGTGCAGGTTCGCCTGGTCCGGCTTCTTTACCGTCGCACGCTCGAAGTAAGCCGCAGCCTTGTCGAATTCGCGCGCCTGCATGTTCGCCTCCCCGGCCAGCGTCAGGTACTGTTCGTCCGGGTCCTTCGCCCGCAGCGCAGGCTCCAGCGCGGCCAGGGCGTCGGCCGTCCGTCCCAGCTTGAGCAGGCTCGCCACGTACAGCTTGCGCGCATAGTCGTTACCCGGGACCGCCGCCATGTACTGTTTCAAGTGCTGGACCGCCGCGGCAGCCGAACCAAGGTGGTATTCGGCTGCGCCTGCCAGCAGCACGCTTGGCATGTGGCCTGGCGCCGTGCCGAGGATTTTTTGCGCGGTGTCACGCGCCGCCTCGTGCTTTCCTTCCCAGAGGTCGAGCAGGCCCTGGGCATAGGTAACCATCAGGGTGTTCGGGCCTGCGTTGCGCGCCGACGCGATTTCCTTGCGTGCGGCGTCAAACTGGCGCAAGTCGATCAGGATGAACGCCTTTTCAACATGGGCGTTACGCTGTTCCGGCTCGAGCGCCAGGGCCTTGTCGTAAGCAGCGATCGCCTCGGTTTTCTTGCCTTGTGCACGCAGCACCGATGCCTGGAAATTCCACGCGTCTGCGCTGTTCGGCTGGGTCGACACCAGTTCGCCGGCAATGCGCGTGGCCTCTTCCACCTTGGCGCCCATCAGTGCCAGGCGGGCGGTGCCGATGACCGCACGCGGGTGATTGGGAGCCGCTGCCAGCGCGGCTCGATAGGCGCCTTCGGCCTGTTCGCTTTTTCCAAGCGCGAGGAAGGCGTCGCCGCGGGCCGTCAGCACCTCCGCCGACGCGGTCGCCAGGCCTGGTTCGGTTTCGTCGAGCAGCTTCTGGAGTTCGTTCTGCGCAAACAAGGCTGCGGCAATGCCGGGCATGGTCTTGTCCGCGCTGGCGCCGAGGCTGGCTGCCTTGCGCAGTTCTTTTTCGGCCGACACCGGGTCGCCCGTCTTGTTATAGAGGTTGCCAAGCGTCAGGCGCGCTTCGACATCCGAAGGATTCTTCAGCAGGGCATTCTTGAGCTGGATGACTGCGGCCTTGTTATCGCCCTTCTGGATGAATTGCCTGGCGTCGGCCGTCAGGGTTTCGGGCGACTTGCCACAACCGCCCAAGCCGCCAAACACCAGGACAACCGAGGCCACCGTGGCGCCCACAACTTTGTTCTTACGCGTATTTTGCATGGCTTCCCCCATCAAGATTCGTTCTGTGAACATGCCGCCCTGACAACGGAACTATCCGTCGCGCCAGGCCACACCGCAGAAATCTTGTCCATTCCATATCGTTATGGCAACGAACCGACAAGAATGCCCCATGAGCCGTTATTCGTGACACTCGGAAGCGGGACGCTTGCTGGTGTAGCGCAGTGTAATAATAGCAAGAAAAATGCTCTCGATTCCAAAGATTTATGTCAAGAAGGTAATTCACAACGGTATGCGGCATTCTGCCGCCATGATCGCGATCGGCGAGTCGCCAGGCGGAACATCGCTGCTCACCGGAGCCGTGCGCGCGATCGCATTAGCGCAATCCCGCACGGGACCGCCGACAAGTCTTCGAGGAAAATTGTGTCCCACTTCCGGCGACGCTGAGTGGGGCGCCGGACCCGCCCATGCGGGCGGCGAGCTAGTCGCCAAAGGCATCGAGACGGCCTTTGGCGACGCATGTATTACTGAGGTTAAAGTTTACTGTAGAAACTACGCGCTTCCTCGATGCTTGGGAAACCCTGCTTCGCGTCAAGCGCCAGCTTCAGCTCCGTGCGCGCGCGCGCCTTGTCGCCGGCCTTGGCCAGGCCCACCGCCAGGTGGTAGCGCAGTTCCGGCGCGTTGGGGTTGATTGCCAGCGCCTTTTCCATCAGTTGCACGCCGCGCGCGGTGTTGCCTTGCTCGATCAGGATCCAGCCCAGGGTGTCGATGATCGCCGGGCTCTCTCCGGCGATGTTGAAGGCAGCTTCGGCGGTAGCCAGGGCGCGCGCATCCTTCTCCTGCTGGTACAGCCAGGCCAGGTTGTTCAGCGCCACCACGTTCTTCGGCTCCTGCGCCAGGACCGACTCCAGCAGTTTGATGGCAGGCTGGTGCTTCCTGGCCTGAATCATCCCTTCAGCGACGCGCACCTTGACCATGGTGTCGGCCGGGTTGTCCTTCTGCCATTTGGCGAGGCGGGCGTTCGCCTCCGTTTCGCGTCCGGCCGCCTTCAGCGCATCGCCGACCTTGATGGTTAGCGCCGGCGATTTCTGGAGCGCCAGGCCGCGCTCATACGCCGCCACCGCCAGTGCCGGCTGCTTCAGCGACATCTGCAGGTCGCCTTCCAGCACATGGCCGACCGCATCTTTCGGGCGCGCCTTTTGCAGGGCGCGCGCCACGGCAACGGCTTCGTCCGTCTTGCGCGCGCGCACCAGCAGCTCTGCCTGCGCCACGTGGCCCTGGACAAAGTCCGGTTGCATGGCGTTGGCCTTCTTCAGGGTATCCAGCGCCGAAGACTCGTTCTTCATCAGCATCTGGACGCCAGCCAGCCGCATGTGGGCTTCGGCCGATTTCGGCGCCAGCCCGACCAGGCGGGCATAGGTGTCGAGCGCACCGGCGTGGTCGCCATTGGCGACCTGGGTGCGGCCCAGCAGGTCAAGCAGCGAGGTGTCGCTCGGGTTGACGACCTGGACCTTGCGCGCCAGCGTCAGGGCTTTCTGCTTTTCGCCGAACTGGATGTAGCGCAGCGCCAGCTGGATCGCAGGCCCCGGTGCGTTCGGATTTTCTTCCTGCGCCTTTTCCAGCCACTTGAGCGTTTCGGCGCGCTTGCCCTCGTTCGCGGCCAGGTTGGCCAGCGCAGTCATCGCCTCGATGTTTTTCTTGTCATGCTTGAGCAGCCCTTCGAACAGGGCACGCGCCTCGGCCGGCTTTTTCTCATGGATCGCCAGCTGGGCCAGGTTGGCCACCGCCGGGAAATAGGCCGGGTTCAGCGTCATCGCCTGCTGGAAACTGGCACGCGCCTTCGGCACGTCGCCCTTACCCAGGAGCACGCCGCCTTTCAGGTTGTGCACCAACGGATCCTTCGGGTGCGCCTTGTCCACGCCCTCGATCGCCGCCAGCGCCTTGTCATAGTGGCGCAGCCGCATTTCCGTCAGCGTCAGGATGATGCCGGCGCGGTTGGACGAGGTATCGAGCTTGGCCGACAGTTCCAGCTCATTGATGGCGCCGGCGCTGTCGCCGCGCGCCAGCTTGGTCGTCGCCAGCGCCGTGCGCAGGCCCGCCTGCTTCGGCTCCAGCTGGCTTGCCTTCTCGAAGTAGCCGGCCGCCTTGTCGTAGTCGCGCAGCTGCATGTGCACTTCGCCTGCCAGCGCCAGCATCTGCGCATCCTGGGGCGCGCTCTTCAGTCCGTCGGCCAGCAATGCGACCGCATCGCTCGAATGGCCCAGCTTGAGCTGCGAGGCGATCAGCAGCTTGCGTGCCATCAGGTTGTCTGGAAGCTGGCCCACATAGCGGGTCAGCGCCAGTTCAGCCTGCTGGTAGGAAGCAAGATGGAAATCGGCCGCCCCGCCAGCAGTACGCTTGGCAGGTGGTCGGGCGCGACGCGGGTAATCTTCTGGACGTTCTCGCGCACGCCGGCGAAATCCTTTTGCTCGTACGCCAGCAGCGCCTGGGTATACACCAGCTGCATCGAGTTCGCGTTGTTCTTCGCGGCTGCGGCGAGGCTCGCCTTGGCGGCGTCGAATTTCTTGCGCGCGATTTGCAGCGTTGCCAGTTCGAGCTGGGCCGAGCGGTGAGCCGGCTCGGCTTCGATCGCGCGCGCGTAGGCTGCCTCGGCTTCCTCAAGCTTGCCCTGGCTGCGTGCCATGTCGCCCTTGAACATCCAGGCGTCGGCGCTGCGCGGGCTTTTCTCGACGGCTTGCGCGGTCAGCCTGGCCGCCGCGTCCATGTCGTTGGCGATTGCCGCCTGGCGCGCCGTGCCGATCAGGGCCTCGGCATTATCAGGCTGGACTGAAAGGACCTTGCCGAAAATTTCCGCCGCTTCCTTCTGCTTGTTGGTGGCCATGAGGGCGTTCGCGCGCATGGTCATCAGGGCGACGTCGCTGGCCCCTTCGGTTTCCTTCAGCACCTTGTCGAACTGGCCCTGTGTGCTCAGCGCCTTAAGCAGAGGCATCTGCACGCGGCCCGGGGGCGCGCCGAGGCTTTGCGCCTTGCTCAGCTCTTTTTCGGCCGCGACCACGTCGCCCGTTTCAAGATAGAGCTTGCCCAGGGCGAGACGCGCTTCCACATCGGATGGATTGGCCGCGACGGCGTTTTTCAGCTGGATGACGGCCGCCCTGGAATCGCCCTTCTTCTCGAACTGCGCCGCTTCGGCGATCAGTTCGGTCGAGGTTTTCTCCTTGGTGCAGCGCTAATACCACAAGCAAGACTGCCGCGCAGGCGGCGGCAACGATTTTCAACTGTAGAGTTTGTGGCATGGCGTCCTCATCAAGGTTCTACGTCATTACGCGCGCCGGGACCGGACTCCAAGGCAATCGGCATTCGCCTGCGCA
>NZ_QYUP01000045.1 GCF_003590855.1 Massilia cavernae
TGCCGATCTTTGCGCTGACCGGCGTCGAAGGGAAGATGTTCCACCCGATGGCATTTACCGTGGTGGCCGCACTGCTGGGCGCGATGATCCTGTCGGTGACCTTCATTCCCGCCGCTGTGGCGATGCTCATCGGCGACAAGGTCGGCGAAAAGGAAAACCGCCTGATGGCATGGGCGAAGCGTGGCTATGAACCCATGCTCCACAAGGTCATGCGCAACAAGCCTGTGGTGCTGACGGCTGCGGCGGCGGTTGTGCTGTTGAGCGGCCTGCTGGCGACCCGCATGGGCAGCGAGTTCGTGCCCAGCCTGAACGAGGGCGACATCGCCCTGCACGCGCTGCGGATTCCCGGTACCGGCCTTGGGCAGGCGATTGAAATGCAAAACGTGCTCGATCACACGATCAAGAAGTTCCCGGAGGTCGATACCGTGTTCTCGAAGATCGGCACGGCGGAAATCGCTACCGACCCGATGCCGCCAAACGTCGCGGATATCTTCGTTATCCTCAAGCCGCGCTCGGCGTGGCCGGATCCAGGGCGCACGAAAGAGGATCTGGTCGAAGGGATTTCGGACGCCGTCACCAAGCTCCCAGGGAACAACTACGAGTTCACGCAGCCGATCCAGATGCGCTTCAACGAGCTGATTTCCGGCGTACGGAGCGACGTGGCCGTGAAAGTATTCGGGGACGACATGGACACCATGAACCGGACCGCCGCCGAGATAGCGGAGACGCTGGAAGGCGTGGCAGGAGCCGCCGACGTGAAGGTCGAGCAGACCACCGGCTTGCCGATGCTGTCGCTGCAGATCGACCGCGAGAAGGCTGCACGCCTCGGCCTGAACGTCGCCGATGTCCAGCAGCTGCTCGAGACGGCAGTCGGTGGCAGCCTGGCCGGAACGCTGTTCGAAGGCGACCGGCGCTTCTCGATCGTGGTTCGCCTTCCTGAGGCGGTACGCACCGACATCGAAGCGATCCGGCGTTTGCCGCTGCGGCTGCCGGCGGGCGAGGGCGCGCGTCCGTCCTTCGTGCGACTGAGCGACGTCGCGACGCTGGACTATGCGCCGGGGCCGAACCAGATCAGCCGGGAAGACGGCAAGCGCCGCGTGGTCGTCACCGCGAACGTCCGCGGGCGCGATATCGGCTCGTTTGTGGCGGACGCGAAGCAGCAGCTGGCGGAGCAGGTCAAGGTGCCTGCCGGCTACTGGACCACTTGGGGCGGCACCTTCGAGCAGCTCGAGTCGGCATCGAACCGCCTCAAGATCGTGGTCCCGGTAGCGTTGTTGCTGGTCTTCATGTTGTTGTTCGCGATGTTCGGCAACGTGAAGGACGGCCTGATCGTCTTTACCGGCGTGCCGTTCGCGCTGACCGGCGGGATCGTGGCGCTGTGGCTGCGCGACATCCCCTTGTCCATCTCCGCGGGCGTCGGCTTCATCGCGCTGTCCGGCGTCGCCGTACTTAACGGGCTGGTCATGATTTCGTACATCAGGTCCTTGCGCGATGAAGGCATGCCGCTCGACCGCGCGATCCACGATGGAGCGATGACACGCCTGCGGCCGGTCCTGATGACGGCGCTGGTCGCCTCCCTTGGGTTCGTTCCGATGGCGATTGCGACCGGCACCGGCGCGGAAGTTCAGCGTCCGCTGGCGACCGTGGTCATTGGCGGCATCCTGTCCTCGACAATCCTGACGCTGCTGGTACTGCCGATCCTGTACCGCCTCGCGCATCGGAAGGATCGGACAGCCGAGGTACTGCGGGCCGCCGCGGCAGCGTAAGGGAAAGAGGTATGGGGCCACGGTCCGTGCTGGCCGTGGCCCTGCGCTTGTCCCTATAAATCAAGGGTAAGGACGTCGCTGCGCGCACGCGAGCAGCACGGCGCAAAGCAGTTGTTGCGCGCCTTCTCGGTCGCGTCCAGCACCTGGTCGCGGTGTTCCGGTTCGCCTTCCAGTACGCCGGTGATGCAGGTGCCACATACGCCGGCCAGACAGGACGAGGGCAGCGCGATGCCCGCTGCGGCCAGCGCGTCGAGCGCGCTGACGTCGGGCGCGACGTGCACCAGCTGGCCGCTGCTGGCGATGCGCAGGCCGAACGGCTTGTCCTCCGCGCTGGCGCGGGCCGCTCCCGCGAAATATTCGCGGTGCAGCCGGTTCCCGGGCCACCCTCGTT
>NZ_QYUP01000046.1 GCF_003590855.1 Massilia cavernae
ACCTGGTGCACTGGTCGGAATTGCCGGTCGCCCTGCAGGTCGAAAAGGACGAGCAGGGCGCCATCACGCAGTGCTTTTACTCGGGCAGCGCCGTGGTCGACAGCGCCAACACCAGCGGCCTTGGATTGCCCGGCCAGGCGGCCATGGTCTTGATCTACACCAGCGTCTATCCAGCGGCGATGACCCTGGCGAACGGCAAACGCGTGCGCGAAGGCCAGCAAAGCCAGTCGCTCGCATACAGCCTGGATCGCGGGCGCAGCTGGACTCAGTACGCCGGCAATCCGGTGCTCGAACTGCCGCCGCCTGCTTACCTGGACGAATATCGCGAGTTCCGCGACCCCAAGGTGTTTTGGTACGCGCCGGAAAGCAAATGGGTGATGGTGGTCGTACTGGCGGATCAGTACAAGGCCTTGTTCTATGCATCGAACGACTTGCTCCAGTGGGAGCTCATGAGCGAGTTCGGACCGGCGAGTGCGATCGGCGGCGTGTGGGAATGTCCCGACCTGTTCGAATTGCCGGTTGATGGCGATCCGGCGAATAGCAAGTGGGTGCTGGTGATCAACCTGAATCCGGGCGGCCCCGCCGGCGGATCCGGCGCCCAGTATTTCATCGGCCGATTCGATGGCCACACCTTCCAGCCCGAGCCCGCTGCACCAGGCAGCGTGGTGCGCGCCGGCGAACCTGTAGTCACCACGGCTCGGCCCGATGACCACGTGCGTTGGCTCGACTACGGCCCGGATTTCTATGCCGCCATCAGTTGGAATGATGCGCCGGGCGGCAAGCGGGTATTGATAGGCTGGATGAGCAATTGGCTGTATGCGAGGCAGGTGCCCACTGCGCCGTGGCGCAGCGCGCAATCGATCGCACGCGAACTGGCGCTGCGTACCATCGACGGCCAGGTACGGCTGGTGCAGCAGCCGCTCGAGGCTTTCGACCAGCTGCGGCGGAAATTGCTGCTCGCCGTCGACGGCCAGGTGGTCGCCGCCGGCGTGACCGCGCTGGCGCCGGCGCACACGCGCGCCGGACCCGCCGATATTGAGGTGCTGCTCGATCCCGGTACTGCGCTGCGTGCCGGTTTGCAGGTCCATACAGGAGAGAATGGCGATCAGACGGTGATCGGCTATGACCGCGAACTCGGCCAGGTCTACGTCGACCGGAGCAGGGCTGGCGACGCCTCCTTCAGCCAGCAATTCTCTGCGTGCCATGCTGCGCCGGTGGCGCTGCGCGACGGCGCGATCAGGCTGCGCATAGTGGTCGATACCGCTTCGGTGACCGTGTTTGCCGGCATGAATGAGGTAGTGCTGTCCAGCCAGGTCTTCCCTGGCGCGGGCAGCGATAACATGGCGATGTTTGCCGAAGGCGGACAGGCGATCATGCGTCACTTGAAGGTGTGGTCTTTAGCATCGATACACGCGCTTCGCGAGGAGCGAGCTGCCATCTCAGCTAATGACTAAAAAAGGGAGTAACTAAATGCATCGCAGAATTTTAGGGAAAACCGGCTTACGCATCGCCGAAGTCGGCTACGGCGCTTGGGGTATAGGCAACAGCTCATGGCTGGGTGCCAATGACGCGCAGTCCGCGCAGTCGCTGCACCGGGCGATGGACCTTGGGGTTAACTTCGTCGACACGGCGCTGGTCTATGGCAATGGCGCGAGCGAAGCGCTCGTTGGCGCGGCGGTTCGTGCTCGTTCGGAATCAATTTATGTCGCCAGCAAGATTCCGCCAAAAAATATGACCTGGCCGCCTCGGCCGGATGTTTCCGTCGACCAGGTATTTCCAGCAAGTCATGTGATCGCAAGTACCGAGCAGAGCCTGCGCAATCTTGGACTGGAAAGAATTGACATCCAGCAGTTTCACGTCTGGGACGACACATGGTGCCATCAAGGCGACTGGCTCGAGGCTATCGCCCAACTAAAGAGGCAAGGAAAGATTGCCCATTTTGGCGTGTCGCTCAACGATCATGACAGCGACAACGCCCTCGCACTGATCGAGACAGGCTTGGTCGACACAGTGCAGGTCATCTATAACATTTTCGAACAGACTCCGAACGATCGATTGTTTCCAGCCTGCGTACGAAACAACGTGGGTGTGATCGTCCGTGTCGCGCTGGACGAAGGGGGCTTGACGGGCGCGATTGATGCCGGCAGCGCATTCCCCGATGGCGATTTTCGCAATGATTACTTCCGCGGCGAGCGCCGTCAGCAGGTGGCCGACAGGGTCGGCGAGATTTGCACCAGGCTGGGGATCGAAGCCACACAGATGGCCGAAACTGCATTGCGTTTTGTTCTCAGCAATCCGGCCGTGTCGGTCGTCATTCCCGGCATGCGCTCACTACGCAATGTCGACAAGAACTGCGCCGTGGCCGACGGCCTCGGCCTGCCCGCTGCACAGCTAGATACGCTGGCGCGCTGCCGCTGGATACGCAATTTTTATCAGCCCTAAGCGGCATTGCGCGGCGGCGTAAACGGTTCGAAATACGTCCATGCTGCGCCAGGCATGGACCATCACATGCCGCTGGAAGCGCGGCATACCAGTTCAGTTTCCAGGTTTTGTGAAGGGGAAGGCTTCCCATCGATCAGGGACAGCAAGGCGGCCACCAGCTTGCGCCCTGCATCCTGAATCGGTTGGCGCACAGTCGTGAGGGGAGGATCGCTATAGGCGGCCAGTTCGATATCGTCGTAGCCAACTATCGCAATATCCTGCGGAATCCGCAGGCCGCGCTCGCGCAGCGCATGAATCGAAGTGATGGCCAACAGATCGCTGCATGCGAAGATGCCATCGCAGTCCAGCCCGCGCCGCATCATTTCCTCCACGGCCTTCGCGCCCGCCTCAGGG
>NZ_QYUP01000047.1 GCF_003590855.1 Massilia cavernae
TCGGACGAACCGCTCGACCTGCGCCGCAAATACTGGATCAAGCACGGCACCAAGCAGACCGCGGCCAAGGTCACCGCCATCGACAGCCTGCTGGACATTAACACCCAGCAGCGCCAAAACGCGGATGGCCTTAAACTGAACGACATCGCGCGCATTGCGCTGACTGTCCAGCAGCCGCTGGCGGCAGACGCCTACGACGATATCCGCGCCACCGGCGCCTTCATCCTGATCGATGAAGTCACGCACCAGACCGTCGCGGCAGGCATGATCCGTCTCGAAAAATAACAGGAGGGCACCATGGCAGCACTCGGAAAAGTCTATCTGGTCGGCGCCGGCCCCGGCGCCCAGGACCTGATCACCCTGCGCGGCGCGCGCCTGCTGGCGCAGGCCGACGTGGTGCTGCACGATGCCCTCGTCACTCCCGAGATGCTGGAGCTGTGCAATCCGGACGCCGAGCTTATCCCGGTCGGCAAGCGCTGCGGCCAGCTGTCGACCGCACAGGCCTTCATCAACAAGCAGCTGGTCGACAACGCGCAGAAATTCCCGCTGGTGGTACGCCTGAAGGGCGGCGACCCGATGATGTTCGGCCGCGCCGACGAGGAACTGCGCGCGCTGGAGGACGCCGGCATCGAGGTCGAAGTCGTGCCCGGCATCACCACCGCGCTGGCCGCCGCCGCAGCCAGCAAGCAGCCGCTGACCAAGCGCGGCGTGTCGCGCAGCGTGGCCTTCTTTACCTCGAGCACCGCGCCCGAGCACGACGGCCACACCGCCATCCCGAACACCGACACGCTGGTACAGTACATGGGCGGACGCGAAGCCATCGCCACCGCCCAGCGCCTGCTGGACCAGGGCCGCAAGCCCGAAACCCCGGTGGTCGTGATCGAAAACTGCAGCCGGCCCGACCAGCGCATCCTGCGCCTGACGATAGCATCGCTGGCGCGCGGGCTGGGCGCCGCGCATGGCCCGGTGCTGGTGATGCTGGGCGAGGCCTTACGCCAGCGCCACCACCAGCCACAGGACGCCGCCGAACAGGAGAGCGAGCTACGCCACGTCGCGTAAATCCCTCCCCCATCCCCATCAGGCGATGTACTTCAGGTCGTGCTCGCCGATCTCCCACAGCAGCCGGTCGGCTGCTGCATAAGTTTCTTCCGCCACGGTGTGCAGCTTGTCCATCGCCGCGCGCAGGCGCCGGCCGCCGTAGCCACGCGCGGCCAGTGCCGGCACCGCCGCCATCTCGCAGCGGATGTGGCGGATATCTTCCTTCAATCCCTTAAGCATGCCGCGGATGGCGCAGTCGGCGTCGACCGGTTCCCTGAACGCGCCATTGAGCAGGCTGGACTCGAAGGCCGCGATCCTGCGGCGCATTTGGCCAAGCCGCACCGCCAGGAACTCCATCCGGCGCGCGCAGCGCGTCTGCCGCACCAGCGGCGGCAGCAGCACGATCAGCAACTCGCGCCAGCATACGCGCAGGCGCTCGAACGCCAGCACCGCTTCGCAGACCAGAATTTTCCAGGCAAGTAACAGCATGACAGGCTCGATGGGGCGGCGGACGACCCGCCAGTTCGTCATCGAGTGTGTCCTGCTTTGCAAAGCCGGTCAAACGTGTGCGCCGCGTTTCGGCTGACGTGGAACAAGCTTTGCTCACCTTTGTCCCGCCACGATTCCCGCGGTAAATACGCTTGCAATCGCCCATCACATCGGCCATAATCTAAATGAGAATCGTTATCATCGACGACAAATAAGGCTATGATGGAAACAAGCACCCAACCCGTGGAATCGTCACCGCAGCAGGATGTTGCGGCAATGCCGGGCGCGGCCATGCTCAAGAGCCGTGACCTGTTCGGCTACGCGAAGTCCGTCAAGATCGAACACGACGGAAAGATCTACGAGCTGCGCCTGACCCGGCTGAATAAACTGATCCTGACCGCCTGACCAACCAGCAGCCAGCCATCCGCGACGCGGTAGCCAGCCAAAGACCCCGAAACAAAGGAGCGTTTGCATGGCTATCGAGTACCCGAATTCCTTTTTGACGGAACCGTCCGCCCTTCCCACCCAGCCCGAGCTGCTGGTATCGGCGGCGCTGCACCTGATGTCCCACTACAGCACCCGCAGCGGCGAAGCGGGCGCCTGCCTCAAGCTGGCCTCCGTGATCGAACGCCACCTGAAGGCGCTGGCCGGCCACGGCGAACTGACGCCGGTGCTGCGCGCGACCTGCCAGCAGTTGTCCGAACAATGGGCCGGCCACGTCGAGCGCGCCAGCCCCAAGGTGTCAAGCGTTCCGCTATTCGACCGGGTGTTCCGGGCCGCGCGCTAGGGCCCCAGTCAATCCTGGTTCAGCGGGATCGCGATGTCCCTTACCTGATCGTTGCGCGAAAACCTGCCGCGTGCGGACGCCTTGCCAGCCAGCAGGTCGACCGAATACAGCATGCTGTCTTCGCTGCCTATGGCCAGCACTGCCAGCGCCTCGTTGCGCTCGCTAATGCCGCCGCGGACGCGGCTGTAGATGTCGAAGCCGGCCACGCTGCCCGCGTCAATCCCGAGCTTGCCGGTAGCGGCGAGCGGGGGCTGGACAGTAGCGTTAGCTTTTCGCAGCGGCAACGCAGTAGTCGGTCATCGCGTTGAGGACGTCCGGGTCTTCACCGACTGCACCGACCACCTTGATGACCATGCCCGGGTAGGCCGCGCGCAGCTCATCGGCGATCAGCGGCAGGTCGCGCAGCACGTGGCCACCCTGCCCCAGGAACACCGGGACGACGGTGATGTCCGCGACGCCCTGCTGTGCCAGGCGCGCCACCTCGGCGGGCAGGCGCGGCTCCATCAGTTCGAGGAAGGCCAGCGACACCTGCACATCAGGCATGCGCGCCTGCGCCAGTCCGCGCAGCCGTTCGAACGGCGCCTTCCACGACTCGGCGCGGGCGCCATGCGCGAACAGGATCAGCGCGCGGCCGGCCATCAGTGCCGCTCCACCCACCACAAGGCGCCCAGCGCCAGCAGCAGGAACAACAGGCTCGGTGCGATCGCCGTCACCAGCGCCGGCCAGGTACTGAGCAGGCCGAGGTGGGAGAACAGCGTGTTGATCAGGATGAAGCTGACGCCGATCATGATGCCGATGAAAATCTTCAGGCTCACGCCGCCGCTGCGCGTGTGCAGGTAGGCGAACGGCAGCGCCAGCGCCATCAGCACGAAAATCGAGAATGGATCGATCAGCTTTTTCCAGAATGCGATCTTGAAGCGCTCGGTCTCTTGGCGGTTCTCGGCCAGGTGGCGGGTGTACACCGCCAATTCGTTGGCCGACATGCGCTCCGGGTCGGACGACGACACCGACAGGATCTTCGGCGTGATCTCGGACGCCAGCGCCATCGTGTCCAGCTTGCGCGTGCTGACCGCGCTGTTCTCCTGACCGAAGGTGGCCTTGCCTTCGCCGCTGCCGGCGGTGAACACCGTCTCGGTCACGTCGTCCAGGCGCCAGGTGTTGTCGCCTTCGAACACGCCGGTCTTCGCCGTGATCAGGGAGCGCATGCGGAAGTCGTTGTCGAATTCGTAGAGCTTGACGTCGACCAGGCGGCCGTCGGGACGGAACTGGCTGACGTTGAAGAAGCGCGTGCCGGTGACCTCGCCCTTGACGCCGTCGCTGCGCACCACGTCCTTGGTCCACATGCCGGACTTGAACTGCTGCGACACCGACGCGCCTTTCGCGCTCAGCTTGAGCTTCTCGGCAAACGGCGCCGTGCGCGGCGTAATCAGCTCGCCGAACACGAAAGTGATCGCAACCAGCACGATGCCTATCTTGAACAGCATCCATGCCGCCTTCTGGGTCGACATGCTGGACGCGCGCATGATGGTGAATTCCGACGTCGACGCGAACTGCGCCATCGTGTAGATGGTGCCGATCAGCGCGGCGACCGGCATCACCTCGTACACATGGCCGGGCACCAGCATCAGTACGTACATGAAGGCGTGCTGGATTTCATAGCCGTCCTTGCCGACCGCCGGCAGTTCGCCGGTCAGGTCCATGAAGGAGATCAGGCCGAGGAAGGCGACCAGCACGAAGGCGACGGCCTGCAGGATCGAGACCGCGAAATAGCGTTGAAGGACTTTCATTATGCGGGCGCTCCCTGGCGCGCGGCGCGGCCGCGCTTGAAGGCGCCCCACAGCACCAGCGGATGATAGCGGTGGTTCGGGTTGACGCGCCATGCGAACAGCAGCAGCACGCACATCGCGGCGATGAAGTGCAGCGGCCACGACGCGGTGGCGAAGGCCATCTTGCCTTGTTTGATCGATGCTTCAGCCATTTTTTCCAGGTTGCCGTACGTGAAAAAGATCAGCAGCGCGAGGATCAGGTTGGCGGCGCTGCCGGCGCGCGGATTGACGAAGCCGAGCGGGATCGCCAGCAGTATCAGGATCAGGCAGGACACCGGCGCGGAAATGCGCTTCAGGAATTCGGACATCGTGTAGCGGTTGGGCGCGGCGAACAGCGCGGGCGTGGACAGCGTATCGACCGGCAGGTCGGCGCCCAGCGCCGGGGTCTTGGCCGCCACCCGCATGCTGTAGCGCTCGAACTCCATCGACTGGAAATCGGCCTGGCCGGGAACGCCGTGGTAGCGGCGTCCATTCTTCAGCACCAGGAACTGGCCGCCGTCCGGCTGCTTCTCGATGACGCCCTCTTTCGCGACGACCACCGTGTTGCCGCCCTTTTCCTGCGTATTGACGAACACGTTCTGCACCACCGTCGATTCGCCGGTCACGCCTTCGACGAAGAACACGCGGTTGCTGGCGGCCGATTCCTTGAACTGGCCGGGGGATACCTTCTTGAGGTCCTCGCGCTTTTCGAAACGCTGGATGAACTCCGTACTTTTCAGCTTGGCCCACGGCGTTGCGACCATGCTCAAGGCGCCCGTCAGGAACACCAGCGGCAGGCCGAAGGTCAGCACCGGGCGGATCCAGCGCAGCAGCGACTGGCCGGAGGCAAACCACACCACCATTTCAGAGTCGCGGTAGCTGCGCGTGACGGCCACCAGCACTGAAATAAAGCTGGTGAGGATCAGGATAGTTGGCAGATAATTCAGGATTGCAAAACCGATCAGCGCGACGACGTCGCCCGAGTCGACCTTGCCCCCGCGGCTTTGCCGAGGATGGAGATCAGGGTCCAGGTGGCCAGCACCGAGAAAAGTACGGTAAAGGTGGCGCCGGCGGCACTAGCCAGTTCACGTCGCAGGGCGCGTTCGAAGATCATTAGAAAGATATAATCGCAGGTTAAGCAGTGCGCGTCACAAACATGAAATGGAGATCCAAATGGACTTTAGCATAAAAGCATTCGATACCAAGAACACCATCACGTCGGTAAAAACCGGCTGCGTCGCAGTTGCGGTATTCGAGAATAAAAAAATGTCGCAGGCCGCGAAAGCCCTCGATCAGGGTGGTGAAATCACGGCTGCGCTCAAGTCCGGCGACATCACAGGCAAGGCCGGTTCGACGCTGATGCTGCGCGGCGCATCGGGCGCCAATGCTGCGCGCGTGCTGCTGGTCGGTATGGGCAGCGATGAGTCGATCAGCGAAAAGAACTTCACGTCGGCCGTGACCGCGGCGCTCAAGACCTTCGCCACGATCGGTTCCGCGGACGCCATTATCGCACTACCAATGGAAGATGTGAAAGACCGCGACGCGGCCTGGGCGGTGCGCTGCATCGTCATCGCCGCCAATGAAACCGAGTTCCGCACCGACCGCCAGAAGAGCAAGAAGGACCCTGCCCCGACCGGCGTGCGCAAGCTGACCCTGGCCGCGACGCCTTCCGCCGGCCTGAAGACCGCGCTGGCGCAGGCTGTCGCGATCGGCAACGGCATGAACCTGACCAAGGAACTGGGCAACCTGTCGGCCAACGTCTGCACCCCGGCCTACTTGGCCCACACCGCCAAGGAACTGGCCAAGGAATTCGACTTCGGCGTCGAGGTCCTCGAACGCAAGCAGCTCGAAGCACTGAAGATGGACAGCTTCCTGTCCGTGACCAACGGCAGCGAGCAGCCGCCGAAGTTCATCGTGCTCAAGCACATGGGCGGCAACAAGAAGGACGCGCCTGTAGTCCTGGTCGGCAAAGGCATCACCTTCGACACCGGCGGCATTTCGATCAAGGCCGGTCCGGGCATGGACGAGATGAAGTACGACATGTGCGGCGCCGGCTCGGTGCTCGGCACCTTCCGCGCGATCGGCGAGATGGGCCTGAAGCTGAACGTCATCGGCATCGTGGCCGCATGCGAGAACATGCCGTCGGGCCGCGCCACCAAGCCGGGCGACATCGTCACCTCGATGAATGGCTTGACCATCGAGATTTTGAATACCGACGCGGAAGGCCGCCTGGTGCTGTGCGACGCGCTGACCTATGCGGAGCGTTTCAAGCCAGCGGCGGTGGTGGACATCGCCACGCTGACCGGCGCATGCATCATCGCGCTGGGCAACCACAACTCGGGCGTGTTCGCGCGCGACGACGCGGGCGGCGAGAAACTGGTGGCGGAACTGATGGACGCGGGCAAACAGGCCAGCGACACCGCATGGCGCCTGCCGCTCGGCGAGTTGTACAACGACCAGCTGAAATCGAACTTCGCGGATCTGGCCAACATCGGCACGCCGGGAGGCGCCAGTGTGACTGCGGCATGCTTCCTGGAGAACTTCACGCGCAAGTACGACTGGGCGCACCTGGATATCGCGGGTACGGCGTGGAAGTCGGGCGCAGCGAAAGGCGCGACCGGC
>NZ_QYUP01000048.1 GCF_003590855.1 Massilia cavernae
GTGGGTGCGCGCGGCATCGGGCGCGGGCGGCGGCTCGGAGCTGTCGGACGCCGGTTCCTGGGCGGTGTCGGAACCGCTGGTCAAGGACCTCAAGACCACCACCGCGCGCGCGATGTACAACCATAACAACACGGCCAACGTGTGGTTCTACATGTACGCCGGCGCCAAGGGCACGCTGTACTCGGGCATCCTGCCGGGCCAGGACGACGAGGCGGTCGCCTACCACAGCACCGGCGGCGTGGCGGGCAGCTCGGGTGGCTCCTACTGCAACCCGAGCGACTGGTTCTGCAACGACCTGACCCTCGGCACCGCGGCCAACGAAGGCGGCAGCGCCAAGTGGAGCTTCCACTCGGTCTCCTTCCGCGACGATAACGAGAGCCATAACCACTACGCCAACGGCAACTGGGGCGGCATCGTCGGCGTGGTGCGCACGGCGGTGGTCAACAGTGCCAACTAAGCGCTCGACGCTTGCATGGGCGGCAGCCGGCATCGCCGCCGCGGCGGTGCTGGCGCTGGCCTTGTGGCCCGCCAGCGGCGGCGAGACTACTGCCGCCGGCGCGGCTGCGGCGGCGCCGCAGGCCGCGCAGGCAGCTGCGACTGCACCCGGGCCGGGTGGCCCTGCCATCCCGCCGCCCGCCGGCGAACGGCAAGAACGCCTGCGGCTGCTGACGGAGCAGGTGCGGCATGCGGACCATACCTGGTGCAGCTATGCCGCCAGCACCGTCTACCCGCTGGCGCCGGGTGAGCCGCGCGCGACCGGCCTGGTGACCCAACCGGCCGGGCCGAGCCCCCGATGGCGCTTCGAACGCGGCCGCCGGCCACCGACCCGCGGTGCTGGTGCAGACCTCGCAGTCGCGCGGTCGGTGGCCGGCGAGGCGGCGGCGTTTCGCGCGGCCTCGACCCGCAGGGGCGGGCTGCCGGTGGTGTCACCAGGCCGGTGCGCGCGCGTCACCCGGCGCCAGCGGGTAGACGGTGCTGGCGGCATAGCTGCACCAGGTATGGTCCGCATGCCGCACCTGCTCCGTCAGCAGCCGCAGGCGTTCTTGCCGTTCGCCGGCGGGCGGCGGGATGGCAGGGCCACCCGGCCCGGGTGCAGTCGCAGCTGCCTGCGCGGCCTGCGGCGCCGCCGCAGCCGCGCCGGCGGCAGTAGTCTCGCCGCCGCTGGCGGGCCACAAGGCCAGCGCCAGCACCGCCGCGGCGGCGATGCCGGCTGCCGCCCATGCAAGCGTCGAGCGCTTAGTTGGCACTGTTGACCACCGCCGTGCGCACCACGCCGACGATGCCGCCCCAGTTGCCGTTGGCGTAGTGGTTATGGCTCTCGTTATCGTCGCGGAAGGAGACCGAGTGGAAGCTCCACTTGGCGCTGCCGCCTTCGTTGGCCGCGGTGCCGAGGGTCAGGTCGTTGCAGAACCAGTCGCTCGGGTTGCAGTAGGAGCCACCCGAGCTGCCCGCCACGCCGCCGGTGCTGTGGTAGGCGACCGCCTCGTCGTCCTGGCCCGGCAGGATGCCCGAGTACAGCGTGCCCTTGGCGCCGGCGTACATGTAGAACCACACGTTGGCCGTGTTGTTATGGTTGTACATCGCGCGCGCGGTGGTGGTCTTGAGGTCCTTGACCAGCGGTTCCGACACCGCCCAGGAACCGGCGTCCGACAGCTCCGAGCCGCCGCCCGCGCCCGATGCCGCGCGCACCCACTTGATGTTCCATCCCGTCTGCGAAGTGCCGTCCGAATTGCCGCATACCCCGGCCGAATTGGGGCTGGCGTTTTTCTTCAGGCGCGAGGAGGCGCCGTAGTTGGCCAGGGTGTAGCCCATCATCAGGTCGCCCGCGCTGTGGGTGGCGACGTAGCACCAGTTGGGGCCCGTGCAGAAGCAGTCGAGCGCGTCGCGGATCTTGCCGTTCTGCGAGGAGATGCTGTTGTAGCCGTCCCAGTTCACCGATTTCTTGTTGATGCCCGCGGCCGTCGTGTCCGGGCCCCAGTAGGTAAAGCTGTTGTAGTTGCCGACCACGCCGCCGCCGGTGCGGCCGTTGATCCAGAGGGTGTAGTTGGTGGCGCTGGCGAAGCCTGATACCGCGGTAAGCGACAGGACGAAAAGCGTAACGAAAATGCGCGTGAATCGACTCATTTAATTCTCCTTGTGTGGGAACGCCGGATGAAAAAACGGTGAGACGGGCGATGCGGGATGGGTAAAAATAGAACGACCGTGCTACTGGTCAACAATGAATTTACCGAGCGGATTTATTCGTGTCAATCCGAACGCTCGAGAACGGCAGGAATGTGATTTTATGGAGACAAAACGCCAGACTCAGTCGAGTTCGGCCAACGCCTTGATGTGGGCCACCGCGCTGCGCGCCAGCGCCGACAGGTTATAGCCGCCTTCCAGGCAGCTGACGATGCGGCCCTGCGCGTACTGCTTGGCGACCGCCATCACCTGCTGGGTGATCCAGGCGTAGTCCGCCTCGACCAGGCCCATCTCGCCGATGTC
>NZ_QYUP01000049.1 GCF_003590855.1 Massilia cavernae
GGCGCTTCATGCGCTTCAATACGTCCGGGTGCGCGTGCTGCATCGGGATGTCGAGGTAAGGCAGGATATTCTCACCGGTCATCATCGGGATGACCTGGTCGACGTGCGGGTACGGGTACACGTAATGCAGGCGCACCCACGCGCCGTACTGCTTGGCCAGCTGGCCGAGCGCTTCGACCAGCTGCGTCATGTGGGTCTTGACCGGGCGGCCGTTCCAGAAGCCGGAGCGGAACTTGACGTCAACGCCGTAGGCGCTGGTGTCCTGCGAGATGACCAGCAGTTCCTTGACGCCGGCCTTGAACAGGTTTTCGGCTTCGAGCATCAGGTCGGCGATCGGGCGCGATACGAGGTCGCCGCGCATCGACGGGATGATGCAGAAGCTGCAGCGGTGGTTGCAGCCTTCGGAAATCTTGAGGTAGGCGTAGTGCTTCGGCGTCAGCTTGACGCCCTGTGCCGGCACCAGGTCGAAGAACGGCTCGTGCGGCTTCGGCAGGTGCAGGTGCACCGAGCTCATGACTTCGCCGACCGCGTGCGGGCCGGTCACTGCCAGCACCTTCGGGTGCACCTTCATGATGATGTCGTCGCCCTGCGCATCCTTCTTGGCGCCCAGGCAGCCGGTGACGATGACCTTGCCGTTCTCGGCCAGCGCCTCGCCGATCGCGTCCAGCGATTCCTGCACCGCCGCGTCGATGAAGCCGCAGGTGTTGACGATCACGAGGTCGGCGCCTTCATAGGACTTGGCGGTGTCGTAGCCTTCGGCGCGCAACTGGGTCAGGATCTGTTCGGAGTCGACCAGCGCCTTCGGACAGCCGAGCGAAACGAAACCGACCTTGGGAGCGGCTGCAGGCGCGCCGATCGGGGCGTCTTGTGCGGGAACGGGGATACGGCGGAGTTCAGACATGGCGGGGGACGAGGAGAAAGCAGGATAGCCCGCTATTGTACCCCACTGCCATGCCTGGGTGTGCAGCCGGCGGCGCGGATTGCCCGCGCCTGTGGCATTACTTTTTGTCTACTGGCACGAAGGGAAACGCGCCAAAAATCGTTTTGCTCTGGTTCTGCATTTGCTCCTGCATCTGCACGAACAGGTTCTTGCTCTGGTCGATGTAGTTGTTCATCATGCCTTGCATCATCGGGCCCTGGACATTCATGAACTGGGTCCACATCTCGGGGCTGAACGGCTTGCCCTCGAAAGCGCCGGCGGCGTTGTTGGTGAACTTGTTCTGGATGTCGGTGAACGCCTGGACGTTTTTCTCCAGGTAGGACCCCATCATGCCCTGCATCGCGTGCCCGTAGTAGCGAATGATCTGCGACAGCACCGCGCTCGAGAACATCGGTGCACCGTTGGCTTCCTCTTCCAGGATGATCTGGAGCAGGATGCTGCGGGTAAGGTCTTCGTTCGATTTCGCATCGACAACAGTAAATTCGTCTCCGTCGAGCACAAGTTGTTTTACGTCCGTCAAGGTGATGTACGAACTCGTCTGGGTGTCATACAGGCGACGGTTCGGGTATTTCTTGATCAGGCGTTCAGCGCTCTTCTTTCCACTACTCATCTCAGGTTTCCACTATTGCGCCGCAGCGCGTCTTGAATAATTCGAAAAAAAAGCGGACTCAGTCCGCTCCCTCTGACAAGCCCTACCTGTTCATTATAGAGTGCTTATCCGGAAAAGTACCATCTTGCGACGCCGCCTGCAGCATTTATTGCACTGCATCCCGAAATGTAAATACGGGGCAACATCGCTTGCCCCGTATTCAACTCAGTCGGCGCGCACCCTGACGTAGCGCCCAGGGGCCGGCTCGATCGGCGTGTACTCGGCATTGCCCGGCTTCTTCGGCGCGGCAATATCCTTGCCGCCATTGTCGGCCAGGAATTGCGCCCACTCGCCCCACCAGCTTCCCTTGTTCTCGGTGGCGCCGTCGAACCACTCGCCGGCGGTCTTCGGACGCGACCTGCCGCTGGCGTCGTTGACCCAGTAGCTGCGCTTGCCTTTGGACGCCGGGTTGATCACCCCGGCGATGTGTCCGGACGCGCCCAGCACGAACTTGTTGGCCTTCGGCTTTTTCGGGTTCAGCAGGCTCATCGATTCGAACGCGGCCGTCCACGGCACGATATGGTCTTCCTTCGAGCCGAACAGGAAAGCCGGCGCGTCGATGTCGGCCAGGTGGACCGGGTGGCCGGCCACGCTCAGCTTGCCCGCTTCGCGCAGGTTGTTCTCCAGATACATATTACGCAGGTACCAGCAGAACATCGGGCCAGGCAGGTTGGTGCTGTCAGCATTCCAGTAAAGCAAGTCAAACGGAGGCGGCTCGTTGCCCTTCAGGTAATTCGACTGGACGTAATTCCACACCAGGTCGTTCGGGCGCAGCGCCGAGAAGGTAGTGGCCAGGTCGCGGCCCGGCATCAGGCCGCCTTTGCCCAGCTGCTGTTCGCGCAGCGCCACCTGGGCGTGGTCGACGAACACGTCCAGCACGCCGTTGTCGGAGAAGTCCAGCAAGGTCGTCAGCAGCGTGACGCTGGACGCGGCCTGGTCGCCGCGCGCGGCCAGCACCGCCAACGCGGTGGCGACGATGGTGCCGCCGACGCAGAAACCCAAGGTGTTGATCTTGTCCTTGCCGCTGATGGCGCGAGTGACTTCGATCGCCTTGATCGCGCCGTGCTCGACGTAGTCGTCCCAGGTGGTCTTGCCCAGCGATTTGTCGGGATTGCGCCAGGACATCAACAGCACGGTGTTGCCCTGCTCGACCGCGTAACGAACCACCGAGTTTTCGGGCTGCAGGTCGAGGATGTAGAACTTGTTGATGCAAGGCGGCACGATCAGCAGCGGGCGTTCGTGCACCTTCGGCGTGACCGGGTCGTACTGGACCAGCTGGAACAGGTCGTTTTCGAACACGACCTGGCCGGGCGTCGTCGCCACGTTGCGGCCGACCTCGAAAGCCGACTCGTCGGACTGGGAGATGCGGCCCTTCTGCATGTCGGCCAGCATGTTGGCCATGCCCTTGGCCAGGCTTTCGCCCTTGGTGTCGATCAGCTTCTGCTGGGCTTCCGGGTTCGTCGCCAGGAAATTGGCCGGCGACATTGCGTCGACCATCTGCTGCACCGCGAAGCGGATTTTCTGGTGCTGGCGCGGTTCGGCGTCGACCGCTTCGGCCAGCGCGGTCAGGAATTCGGCATTCAGCAGGTATGATGCGGCGTGGTAGGCGGTCAGCGGATTGGACTGCCATTCCGGCGAGGAAAAGCGGCGATCAGGCAGGGCCGGCTTGCGCGAAGCGATAAAATCCTGCCACAAGGCGTGCGCCTTGTTCATGTAGTCGGCCTTGAGGGCTTCCAGCGCATCGGGCTTGATGGCGACGCCGGCTTCCTTCAGCATGCCGGACAACGGGTTGGCGCTTTGCTCGGGGAGCTTTAGCCACGACTGCCATGGGTTGGTGAACTGCGACATCCAGGCCGTAGCCATGGCGTTTGGATCAGGCATATTCATGTTTGCTTCCGTTTGTTTAAAATCGGGTTTTCAAATAAAGGAATTCGTATGTGGCTTGTGGCAATTGCCTGGATTTATGTGGTCGGCCTGATGGCGCTGACGGAAACGTCGTTCGTCGCGGGTGTCATGACCTTCCTCGGCTATTGCGCGCTGCCGTTGTCAATCCTTTATTATCTTACAGGAACTAAGCGAAGGAAGCGCAAGGCCGAGCTGAAAGCCAGGGCCGCCCAGGCTGCGGCGGCGATTCCAGATGCTGCCAACCAGGCGCCCGGCGTGGCCGTCACCGACTGCTCGTCCGCCGACGGCAGTGGCTGCGACGGCGGCGGCACGCGATGAATGCCGCAGTATCAGGCGACCCCGTCCTTACTATTTGAGCCAGATCAAACTCGCCTGCCTGCCGGTAAGGTGGCTGCGGCGGTACGAGTAAAAGCTTTCGCGTTCGGTAAATGTGCAACGGTTTCCACCCGACACTCGCGTGACCCCGTCGCGCGCCAGGAACAGCCGCGCCAGGGTGTACATGTCGGCCAGGTATTTCCCCTGGCGGCCAGGGAAAGGCGCGAACGCCGCCCTTACCTTCTCTTCTTCATCCTTGCCCTGTGCGGCCGCGGCAAAGCTGTCCAGTACATCCTGACCCACTTCGAAAGCCGATGGTCCGATCGCCGGGCCCAACCACGCTGTGATTTCCCCGGCACCCTTGCCGCGCATCGCCTTGATTGTTTCGCCGAGCACGCCGGCAGCCAAGCCGCGCCAACCCGCGTGGGCTGCGCCCACCACCTTGCCATCGACGTCGGCGAACAGCACCGGAAGGCAATCGGCCGTCATCACCGCGCACACCACGCCGGGACGGTCCGTGACGCCGGCGTCGGCCACCTGGACCGGCGCGCCGGGCTGCACGGTGGCGGCGTCGGCCACCGCGATGCCGTGTACCTGCGAGGTCCAGGCAGGAGTAGCGGGCAGCAAGCCTTGCAGCAAGGCGCGGTTGGCGCGCACGGCGTCGGCGTTGTCGCCGCAGTGCAGGCCGAGGTTCAGCCCGCCGCCGCCACGGCCGTCATCGTAGGGACCGGCGCTGACGCCGCCGGCGCGCATCGTGGCCAGCGCGCCGATGTTGGCGGGCGCGTCGGGCCAGTCAGGAACCAACACTTGTGGGGTCATGCCGCTTCCGGCTCGGGGATGCCGGCACGTGCGATCAGCTCGGCAAAGTCGGACGCCAGCGGAACGATCCACTCGCAATCCTCGCCGGTGGCCGGATGCACCAGGCCGAGTCGGCGCGCCTGCAGCGCCTGGCGGTGGAAGGCCGGCGCCAGGTGCTGCTTGCCGTACACGGTATCGCCGACCAGCGCGAAACCGATCGACATCATGTGCACGCGGATCTGGTGGGTGCGCCCCGTTTCAAGCTGGCACTGCACCAGGCTGACCGGGCGGCGGTCGAGCATACCGGACGCGATTAGCTGGTAGTGCGTGATGGCCGGCTTGGCCGAGAAGTTGGTCGACACCGCCATCTTGACCCTGTCTTTCGGGTGGCGTCCCATCGATGCGTCGATGGTACCGGAGACCCGCGGCGTGCCCCATACCAGCGCGAAGTACTCGCGCTTGACGCTGCGCGCCTGCAGCTGGCGCACCAGGTCGGTCTGGGCGGCCAGCGTCTTGCCGATCACCATCAGGCCGCTGGTGTCCTTGTCGAGGCGGTGCACGATGCCGGCGCGCGGCACGTTGGTCAACTGCGGGCAATGGTGCAGCAGGCCGTTCAGCAAGGTGCCGGTCCAGTTGCCGGCGCCCGGGTGCACGACCAGGCCGGCCGGCTTGTTGATCACGATAATGTGCTCGTCTTCGAAAACGATATCGAGTGCGATTTCTTCCGGTGTATAAGCTTGGTCTTCCGGCGCACTTTGTGGCAGGATGACGACCGTTTCATCGCCGTACGCGGTATCCTTGCCGCGCTTTGGCTTGCCGTCGACGAGCACGTGCCCGCCTTCGAACCACTGCTGGATGCGGCTGCGCGAGAACTGCGGCACCAGGCCGGCCACGACCTTGTCGAGGCGGTGGCCGCATGCGTCCGGTGTCAGTTCAAGGGTAATCGGAGACAGGTCGGAACCGGCGGCGGCTGGCGCGAACTCCGCGTCCAGTTCATCGTCGAAATCCATGTCTTCGGGTAAATCCGCCGAATTCGGCGTTGGAGTTAATATCACAGCATTCCCATCGGCTATAATCAGCCTTTCGTTGAAACTCGAATCCTCTTGCAAAAAGCTATGCAAAAAAAATTGAAAGTAGTTGTTGCTTCGTTCCTTCTGCTTGGTATGTCAGCTTGCAGCTTGATGCCGGAAAAAACGGACCAGGCCAAAAACTGGTCAGTAGAGAAATTATACGCTGAGGCG
>NZ_QYUP01000050.1 GCF_003590855.1 Massilia cavernae
GCGGCGGACCGATGGAGGCGGCGGAACTGCTGAAGCAGGCCGACACGCTGCTGTACGAAGCCAAGCAGGCCGGCCGCAATACCTTCCGCGCCGCCGCATACGCTATAGTAGCCGGCTGATCGTCACTTTCTCGCTTACGCAATGCGGCTGCTGCATACTTCCGACTGGCACCTGGGCCAGACCCTCCATAATTACGAACGCAGCTACGAGCACCAGCGCTTCCTCGACTGGCTGCTCGATACCATCGTGGAGGAGCAGGCCGATGCGCTGCTGGTCGCGGGCGACATTTTCGACACCGCCAACCCGTCCGCCGCCGCCCAGAAGCAGTTGTACCGCTTCCTGCGCGAAGCGCGCACGCGCGCGCCGCAGCTCGACATCGTCGTCATCGCGGGCAACCACGATTCGCCGGGGCGGCTGGAGGCGCCGGGTCCGCTGCTGGAGGCCCACGGCACCAGCGTGATCGGCCACATCGTGCGCGATGCGCAAGGCCAGATCGACCTCGAACGGCTGCTGGTTCCGCTGCACGGCAAGGACGGCGCCGTGGCGGCCTGGGTGCTGGCGATTCCCTTCCTGCGCCCAGGCGACGTGCCACGCGCGGAAACGCCGCTTGACGCCGAGCCTTCCCCAGACCCTTACCTGGCCGGCATCGGCATGCTGTACCAACAGGCGTTCGCACTGGCGCGCGCGAAATGCGCCGAAGGACATGCCATTGTCGCCATGGGCCACTGCCACATGGTGGACGGCCAGGCCTCGCTCGACTCCGAGCGCCGCATCGTCATCGGCGGCACCGAAGTGCTGCCGGCCGGGATCTTCGACCCGGCCATCGCCTACGCGGCGCTGGGGCACCTGCACCTGGCCCAGCGCGTCGGGCAGAAGGAGCACCTGCGCTATTGCGGCAGCCCGATACCGCTGTCGTTCGCCGAAACCGGCTACAGGCATCAGGTGCTGCGGGTCGACCTTGCCGATGGCAAGGCGGCGTCGGTGACGCCGCTGATGGTGCCGCGCGCGGTGGAGCTGCTGCGCATCCCGTCCCAGCCGGCGCCGCTGGAACAAGCACTGGCCGCGCTCGAAGCGCTCGACCTGCCCGAAGTAGCGGACGAACTGCGGCCCTTCCTGGAAGTGCGCGTGCTGCTCGACGCGCCCGAACCTGGCCTGCGCGGGCGCATCGAAGCCGCGCTGGCCGGTAAACCAGTGCGGCTGGCGAAGATCGAACCGACCCGCAGGACCGACCCGGCCGCCCCTGAGGCGGCCGCGCTGTCGCTCGACCAGCTGGCCCAGCTCCAGCCGGACGACATCTTCCGCCGCCTGTACCAGCAGCGCTACGGCGAGGAAGCGCAGCCCGAACACCTGAGCGCGTTCGCGGAACTGCTGCTGTCGATGTCGGACGAGGAAGGCGCGCGATGAGGATCCTGAGGATCGCCGGCCGCAACCTGGCCTCGCTGGCGGGCGACTTCTGCGTCGACTTCGAGCAGGAGCCGCTGGCTTCGTCCGGCCTGTTCGCCATCAGCGGCCCGACCGGCGCCGGCAAGAGCACCCTGCTCGACGCCATGTGCCTGGCCCTGTACGACGCCACGCCGCGCCTGCTTAAGCGAAAGAATGCCGACCAGCTTCCCGATGTCGGGTCTGACCGCGTATCGGTTCATGACCCGCGCACCTTGCTAAGGCGCGGCGCTTTTGAAGCCTCGGCGGAAGTAGATTTCGTCGGCAACGACGGACTGCGCTACCGCGCACGCTGGGGCATCCGGCGTTCCTACAACAAAGCATCCGGCGGTCTGCAGAAGGCGCAGATGTCGCTTAAGCTGCTTCCAGACCTGCATGCGATCGGTGGCACGAACACCGAAGTGCTGCAGGAGATCGTCAACCGCGTCGGCCTGTCGTTCGAACAGTTCACGCGCGCCGTGCTGCTGGCGCAGAACGAGTTCTCGGCCTTCCTCAAGACCGAGGAAAACGAGCGCGGCGAACTGCTCGAAACGCTGACCGGCAGCGCGGTCTACAGCGCCATTTCGAAGCGCGCGTTCGAACGCTTCAAGACCGAACAGGCAGCCACGCAGCGCCTTGCGGCCCGGCTCGCGGACCAGACGCCGCTGCCGGCGGAAGTGCGCGCGGAACTCGATGTGCAGGCCGCGGCTGCCGACTGCGCGCTTCACCAGCTCGACGAACGCAAGGCCGTGCTGGAACAGCAGCTGCGCTGGCAGCAGGAGTCCGACAAGCTCGTGCAGCAGGTGATCGCGGCCGAAGCGGCGGTCGCGGAAGCGTCCGCGGCGGCGGAAGCCGCGGCGCCCCGTCGTCGCCGGCTGGCGATGGTCGACGCCGTGCAGCCGGCGCGCCAGCTGGTATCCGAATGCAGCCGCCTCGATGCGGATATCGCCGGCGCCCAGGCGGCAATCGCCGCCTGCAACGAAGCCCTTGCGCAGGCGCTGGCCGCGCAGGAACAGGCGGCGCTTGCCGTCACCGAATCCGGCGCGCGCCTGCAGCTTGCCGAGCAAGCCCAGAAAGACGCAGCGCCCGTGCTGGACCAGGCCAAGGCGCTGGACGCCACGGTGCTGGCGCTCAAGCCCGCGCATGCGAATGCGGCCGAAGCGCGCGCCGCAGCTGTAAGCGAACAGGAAGCTGCAAACACCGCTGCGGTGCAGGCGGAAGCCACACTGGCCTCAACGCGTGCGCAGCACCAGCAAGGGGCTGCATGGCTGGACAGCCACCGTCACCTCGCCACCCTGGCGGCGCAATGGCCTCGCTGGGACACGCTGTTTGTCCAGGCCGACCAGCAGTCCGGCCGCGAACGCACGCTCGCTTTAGAGGTCGCGCAGGCGCAGGCTGCGCTCGATGCGGCAACAGGCAAAGACAGCTCCGCTGCGGCAGCAGCGCAGGAAGCTGCCGGCAGGCTGCAGGCGCTGGAGGTCACCCGCCAGCAGGCAATCGCCACCCTCGCAGCCTTCGATGCGAACCTGCTGCGTAGCGAGCGCCAGGCGCTCGACGCGCGGCGCGACAGCCTTGCGGGCGCGGAAAAAGCGTGGACGGAACTTGAAACGGTGCGCGCGAACCTGCAACAGGCGACGGCGCGCAGGCAGGAACTTGAAGCGGCCAGGGCTACGGCCGAAGCACTGCTCGCACAGGCAGTCGCCGCGCACGGGGCGCTCGATGCGGCGCGGGTCCAGGCCGAGCGTTCGCACGAGGCGGCGCAGCTTGCATGCGCGTCCAGCGTGACAGAGCTGCGCGCGGCGCTGGAAGACGGCGAACCGTGCCCTGTGTGCGGAAGCGGAGACCATCCTTACCGCCACCAGGACGCCATTCCGCACGCGATACTTACCAGCCTCCAGGCCGAAGCCGCCCGCTGCCGGACTGCGGCGTCGGACAACCTGTCGGTACAGGGCGCCCAGCGCGCATTGATCGCGGCGTCCGGCAAGCAGCTTGCCGCGTCCCTGGGCGAACAGCAGGCACTTCAAACAGCACTGGAGAAATCCGAATCCACCTGGCGCGCCCACCCGCTCGCCGGTGAACCGGATGTCGACGCAGGCTGGTTCAGCGCCCAGCTCGGAATGGCACGCACGGCGTCGCAGCAGCACGACGCACGCGAACTGGCCGAGCGCCAGGCCGCAGCCGCGCGCGACGCGGCACAACTGGCATGCGACCGTGGCGCCGCCGAGCGCGAGAAGCTGCAGGATGCAGCCATCAAGGCCCGCACCGCGCTGGCCGACGCCCGCACCCACAGCGCGTCGCTGGCCGAACGCCGTGAGCAGGCCTCAGCCGCGCTCGCGGCCATCCTCGATGAACTCGATGCGGCATTCGAGGGCGCGTGGCGTCCCGAGTGGCAGCGCGATCCTGCCGGTTTCCGAACCGCGCGTGAACGCGAGGCGGACGACTGGAATGCCCGGTCGGCCGCGCAGGCAGCGCGCGAGGGAACGCTGCTTGCACTCGACACCGAACACGCCGCCTTGCAGAATCGACGCGAGCAGGCCGGCCAGGCTTACGTCGCCGCGCAAGCCGCGTTCGAACGTATCGACGCTGAGCTGGCGGCACGGCAGCGCGAGCGCGCCGCGCTCTGGGACGGCAAACCGGTACGTGAGGTGGAGGCCGTACTTGCCGGGGCGGTCGATGCCGCCAGGGCGTTGGTGGCCAGCCACCAGTCCACGCGCGAACAGGCGGCGCATGCCGAAACCCGCGCGCGCGAATCGCTGGTCCACAACAAGGACCGCTTCGGCGCACTGCAAAACGAACTGGCATCCGCAGGTTCGCGCCTCGACGCATGGGTGGCCGGATTTGGGGAACAGCACCCTGCCCTCGGCGCGATGGACAAGGAGAACATGGCGTCGCTGCTTGCGGTCGGCGCCGCATGGACCGCGCAGGAGCGCAGCGCCCTTGCGGCGCTGGACGCCACCACAGCGAGCGCCGCGACCATCCTTGCGGAGCGGCGCGGCCAGGCCGCCCTGCACCAGGAGCACGCGTCAGGCCAGGGAGCCGTTCCCGCCGGCGAACTGGCCGGAATGCTGGCGGCATTGCAGGAGCAACGCAAGCTGGCGCACGACGCATCGGCCGCGCTGCGCCTGCAGGTTGCCCAGGACAACGTCCGGCGCGAAAGCGCGCAGGCGGTGATGGCGGAAATCGAAACACAGCAGGTGATCGAGCGGCGCTGGGCACAAATGTACGATTTGATCGGTTCCCAAGACGGCAAGAAATTCCGCAACTACGCCCAGCAGTTCACGCTGGACGTCCTGCTCGGCTACGCCAACAGCCACCTGTCGCAGCTGGCGAAGCGCTACCGGCTCGAACGCGTGGCCAGCAGCAGCGGACCGTCGCTCGGCCTGCTGGTGCGCGACCAGGACATGGGTGGCGAAATCCGCTCGGTCAACTCGCTGTCGGGCGGCGAATCCTTCCTCGTCTCGCTCGCGCTGGCGCTGGGACTGGCCTCGCTGTCGTCCAACCGCGTGCGCGTCGAATCGCTGTTCATCGACGAAGGATTCGGCAGCCTTGACAGCGACACCTTGCGGGTGGCGATGGACGCCCTCGACGGCCTGCAGTCGATGGGCCGCAAGGTCGGCGTCATTTCGCACGTGCAGGAGATGACGGAGCGGATCGCGACCAAGGTGCTGGTGCAGCCGTCCGGCGGCGGCACCAGCAGCGTCAGCGTGCAGTAGTCCGGAACGGCTTGACCGCCTGAAGCGCGGGCGCGGGCGCGGGCGCGGGCGCGGGCTCCCAGGCCAGTTCGCGCCGGATCTGGACCGGATCGGGAGGCGGCCGGCGCCGCGCGATTTCGGTGCGCAGCCATTCCCTGACTTCTTCCTTGCTCGGTTGCTTGTGCTTGACCATGGCTTCACTGCTCCTGGAACGGTCCATGCCGGACCTGTTCATTCAACGCTGCGCGGCCGGGCATGTTGACCCCAAAATGTAACCATTTATGTTCGCCGCCCATGCACCAGCAATGTGGGGCCGGCCGCGCCGTACGCAAGTTGCGCGGGGCCGGAATGCTAGAATGCGCGCTTTCCCCATACACCATTGAAATCATGTCAAAACCAGCACGCGTGCTGACCTTCAAGTGCGACAAATGCACCAAGCCGGTCAAGGTATTCCTCCAGAAAGTGTCAGCTTGCTCACACATCCAGCCCTACCAGGGCCTGTGCGCCTGCGGTGAACTGAAGCGTTACGCCACCGGCGACAAGAACGCGGTCGCGTCCTACCTCTCCTCAACCGACGGCAGCTGGTCGCACCACCATTGATGGACACCCGCATCCAATGGATTGAAGCAGGCCAGGAACGTTCGGCGCTGTGGCGTTCGGAAAGCGGCATGCCCGCGCCGAAAAAAGTTGTGATCGCCGACGACCAGACGCCCGCCGACACGGCCTACCGGCTCGCCTGCGAAGGCACCGCCCTGTTGTGGCGCGGCGACTTCCAGAACGCGCGCCAGCTGCTGCAGGCGCTCGCGCGCCGCGCCGACCACAAGGGCGGCAAGGGCAAGCGCGCCAAGGCGCCAAAGGTGCCCGCGACGCCGGCCGAGGCCTTCCACCTGCACCGCCAGGCGCAGTCGCAGCGCGCCCGCACGCTGGCGATGCTGCTCATTCCATTCGATGCCGACTACACGATTCCGCTGCGCCGCGCGCCGGACGTCAAGCTGGCCTGCAATGAAGCCTACGGCCGCGGCGAGCAGCCCTTCGTCGCATCGCTGCGCGAACTGCTGGGCGTGATCGGCGGCCATGAATGGCGCAAGAACGGCGTCGACATCCCGGCTCTGGGCGAACGCATCCATCCCCACTACGGCGTGTTCTCGCCGATCCGC
>NZ_QYUP01000006.1 GCF_003590855.1 Massilia cavernae
GGGATTTTTCTTGCTTGCGCCGGGGCTGGAACGTCCCTGCTGTTTTTGCCGAAACGATAAGAATGTTGCTTTTTTGAACAACCTATCAGGATTGATAGGTACGCCAGGATGCAAGTCTCGTTACCGTTGGTAACGATGCAACGCACTCTTCTGGTCATGTATACCTGCAACGCAATTCTTCAAGCCGAGTCCATCCCATGGCGCTAACCCCCGCCCAACAGCAGGCATTCTCACGTTATCAGGCCTTATGGGTCGGGGTAGCAATTTCCTCCTGTATCGGCCTGCTGAT
Organism: Massilia cavernae; assembly: GCF_003590855.1. Lineage (GTDB taxonomy): Bacteria > Pseudomonadota > Gammaproteobacteria > Burkholderiales > Burkholderiaceae_D > Telluria_A > Telluria_A cavernae. Next base: position 290 of record NZ_QYUP01000006.1, read on the forward strand.
GTACCTTGCGACCACGAGGTTCATCGAGAGCGATTCGCGCGAGCGGTTTGCGAACCACGCGCGCAACGCCCAGAACACCATTGTGGCGCGGGTCAAGTCGTACACGGACGTGCTGCGCGCAACCGCCAGCCTGTTCCGTACGTCCGACACCATCACCCGCGCCCAGTTCCACGAATATGCGGCCGGCCTGGCCTTGCAGGATAACTTCCCGGCGATCGACACCATCAACTATGCAGAACATGTAACCCAGCAAACCCGACCAGCCTTCGAGCGGCGCCTGCACGAAGAACAGGATGCCAACCCTGGCCTGGCCATTTCCGCCGCGATCAGGCCCAACGGCACCGAGGTGGAGCGCGTGCGCGAATCGTATTCCGTGGTCACTTTCATCGAGCCAAGCTCGGCGTCCACGACGGCATTCGGGCTCGACCTGCAGACCAATGCCTACGTCGAGAAAATCATCCTGGCCACCCGCGATTCAGGCCAGATGATGAATTCGGGAACCCCGATCGGCGCCATCTCGGGCCCGAACCGGGCCTTCCTCGGCCTGCGCTTGCCGATCTACACCCCGGGGGCTCCGCTCGACAGCGTGGACCAGCGGCGCGCAGCCTACCGCGGCTCGGTCGGCATCGCCTTCAGCGTGCCGCGGCTGGTGCAGGGCGTGCTCGCCGAAATGCCGGTCAACAACGTACGCATGACTTTGCTCGACCAGGACATTCCGCCCCCTGGCGGCGGCCCGGTGTCGCCCACCGCGATGCGCATCCTGTTCGACAGCGCCGGCCAGCTGCACAGCCTTCCCGACGAGGCCGATCCTGCCCGCTTCACCACCACGCTGCCCGTCAATTTCCACGGGCGTGCATGGAAGGTCACCTTCAGCACGCCGAAGAAAGAGATTTACACAGAGTTCGATACGTTTTATCCGAAACTGGCGGCATTTGCCGGCTTCGGCGGATCGATGCTGATGTACGCCCTGCTCCACACGCTGACCTCCTCGCGCCGGCGCGCGTTGATGATCGCCGCCGACATGACGCAGGAACTGCGCGCCAGCCAGGCCAGGCTGCAGGCCTCGCACGAGACCCTGCGCCGCCTCGCCGCGCACACCGACCAGATCAAGGAGTTGGAGCGCAAGCGCATCGCGCGCGAGATCCACGACGACCTTGGCCAGAACCTGCTGGCCCTGCGCATCGAGACCGACATGCTGGCCTCGCGTACCCGCTCCAGCCATACGCGCCTGCATGCGCGCGCCCACGCCACGCTGCAGCAGATCGACGCCACCATCAAGAGCGTGCGCCAGATTATCAACGACCTTCGCCCCAACGTACTCGACCTGGGGCTGTCGGCCGCTGTCGAATGGCAGGTCAAGGAGTTCCGCCGCGTCACCGGCATCGAATGCGAGCTGCACGAACAGGTGCGCGACGACTGCATCAGCGACCAGCGCGCCACCGCCTTCTTCCGCATCTTGCAAGAGTCGTTGAGCAACATCACGCGGCACGCGCAAGCCACCAGGGTAAGCGTCGAACTGACCTTGCTGACCGACTCGCTGTACATGTCGATCCGCGACAACGGCAATGGCCTGGCCGACATGGCGCGCCAGAAAGCCGGGTCGTTCGGGCTGGTGGGGATCGAGGAGCGCATCACGATGCTGGGCGGAAGCCTGTCGATCAAGGGCGTGCCGGGCATCGGCACCACCGTGAGCGTGTCGGCGCCAGCCGACGATGCGCGCGACCACGAAGGCAGCGGCGAAAACGATGGAAACCAGGCGCCGTGGGAAATCAATCCGCAGCCGGTTCCGGCCTCGCGCATCACCGCCGAGAGACTGGAAAACTTGTCACCTTAATCGTTGATGTGGATCAACTAGCAACGGATGCGCCTGCGCAACAATTGAATTTCGTTACCGAGATCAATGTTCTTAAGAATGCTAACGCTGAACAATACAGGAGGATTTCGTACGTCAACGCGTAGTAAAAGACAAGGGATGTTTCTTCACGTAATCAACTACTAAAAGAAGAGGACCACCATGAATTCGAACGTCGAAATGAATGCAATTTTGGACCTTGACCTGAGCGCCATCAAGGGCAAACTGATGCACCGTCAGTCAGGCGAAGGGTGGACTGCGCAGCAGGCCGATTCGGTGGAACGTGAGTACAAGCGCTTCCTGTACCTGATGAAGGCATTCCCGAACGAGCAAACCGCTCCTTCGGTCGATGTCGATACGTTCTGGCACTACCATATCCTGGACACCATGAAGTATGCAGCCGACTGCGAGCAAGCCTTCGGCTACTTCCTGCACCATTACCCTTATGTCGGCATGGAAGGCGGCGCCGACGACGAAGAAATCCATGTCGCCGCGGGCGTGCGGATGCGCGAGATCTACGAGGCTACCTTTGGCGAAGACTATCCGCAGGCCGCCGCCAGCGGCCAGGATGCGGCCTACTGCAGCCTCATCTCCAAGCCGGCAGCGAGCGTCGCCTATTGCGGCATCGTCAAGCCACCTGCAACGCAAGCGGCCTACTGCGGCGTCAATCCGCCGGCGACCAAAGCTGCATACTGCGGCGTCAACCCTCCGGCAACGAAAGCTGCCTACTGTGGCGTCGTCAAACCGCCGGCAGCCAAAGCGGCCTACTGCGGCATCAACCCGCCGCACATGCCGATGGCGGCAGCGGCTTGAGATTCCTTCAAAGCCATGCGGAAGTAAGGCAACCGGCGGGCCGCAAGCCCGCCTCACCGCCGGGCGAAACAAACACTGCCAGCTTCGCGGCCGGCCAGCCGGCGCCGCTGCCAGCGGCCGGCTGAGTCCGGCTTTCGGGACGTCCGGGTCAGGCCAGCGCGGCCGATTGCCCGTGGCTCACCCCCATGAGGGCGCGCAATTCGCGGATGCTGAAGTCGCTCACTTCATGCATGCGCAGCAGGATGGTTGCCCCGATCGGCAGCGTGCGGTGGCGGATCTTGCTGATCACCGGCGGCGCCACTTCCAGCGCGCGCGACAGCGCGGCATCGTTCTTCAAATTCAGCTTGTCGATGATCGCGTCCAGCACGCGGTTCGGGTCGTATTCGGCGGCATCAGGTATTTTTCGTCCGGACATTACAAAACTTTCAGGCAGGTCGGCCGTGTCAAAAATTCGACACGGCGGTTAAAGAACAACTAAAAAGATGGCAGCTATAACCAAAAGCCATGGAATATCAGGCATTTTAGCCAAACGAAGCCATGATACACAGAATTGTTAATTTCTGCACAAGCGCCTCATTTTCTTTCACTGAAGAAAGAAAAATGAAAGGATATTTCACTGCCTGGGAGGAATGAGCGGCATCATCGTGACCGGCGCGAACAGCCAGTCGATGGCGATCTGGGTGGCCAGTTGGCCGTAGGTGGAGGGGATGAGGTAAAAGCGAACCAGCACCTGGTCGGGGTCGGGCGGGTCGAGGCGCCAGTTGAGCTGGCGGCGGATTTCCTCGGGCGCCGGCGGCGGGCGGCGCGCCGTTTCACGCTGCGCCATGTAGGCGCGGACTTGCTCTTTGGTCGGCTGGTGAATGCGGTGTGGCATGGCGAGCCCTGCACGAGTATCCGGTCGGAGACGGACTAAGATCACAATACGGCGCGCACGCGTGTCGCGTTTGAGCTATCGCAATCGTACACCGGCTCGCGTCTCGCCGCCGCATGGGCGCGTTGCAAAAACAACACTTATTTTTTGCCGGCCATGTAGATCGTCTTGGCGTCCTTGTACGCCTGGTCCAGCGTGCGCAGTTCCTTTTTCTCGTCGTGCTGCACGAAAAACTCGGCGTCCTGGGCGTCGACCACCAGCTTGATCGCCGCGGCGTCGCTCAGGTTGTACTTTTCCGCGATCAGCGTGGTTACTTCATCGAGATATTCTTCGTAAGTCATGTCGGTTTCCTTGTGTCAAGGCCGCTATTGTGCCAGAGCCATCGCCGCGACGGCCTGTGCCACTTCGGGATGGCGCAGGCGCACCCCGAGTTCCTGCTTGATGCGGGCGTTGTCCAGCTTGCGCGATTCGGACATGAAGGACAGCGCCACCTCCGACACCGACGCTTCCAGCTGCGCGCGCGACACCCGCGGCGGACGCGCCATGCCGAAGGCGTCGGCCACCGTGTCGAAATAGTCGGCCATCTTCATGCGGCTGTCGTCGACCGCATGGTAGACCCGCCCCGGCAGCGCGCGGAACAGCGCCAGCGCAACGATGCGCGCAAGGTCGTCGGCGTGGATATGGTTGGTGTACACGTCGTCGGCCGCCAGCAGTGCCGGGGTGGCGGCGGCCAGGCGCTTGAGCGGCAAGCGGTCGGCCGCATAGATGCCCGGCACGCGCAGGATCGCCAGTTGCGCACGCGCGCCTACCGCCCATGCGCGCAGCACGCGCTCGGCGTCGACCCGCCGCTGCGCGCGCGGGTTCACGGGCGCCACCGGGCGCGCTTCGGTCACCAGTTGGCCCGCGCAGTCGCCGTACACCCCGCTGGTGCTGACATAAACCACCCGTGCGCCCTCGGGTAGAATGGCGGTCAGCCGGCGCGTGCGCAGGTCGAGGCTGCCCTGCCCTTGCGGCGGCGCGAGGTGCACCACATACTGCGCCAGCCCGCGCAGGCGCTTCAGGGTCGAGGCCCGATCGAGGTCGCCGATGACCGGCACGGCGCCGGCGGCGCGCAGTTGCGCGCTGCGTTCCGGACTGCTCGTCAGCGCAAACACGCGGAAGCGGCCGCGTACCAGGGGCAGCAGGCGCATGCCGACATCGCCGCAGCCGATCACCAGCAGCCGCGGCCGCCCGAATTGTCGAATTTTGTTGTTCATTATGAGAGATTGTATGATCATATTAGTGCAAAGTGTTACTTGACATTTGCGCACTGATGAGCAAAATTAGAATGCCGGCATGACGCGCGTTCTTAAGCACCATTCGCCCATCCTTCTAGCGTCTCCTTGGGTATAGCAGCAGTTGTATGTAACCAACTGAAGAACAAGGAGGCCCGGGGTGCGTTTTGTGCTTGCCAACGAGAGGCTAGTAGTCTCCGGTCGAAGCTACGAGGGATTCCCTCTACTCCTCGACGACAGAGGCGATGCCATCCAACCCGCTCAAACCTTTCTATGGAAGCTGCTGCTATCGCCAGGAAGGCGCAATAGCAAAGACACGTGGGCGGCTTACGGAAGATCCCTTTTCGACTTCTTTGCCTACCTTCTAGCGAACAAACTTGATTGGAGGGCCAGCCCCGCGCCTGGGTTCCCAGGACCATTACTAACCCTCTATAAAGTAATGTTAGTTCGTAATATAATGCTGGCATGAAATGCAAACGAACTTCGGACGGCCGTAAACTGGACCATCATGCGCTCCAAGTTATGCGCCAACAGGCAGTCAAAGCGGTGCGCGAAGGCCAGTCGGTGGCGAACGTCGCCGCCGCCTTCGGCTTGAGCGTCACCACCATTTTTCGCTGGCTGGCCAAATTTGCCGATGGCGGCCAGAATGCCTTGCTGGCAAAGCCGATTCCGGGCCGCCCTCCCAAGGTCAGCGCCGAGGAAATGCGCTGGATTGCCCTGGCTGTGAAGGACAACACGCCGCAGCAGTTCAAGTTTGAATTCGGCCTGTGGACGTTGTCGCTGCTGCGTGAATTGATCAATCGCCAGTTCGGTAAATCCTTGTCGTTGGAATCGGTCCGTCGGGTCATGAAACTGCTTGGCTTTTCCGCGCAAAAGCCGTTGTACCAGGCATGGCAGCAAGACCCGGTGCGGGTCCAGCAATGGGAAGCCGAAACCTATCCCGCCATCAAAGCCGAAGCGAAGGCCGCTGGCGCCAACATCTACTTTGCCGACGAGGCCGGCATCCGCTCCGACTACCATACTGGCACCACTTGGGCGCCGGTTGGCGAAACGCCCGTCGTAGCGGTGACCGGGAGCCGCTTCTCCTTCAACATGCTGTCGGCGGTGAGTCCGCGCGGCGATTTTCGCTTCATGATTCATGAGGGCACCGTTGATGCGACCGTGTTCAAGGAGTTTCTCAAGCGCCTGATGGTTGGCGCCACCAAGCCGGTGTTTGTCGTCGTCGACGGTCACTCCATCCACAAAGCAAAACTCGTCAAGCAATACGTCGCCAGCCTCGACGGCGCACTCAAGCTGTTCTACCTGCCACCCTATTCGCCGCACCTCAATCCCGACGAGCAGGTCTGGGCGCATGTGAAGCGCCAAGTCAGCAAGCAATTCGTGCAGGATAAAGAGGGCATGAAGAAACTGGCCCTCAGGGCTTTGCGCCGTATTCAAAAATTACCGGCGATGGTTAAATCGTTCTTTCGCCAGCAGGAATGCAGGTACGCTGCCCAGGCATAACTTTACTTTCTAGAACGTTAGTAAGGAAAACTCGACTTCGGTCCGCCAACGCAACAGAATCGGCGGCGATAGGCTTAGTTGTGCCTTTCACCGAAGTAGCCGAGAGTGCAGGCCGGCTGCCAACGGTGCGCGCGGCTCTTGCTCGGCGATTCTCTTTTCGTACGTCCTCCCGACGCGCGCGATAGGCCTCGTAGCCTGTCTCGGCCTCGTCCTCCGGAAAGTAGCAATCCTCCAAGCAGTTCCTCGCTATGCGGAGCAACTTCACCCCGATTGTCCTGAGGGCAGTATTTCCAGCCTAGCGCTTCTCGGATTTGCTCGCAGTCGGGCAATGGCTCGCTATTTTCCCGCCTGCGCTGCTCGAGCCACGCCCTAACTTGCTCTTTAGTAGGATTAACGACATTGTTCACGTATGCTCCTGATAACGTTTCTATGGTCTTGCCGGGCGGCTATTCACTCAGGACTACGAATCGCTAAGTTCCAGCAACAGGTCCTTGGCGTTGACCGCCTTGCCTGGCGTGGTGTGTAGTGCGCGCACCACACCGGCGCGTTCTGCGCGCAGCATGGTTTCCATTTTCATCGCCTCCAGCGACAGCAGCGGGTCACCCTTGGCCACGCGCTGCCCCACCACCACCGCCACGGTGGCCACGATGCCTGGCATGGGCGCGCCCACTTGGTCCAGATTGCCGTCCTCGGCCTGCAACTGCGCGCCCACTTTCACCACGCCCTGGTGCCGGATACGGATCACACGCGGCTGGCCGTTCAGTTCGAAGAACAGCTTGCGTTCGCCCTCGTCCGGCAGCTCGGTGGAGCCCTGCAGCCGCACGATCAGCGTCTTGCCCTTGTCGATCTCGATCGACACTTCCTGACCGTCCACCAGCCCATTGAAGAACACGGGCGTCGGCAGCACGCTCACATTGCCGTACAGCGCCTGGTGTGCCGCGTAATCGCTGAACACCTTGGGATACATCAGGTGGGACGCCAATTCCTGTTCGCTCAGGGCGCGGCCCACCGCCGCCTCGGCGTCCACCAGCGCGGCGTCCAGGTCCACCGGCGGCAGCGAGGCGCCGGGACGCCCAACCAGCGGCGCGGCGCCCTGCAGCACCTTGGCGCCCAGTTCGGGCGGGAAGCCGTCCGGCGGGAAGCCCAGCTCGCCCTTGACCAGTGACACCACTGATTCCGGGAACGCCACTTGGCGAGCCGGATCGGCCACGTCGGCCGGGGTCAGGTTGTTGGCCACCATGAACAGCGCCATGTCGCCGACCACCTTGGAGGTCGGCGTCACCTTGACGATATCGCCGAATAGCTGGTTCACGTCCGCATAGGCCTGCGAGACGTCGGTCCAGCGCTGTTCCAGCCCCATGGAGCGGGCCTGCTCGCGCAGGTTGGTGTACTGCCCACCCGGCATCTCGTGGCGGTAGACGTCTGAGGTGCCGGAGCGCATCTCTGCTTCGAATGGCGCGTAGTAGCGGCGCACGCCCTCCCAGTATTGCGAGATGGAAAACATGGCCGAGCGGTCCATGCCGGGATCGCGCTCGCTGCCCAGCAGCGCGGCGGAGATCGAACCCAGGTTCGGCTGCGAGGTCAGGCCGCTCATCGCGTCCATCGCGCCGTCTACCGCGTCGCAGCCGGCCTCGATCGCGGCCAGCACGGAGGCGGCCGAGATCCCGCTGGTGTCGTGGGTGTGGAAGTGGATGGGCAGGCCCACCTCTTCCTTGAGGACCTTCACCAGCATGCGCGCCGCCGCGGGCTTGCAAATGCCGGCCATGTCCTTGATGCCGATGATGTTGGCGCCGGCCTTTTCCAGCTCCTTCGCCATCGCCACGTAGTATTTCAGGCTGTACTTGCCGCGCTTCGGGTCCAGCAGGTCGCCGCTGTAGCAGATCGCGCCCTCGGCCAGCGCCCCGGCTTCGCGCACCGCGTCGATCGCCACGCGCATGTTCTCCACCCAGTTCAGCGAGTCGAACACGCGGAACAGGTCGATGCCGCCCTTGGCAGCCTGCTGCACGAAGTAGCGCACAACATTGTCCGCGTAGTTGGTGTAGCCGACCGCGTTCGATGAACGCAGCAGCATCTGGAACAGGGTGTTGGGCACCTGCTCGCGCAGCAGCGACAGGCGCTCCCACGGATCCTCCTTCAGGAAGCGCATCGCCACGTCGAAGGTGGCCCCGCCCCAGCATTCGAGCGAGAACAGATTGGGCAGCAGGCGCGCGTAGTACGGCGCGATGGCCAGCATGTCGGCCGTGCGCATGCGGGTGGCGAACAGCGACTGGTGCGCGTCGCGCATGGTGGTGTCGGTCAGCAGCACTTGCGGCTGCGCCAGCATCCAGCTGGCGAAACGCTGGGGGCCCAGCTCCAGCAGCTTGCTGCGCGAGCCTGGCGCCAAAGGCTGGTCCAGCTCGGCGACCGACAGCTGCGGCAGCAGTGGCGCGGCCAGCGCATGGGCCGGAGCGCCGGCCGGCCACACCCGGCCCTTCATTTCAGGATTGCAGTTGACGTTGACGTCGCCGATGAAGCGCAGCAAACGCGTGGCGCGGTCCTGGCGCTTGGCGAAGTTGAACAGTTCCGGCGTGGTGTCGATGAAGCGCGTGGTGCATTCGCCGGTTTTGAACAGCTCATGGTTGATGACGTTTTCCAGGAACGGCAGATTGGTCGACAGGCCACGGATGCGGAATTCACGCAACGCGCGGTCCATGCGGGCGATCGCCTCGTCCGGCTGCGGCGCCCACGCCGTCACCTTCACTAGCAGCGAATCGTAGTACGGCGTGATCACGGCGCCCGAATAGGCGGTGCCGCCGTCCAGACGGAGGCCGAAGCCGGAGGCGCTGCGGTAGGCGGTGATGCGGCCGTAGTCCGGCGTAAAGCTGTTCTCGGGATCCTCGGTGGTCACGCGGCACTGCAGCGCGTGGCCGTTCAGGCGGATATCCTCTTGTTTCGGGACACCGGCCGACAAGGAATCGCTGGATCCGATGGCGGCGCCTTCGCTGATGCGGATCTGCGCCTTGACGATGTCGATCCCGGTCACCTGCTCCGTCACCGTGTGCTCGACCTGGATGCGCGGATTGACTTCGATGAAATAGAACTCGCCGCTATCGACGTCCATCAGGAATTCGACCGTGCCGGCGTGGGTGTAGCCCACCGCGCGGCCGAGGCGCAGGGCCGCTCCGCACAGCGCAGAGCGCGTCGCCTCGTCCAGGTAGGGCGCGGGGGCGCGCTCCACCACCTTCTGGTTGCGGCGCTGCACCGAGCAATCGCGCTCGTACAGGTGCACCAGGGCGCCGTGGCGGTCACCCAGCAACTGGACCTCGACGTGGCGCGCGCGGCGCACCAGCTTTTCCAGGTACATTTCGTCGTTGCCGAAGGCGGCCAGCGCCTCGCGCCTCGCCACCTCCAGCTGGCCGGGCAGCTCGGCCTCGGTCTCGATAGTGCGCATGCCGCGCCCGCCGCCGCCCCAGCTGGCCTTGAGCATCAGCGGATAACCGATCTTCGCGGCCATGGCCTTGGCCTGTTCGATATCGTGGGGCAGCGCGGAGGTCGCGGGCATCACCGGCACGCCGGCCGCGACGGCGGCGGTTCTTGCCGCCACCTTGTTGCCCAGGGTGCGCATCACGCTCGACGATGGGCCGATGAAGGTGATGCCGTGCTCCGCGCAGGCGTCGGCGAAGTCCGGATTTTCGGACAGGAAGCCGTAGCCCGGGTGGATCGCGTCCGCGCCCGCCTCGCGGGCGATGCGGATAATATCGTCGATATCCAGGTAGGCCGCGATCGGCTTCTTGCCCGCGCCAACGAGGTAGCTCTCGTCGGCTTTGAAACGGTGCAGCGCGAAGCGGTCCTCGGCGGCGTAGATCGCCACCGTGCGGATATCGAGCTCGGCCGCGGCCCGCATCACGCGGATAGCGATCTCGCTGCGGTTGGCGATCAGAATTTTCCGAACTGGCCGAAGTGGAATTTGTTCAGACGTCATAAAATTTCAGCGGTGTTTATGTACATGATCGACCAAGGCGTGCAAGCGAGTTGCGCGCCTCAGGAGGCAAATCAGCGGCCCTTGAACTGCGGTGGCCGTTTGGCTGCAAAAGCGGCGACGCCTTCGCTGAAATCAGCACTGCGCGTGGCAGCGACAAATGCCGATCGCTCAGCTTCGAGCTGTACTTCAAGCGAGCAGGCTGGAGCGTCATCGATCAATTTCTTGAAACGGCCGTAGGCCGCCGTTGGCCCGGACGCGATTTTGCTTGCCAGTTCCTGGGCGCGCGCATCCAGCTCGCCATCCTCTACCACTTCGTCAACTATCCCGTATGCGTTCGCATCACGCGCACTCAATCGCTTCCCGGTAAACATCAGCCCAAACGCGCGCCCGCGTCCCACGCGCCGTTCCAGGAACCACGTTCCGCCACAATCAGGCTGTGCACCCAAGCGGTCATAGGCAATCTGGAATATCGCATTGTTCGATGCAAGCACAAGATCGGCGCCCAGCACCAAGCTTAATCCTGCGCCCGCTGCAGGACCGCGTACCACCGCCAATACCGGCGCATCTGCCTTCCTCAACGCGACAAGCGCCGGGTTGATGGCATCGAGCAAACCATGGATAAGTCCGCTGGCATCATCGAGGTTTGCAGCAAAGGCGCCGACGTCGCCACCGGCAACGAAAGCGTTCCCGGCGCCAGTCAGCACGATGCAACGCGCACGCGCCTCGCATGCTGCCATCACCGCCACATTGAATGCTTGCGCGCTCGCCAGATCGACTGCGTTCAATACGCCAGGCCGGGAAAACTGGATGGTGGCCACGCCAGTGGCCTCATCAAAATTATAGATAACGGGTTTGTTCATTGGGCGCTCCGTTGCACCGCAGCCATTGTCCCCTGGGCATTGGCTGCGGCGCGATATTCGTCGATCAGCTTGCGTTTCATGAGCTTGCCCGTGGGATCGCGCGGCAGCGCATCACGGAACTCAAACGACGATGGGCATTTCACTCCGCCGAGCGCAGCGCGCGCGTAAGCGCGGAGGTCTTGAGCCAGCTCCGGGCTAGCGGTAAACTCCGGAGAAAGTTGGACTACGGCCAGTACTCGCTCACCCATTTCATCGTCTGGTGCGCCGATGACGGCAACATCGGCAATCATCGGATGGCTGCTGAGGCAGTTTTCGATCTCTTGCGGGTAAATATTGACGCCGCCAGAGATGATCATGAAATGCTTCCGATCCGACAGGAACAGGTACCCGTCCGCGTCCACATGGCCAACATCGCCCAGCGTAGCCCAACCGTGCCGGTTATATGCATTCTGTGTTTTCTCCGGGTCGTTATGGTAGACAAAGCGGGGGCCGTCGGCGAAATAGACGTTGCCCACGGTCCCGTGCGGAACCTCGTCACCATTGTCGTCAACAATCTTGATCACACCGAGAACCGCCCTGCCTACCGATCCGGGCTTCGCCAGCCACTCATGCGAGGACAGCGCCGACATACCACACATTTCAGTGCCCGAATAATACTCAAACACGATCGGGCCTAGCCAGGCAATCATCTCGCGCTTGACCGGGACCGGGCACGGCGCGGCCGCGTGTATCACCGCTTGCAACGACGACAGGTCGAAAGCGGCGCGCACCTCCTCAGGCAATTTGAGCGTCCGGACAAAATGGGTTGGCACCCACGTGCCGTGCGTGACGCGATAGCGCTCAATCAGTCTGAGCGACTGCTCGGCATCGAATTGATCCATGACAACCACGGTCCCCCCCAGGCGCTGGATGGTCAGTGCCCAGCGCTGCGGGGCTGAGTGATACAACGGCGAGGTGGATAAATACACGGTATTTTCATTCATACCGTACAGCCGCTGGCCCAAGGTTGCCAGCGGAGTCGCCACCGCCAGCCGCTCATCCGGCAATGGCGGCTTGACGCCCTTGGGACGGCCGGTGGTGCCGGACGAATACAGCATATCCGCACCTGCGGCTTGGTCCGCGATCGGCGTTGCAGGAAAAGCTGCGCATGCGGCTACCCAAGCGCGCTGGCCGGCGCAGATGCCGTAAACGGGGACATTTTCAGCTGTGCCCGCCGCCGCTTGCGCAGCCAGGTCAAGCAGGTCGTCAGAAGCGATCAACAGGCGTGCGCCGGAGTCGGCAAGGATGTAGCCGATGTCGCCGGCAGAAAACCGTGTTGAGATACTGGCCAGATACAAGCCGGCGCGCTGTGCCGCCCACGCGATGGGGAACAAATTGATTTCGTTGTTCAGCAAGACGGCCAACACGTCGCCCCGCTTCAGGCCGAGCGAGCGGAAGAGATGCGCTCCCTGGTTGGACTTTTCTTCCAGCTCCCGGTATGTGAGCACCTCTCCCGTGGCGGCGATGATGCATGCGGCCTTGTCCGGCGTGCTCTTGGAATGAATTTGCGGATGCATATACTTTGTTCCTCTACAATCTCGACTATTGAATCGCCTGCTCAGGCGATGGACATCACAACGGACTTCGGCTCCAGGTAGGCGTCCATGACCTCCGCGCCATTTTCACGTCCGAGGCCAGACTGCTTCATCCCGCCGAAGGGAAACGCCGGGTCCGCTAGCAGAATGCAGTTCACGAAGACCGTGCCCGCATGAATTTTCGCCGCCGCCTGATGGGCGGTGGCGCCGTCGCGCGTCCAGATGTAAGCGGCTAGTCCATAGGCGCTGTCGTTGGCGAGGGAGATCGCCTGGTCCGTATCATCGAAAGGCGTCACCGCCAGCACGGGTCCGAACACTTCTTCCCTTGCCACTTCCGCGTCCTGCGGAACATCACGCAGCACGGTCGGAGAATAAAAGTGGCCCGTGTCCGGGAGTGCCTGCCTGGAGGCGGCCTGCTGTTGAATGCCCGACGCCAGCGCCCTATCGACAAATCCCGTCACGCGCGCATGCTGGCGTGCGCTGATCAGGGGGCCAAGCTGGCTTGCGCGATCTGAACTCATCCCCAATTTCAGCGACGCACCGACAGCCGCGACGCCCGCCAGCACCTCCTCGTAGACCGAGCGATGCACGTACAGTCGCGTTCCACCGTAGCAAACCTGTCCGGAGTTAAAGAAGCACGCCATTGCGGCCTCCGGAATGGCGCGCGCCAGGTCGGCATCGCGGCAGATGATGGCGGGGATTTGCCGCCGAGCTCCAGCGATACCCGCTTCAAGTCGGGCACACTGGCGGCCAGTACGGCGCGGCCGGTGGCTGTCGAGCCGGTGAAGGCCACTTTCGCGATGCCCGCATGGCTGGCCAATGCGGCGCCGACTTCGCCGCCACCGGTCACCACCGACAATACGACGCCCGGCAGGGAAGCCATCAAGCCGATCTGCGCCAGCCGAAACGCTGTCAAAGGATAAAATCGGGGGCGGGTTTTGATGATCAACGGAGCGCACCCTGGCTGAGGGGCTGGGCAACTTTCCACATCGCGAGCACCAGCGGAATAATTCCACGGCGTGAAGATGGCGGGCACCACGCTACCGGTTCACGCCGTCGTATTAGTATGCGAAAGGCGCCCGGTGTCGCCGCAGGGTACCCGCGTGGCCCGCGAGCTTCGGAAGGCCATCCCGCAAAATAGCGCAACCAGCTACCGCCGCCGGGATGGTCCCGCCTGGCCACGCTGATCGGCTTGCCGGTAATCGAGCGAATCGAGCGCTGCGAGACGCGGCAGGTCGGACCTCTATCGCGTCCGGCAAAACGATGCAAGCAGCGTTCACGGCTGGAGTGGCGCCAATCCGCCCACGATGCTGCATCCTTGAACGCCTTTTGGCGCGGCGGCCACTACCGCATCAATATCCGGAAATCGACGCGCACCGGAATGTCCTGCAAAGGATTGCCCTGTGCAAGGGTTCTCGTCCGGAAATGAAATCTTCGCGCAAGGCGCTCATGGCCTGCGTAAGGTAAACTCCGGCAATTGTGAACGATGAAAGCTGTCCATCTGATCTCCTTTGACAAGCATGTCCAGTTTTTTCTTATTGCCGCAGACTGTCGCTCGGCTCGGCTGAGAACGCGGCATGCGCCGCTAGCGGCCCTTCCATTGCGGAGGTCGCTTAGCGCAAATGCCGCTCTGGTCCCTCTACCGCATCTTCTGATTCAAGCATTGCCTTCATCGAGGGATAGTTCCATTCATCACGCATGCCATCCGAGGCGGTCTCGGTCAGCCCCTTCAATATCGCTTCCTTGGTAGCACGGACAGACAACGGGCTGCAGGCCAGAATATCCGCTGCCCAGCGGCGTGCCGCCTCGAGCACATCTCCAGATACGACCTCGTTTACAAAGCCCATGGCATAGCCTTGCTGCGCTGTGACAGCGCGTCCCGTGAGCATCATTCCCATCGCCTGCTTAAGGCCTAGTTCACGGGGCAGCCGCTGGATTCCCCCGGCAAGGGCGGCCAGACCCACTTTCGGTTCGGGCAACGCAAACGTCGCATGCTCGGCCGCCACCAGGATGTCGCAGGCGAGCGCAGCCTCGAAGCCGCCGCCCATGGCGGCACCATTAACCGCGGCAATGACTGGCTTGACCAGATCGGCGCGGCTGGCAAGGCCCGCGAAGCCGGCCTTGGGCGTCGTCAAGCCGCCGCCCGATGCCTGCTGTTTGAGATCGTGACCAGCGCAGAAGGCCTTGGAGCCTGCTCCGGTCAGGATGGCAACCCATTGATCGGTGTCCGCCGCAAAGTTGTCGAACACGGCTTCGAGTTCCAAATGCGCCTCCGCGTTCAGGGAATTGAAGGCTTCCGGGCGGTTGATGGTCACGACGGTCAGACGATCTTCGCGCGAGACCAGTAGATATTTATAGCTCATGGATACACTTCCTCAGTCGGCCGTGATAGATGCAGCGAGCCGCTTGTTGATGATGGTTTCAGCATCGCCGACGATGCGTGTCAATAGCGCCGAGCACGTGGGAATATCGTGGATCAACCCCTGGACCTGGCCTGCCCAGATCAATCCGGCGTCAAGGTTGCCGGTCTCCAGCGCTTCGCGTCCTTTGGCGCCCGAAACCAGCGGGCGTACATCGTTGAAGGTCGCGCCCTGCTCGGCCGACAACGCCACCACGCGCTCCGAAACCGAATTCTTTGCCACCCGGCCCGTGTTATGGAAATTGCGAAAAATAAGGGCGGTGTCCCGCTCACTATTCGCAACCAGAAACTCCTTCACGCTATTGTGTATGGGCGCTTCGACGGTAGCGCAGAACCGGGTCCCCATATTCACGCCGTCGGCCCCCAGAGCCAAGGCGGCTGCAAGCCCGCGTCCATCGGCCAAGCCGCCGCTCGCCAGCATGGGAATGCCGATCCGATCGGCAGCGGCCGGGATCAGCACCAATCCGGGAACGTCGTCCTCACCCGGATGGCCCGCACACTCGAAACCGTCGATTGAAATGGCATCGACACCAAAACGCTCCGCCGCCAATGCATGCCGGACCGATGTGCACTTGTGGATGACAATCAGGCCATGCGCCTTTAAGTCAGCCACGTGTTCCTGCGGTTTGCCTCCCGCCGTTTCCACAATCTTGACGCCCATGTCGATAATCGCCTTGCGATATTCAGCGTAGGGCGGCGGTGAGACCGAAGGCAGTATGGTGAGATTCACCGCAAACGGCTTATCGGTGAGAGCGCGGCAACGCTCAATTTCCCTCCGCAGATCATCGGGCGTCGGCTGGGTGAGCGCGGTGATCGTGCCCAGCCCTCCCGCGTTGGAGACGGCAGCCGCCATTTCGGCGCGCCCAACCCACATCATTCCCCCCTGCATGATCGGGTGGCGTACTCCCACCAATTCGGTGAATCGCGTGCGGATGGTCATGACAAAGCCTCGACGATGGTGACGTTCGCGGTGCCACCGCCTTCGCACACAGTTTGCAGGCCATAGCGCAAACCACGGGCGCGCAAGCCATGGATCAGGGTCGCCATCAGCTTGGTCCCGGTTGCCCCCAGGGGATGGCCGAGCGCAATGGCGCCGCCGTTGACATTGAGCTTGTCGGGATCCGCCCCAAGCGCCTGGACCCACGCCAACGGAACCGGTGCAAACGCTTCGTTGACTTCGTAGAGGTCGATGTCATCAATACTGAGCCCAGCCTTGGCCAGAGCGCGCCGTGTCGCATGGATCGGCTCTTCCAGCATGATGACCGGGTCGCCAGCCGTGACGGTCATCTGCACAATGCGGGCGATGGGTTTCAGATTGTGTGCCTTCAGCGCGGCTTCGCTCACGACCAGCACGGCTGAGGCGCCGTCGCAGATCTGGCTGGCGTTGGCAGCGGAAACTACACCGCCCTCCGTCAACAGTTTGACCGCCCCGATTCCCTCCAGTGTCGCGTCGTAGCGGATGCCCTCGTCGATGAAGTGGCGGCCGCCTTCGATCGCCAGCGGCACAATTTCAGCATTGAAGGCGCCGGCCGCGGTCGCCTTGGCTGCGCGCACATGGCTCTGCAGCGCAAACCGGTCCAGGGTTTCGCGGCTAAAACCGTACTTCCTGGCGATCATCTCGGCGCCTTCGAACTGGCTGAAGGTGGACACGCCAAAGCGCTGCTTGATCTTGTCACTGAATGGACCGATGCCAATGCCTTCTTTTTGGTGGAAGGACAGATTAGTAAACATTGGGACCCGCGACATGCTTTCCGCGCCGCCGGCAATCACGACATCCTGCACACCCGACATGACCGCCTGGGCCGCGAACTGGATTGCCTGCTGCGAACTGCCGCATTGCCGGTCCACGGTCACTGCCGGCACGCTTACCGGCAGGCTGGAAGCCAGCACGACGTTCCGGGCGAATGCGAATGCCTGTTCCCCGGCCTGCGTGACACAACCGAGGATCACGTCCTCGATTGCAGCAGGATCGATTTCGGCACGGCCCACCAATGCATCCAGTACCGCACCTCCCATGTCGGCCGGATGCCAGCCTGCCAACTTCCCGTTGCGCTTGCCGCCGGCGGTACGCACCGCCTCGACGATATATGCTTCAGCCATTATGGTTTCCCTTCATTTATCAAGATCAACGTCATTACATGCATTCCAGCATCGCCTGATAAGCGAGCTCCGCTAGCTTCGGGAAGTTCTCGGCCCGCTCCCGCGCATGCGCGGAAGCCGCCGTGCCGCGCGCAACGCGACCACGAATGCCGTGAAAAATTGCGGCCATCCGGAAGAAATTGAATGCGATATAGAACTTCCAGTGTTCAACACTTTCACGTCCGGTCGCCTGCGCGTAGGCACGCAGATAGGTTTCCTCATCCGGTATATTGAGCTTGGCGATGTCAGCGCCCAGCAAGCCAGCCACAATTCCGGGCGGCATGCGATACATCATCGCGTGATAGGCAAAGTCGGACAAAGGATGGCCTAACGTCGATAGTTCCCAATCGAGTACGGCAATTACTTTGGGCTGCGTCGGGTGGAATACCAAATTGTCGCAACGAAAATCACCATGCACGATGGAAGTCTCATCGCCGGGTGGAATCAAACCTGGCAGCCGATCCACCAGCTGGTCCATACGGGAATCGCGTCCACCATCGACGTCCTCCAGGTATTGCCGCGACCAGCGCGCGATCTGCCGGCTGAAGTAGTTGCCTGCCTTGCCGAAGTCGGCTAACCCGATGGCGCGGTAGTCGATCTGGTGCAAGGCTGCCATCGTCACATTCATGGCCATGAAATAGTCCGCGCGTTGGTCGCCCGGCACGCCCGGGAAAGTCGCGTCCCAAAAAATACGGCCATCGACCTGCTCCATCACATAGAACCAGGTGCCAATCACCGCGTCATCCGTGCACAAGCCGAAGATGCGCGCTACCGGAAATCCCGCCTTGCCCAACGCGCTTTGCACCTTGGCTTCGCGGTCGACGGCATGGGCGCCGGCCAGCAGCTTGCCCTGAGGTTTACTGCGCAGCACGTAGCGCTGTCCAGGGGTCTGCAATTGATAGGTTGGATTCGATTGCCCGCCTTTGAATTGGGATACCACCAAAGGACCGGAAAATCCCTCGACATTCGCCTCCATCCAGCGCACCAGTGCAGCTTCGTCGAAACGGTAGCCTTCCCTGACCGGCGTCGTGCCGGCATTGGCGGCGGAATCAACGCCGGATACGTTCGTCATTGCCTTGCCTCCTTCCAGTCACGCCGAATTTTTTTGGCCAGTGACCACAGGTGCACCTCGGTCGCTCCGTCGTAAATGCGGAAAGCGCGTATCTCGCGGAACACCTGCTCGACGATCGTATCTTCGGTGACGCCGGTCCCGCCCATGATCTGTACGCAGCGGTCCGCGATTCGCATCAAGGCCTCGCTGACCGCGACCTTGGTCATGGAACTTTCACTGATACCGGCGGTGCCGCCGTCCAGCACGTCCGCGCACCAGTCGATCATCAACTCGGCCTGTTTCAGATCGATGAGGTTGGCGGCCAACATGAAACCGATACCTTCGTGGTCAATAATGACTTTGCCGAACGCCTGGCGCCGATTGGCATAGTCGGTGGCAATCTCATTAGCGCGGCGGCAGGCGCCAAGCCAGCGCATGCAATGCGTCAGACGGGCCGGGGCCAGCCGTACCTGCGCATATTTGAAGCCTTCGCCGGGCTCGCCCAGCATTTGACTGGCCGGAACGCGCAGTCCAGAAATCGTCACCTCGCAATGCCCGCCAGGCATCGACGTATCAATCGTGCGTGGCACCCGGTCGACACGAATAGCGGGATTCGGCAAATCGACGAGGAACATGCACGCGCCCGCTTCCGCCTTCGCCATGACGATGCCGATTCCGGCCGCCTGCGCGCCGGTAATGAATGCCTTGCGGCCATCGATGACCCAATGGTCGCCGTCGCGCCTGCAAGTCGTTTGCATCATCATCGGATCGGACCCGGCTCCACCTTCGGCGGCGGGCTCCGTCATGAAGAACGCGGAACTGACCCTTCCTTCCAACAGTGGCGCCAGGAACCGGCGCTGGATGTCAGGACTGCCGACCTTCCCGAGCAGATACATATTCCCTTCATCGGGCGCCGCAGTGTTGCACGCCAGCGGTCCCAGCGGCGACAGGCCGGTTGCCGTCAGCACCAGCGCGGTGTCCCGATGAGAAAGGTGCGAGCCATCGGCAAGGATATGGGGTGTCAGCACACCCGCCGCACGCGCATGCTCCCTTAGCTCCGCCACCAGATCGCCGGTGGGGCAGCCGTGATGATCGCGGCGGGAATCGCGCTCGTACGGTGCAACCACCTCGCGTACGAACCGTTCGACACGGGCGGCAATTTCGCGGCCGGCGCCGGTATCAGCGATGCTCATTTCGCCGCCATCCGGATGGCGCCATCCAGACGGATGGTTTCGCCGTTTGCCATGGGATTCAAGATGATCGCTTCGACCATTTGAGCGAATTCGTCAGGCTTGCCCAAACGGCTCGGGAAAGGAACTTGCGCGCCGAGGGAGGCCTGGGCCTCCTCGGGCAACGACGCCAGCAATGGCGTCAGGAAGATGCCCGGCGCAATTGTCATGACGCGAATTTTGTGGCGGGCGAATTCGCGCGCCAACGGCAGCGTCATCCCAACGATAGCGGCCTTCGATGCCGCATACGCAGGCTGGCCGATCTGCCCGTCGAACGCGGCCACACTGGCGGTATTGATAATGATCCCGCGTTCCTCGCCTGGCACATCGGCGGCATGGAGGCGGCCGGCGAATTTTGACAGGACGTTGAAGGAACCCAGGAGATTAATGTTGATGATATGGCCAAAATCCTTCAGCGGCAGCACGTCGCCATCGCGATTAATCACCTTGGCTGGTGCGCCGACGCCCGCACAGTTCACCAGGATTCGCGCCGTCCCGCAAAGCGCCTCCGCCTTCGCCAGCGCATCTTCCACCGCGCGTTCGTCGGTGACATCGACCCGAATGAAATGGCCGCCAATCGCAGCCGCATGGGAAGCGCCAAGATCAGCGTTCTGATCGAAGATGACTACTTTTGCACCCGCACCGGACAAGCGCGCGGCGACTGCGCCGCCCAAGC
The DNA here is from genome assembly GCF_003590855.1 of Massilia cavernae. GTDB lineage: Bacteria > Pseudomonadota > Gammaproteobacteria > Burkholderiales > Burkholderiaceae_D > Telluria_A > Telluria_A cavernae. The sequence continues at coordinate 20,512 of NZ_QYUP01000006.1, forward strand.
CAGATGCGCCACCAGTTACAATCGCTGCTACCCCGTTAATTTGCATAATGTTTGCCCTTTCTATAGTTCATCACAACATCGGATGTATCAAACAGTGTGTCCAATATATCCAGGTGTTTTGACGATGCCATCGTCGGAACCGACGACCAACCTGGGCTTGAAAATCTCATCGGCGCATAACGCACGGCGGTATTTGCCGACCACATTCCCTGCCATCGTTGGCGATCCGAGTGCGCGCCGGCATGGAAGTGGCATGCTTACTGCTGGCCAGCTTGAACGGCGCCGGCAAGCTTTGCTGCACCTGCTGGTGGGGGAGGTTGTACGTTGGCTGTCAGGACGCCAGGGCATTGCGCCTGTCCGGTATACCTTATCGGGTGGAGGACGGACGCGGTCTACTACAAGCCACCTGGAAAGCGGCGGCGTGGTGCCGGCCGCGTCCCAGGTCAACAATTCGGCAGCTGCATGAGGCTTGCTCTACTCAACTGAGAATAAGGCCGGTAAAGTGGACCCATCGGTCAAGACAATCTTTCAGCGAGTTTAAGCTGTGTCCGTTTCCACCGCTGCAGCTGGTCGGCGCTGCCCCGTGATCCTACTTCCTTGCCGCTGGAGGGCTTCATCCTCCAGGGGCCGCCGCCGGCATGGCCTGCTGCGGTCACGCCGTTTCGGGCGCCGCCACTTCAGCGCTGCCGTACTTGTCGACGATCAACGCTCCGCCGCCGATTCCACTGCGATAGACGCTGGCCGGCGTCTTGTAGCCAAGGGACTGGTGCGGTCGCTCGGCGTTGTAGAACGCGAAGTATTGCGCCAGTCCCACCATCAGCTCCGCCATGTTGGCATAGCCCTTCAAGTACACATCCTCGTGCTTCACGTTGCGCCACAATCGCTCGACGAAAATGTTGTCCAAGGCCCGTCCGCGGCCATCCATGCTGATGGCCACGCCTTCGCGCTTGAGCACGTCCGTGAAGGCCGCGCTCGTGAACTGCGAGCCCTGGTCGCTATTGAACACCTCGGGCCTGCCATGCTCGCGCAGGGCGTCCTCCAGGCAGTCCACGCAGAACGAAGCATCCATGCTGTTGCTGAGCCGCCAGGACAGCACCTTGCGGCTGTACCAGTCAATCACGGCCACCAGGTAGGCGAAGCCGCGCGCCAGCCTTAGATAGGTTATGTCCGTGCTCCACACCTGGTTCGGCCGCGTGACCGGTACACCCCGCAGCAGGTACGGGTAGACCTTGTGCCGAGGATGTGCCTTGCTGGTGTTCGGTCCGGGCGCCATGCCCGCCAGTCCCATGCTGCGCATCAGGCGCTGTACCCGCTTGCGGTTGACAACGCGGCCCGCTGCGCGCAAAAACACCACCATGCGCCGGCTGCCATAGAACGGCCTGTTCGTGTATTCCTCATCGATCAGCCGGCACAGCAGCAAGTCCTCCGCACCTGCATCCTCCGGCACCTTGGCGGCGAGCCGCCGGTACACCGTCGCGCGCGGCACTTCCGCCAGTTCGCATTGCCGGCTCAGGGGCAGCTCATCGGCACCGTCGACCCAGCCCATCCGGGCATCAAGGCTCACTCCCCCAACTTTTTTTTAAGCCAGTCATTTTCCATCTTCAGCCGGCCAATCTCGCCGTACAGCCGATTCTCGCCGCTCTTGTCCTCGGCTGGTTTGGGACCCCGCTTGGTCTCGAACAGGGCGCCGGCAGATTCCAAAATCTCCTTCTTCCACTGTCCGACCAGTTGCGGATGCACGCCGTACGTTTGTGCGATTTCCGTGATCGTCTTCACCCCGCGCACCGCCTCCAAGCCTACCTTCGCCTTGAATTCGGCCGTATGCACCTTGCGTTTTTTTGCTTCACCCATTTGCTGCCATCCTTTCGCGGACGACAGCTTAAACTACCCCGTAGTCACTGTCTCAAAATGTGGATCCACTATAAGTTTGAACTGGTCAACAGTTTGTTTGAGCTTTTCTGCCTGATCTTGCATGCTGGATGCAGCCGCCGCAGCCTCTTCGACGAGCGCAGCATTTTGCAGTGTCATTTCATCCATCTGCCGTATTGCGCGGTCCATTTCCTCGATGCCGGAACTTTGTTCCTGGCTCGCGACAGTAATCTCCGACATGATGGTAGCGACGTGCTGGATCGACTGAACAATTTGACTCATTGTATTGCCGGCGCAATCGACCAGGCGGCTACCTTCCTCCACTTTCTCAACTGAATCACTAATAAGAAGTTTGATTTCTTGCGCAGCCTCGGCTGCTCGCTTGGCGAGGCTACGCACTTCTGAAGCAACCACCGCGAAACCGCGTCCCTGCTCTCCCGCATGCGCAGCTTCCACTGCGGCATTCAATGCCAGAATATTGGTTTGGAAAGCAATCCCGTCAATGACACCGATAATGTCAACAATTCTGGTTGAGCATTCCCGAATCAGTTTCATCGTGGCGACGACCTTTGCAACGACCTCGCCCCCTTCAACCGCCTGGCGGGATGCTGATTGGGCGGTTTGGGTGGCCTGTGTGGCATTTCCCGCATTCTGTCTCACCATGACGGTGATCTGTTCCATAGACGAAGCGGTTTCCTCGATGGCACCCGCTTGCGCTTCAGTTCGAGAAGACAAGTCAGCATTTCCAGAAGCAATTTCCCTGGATGCCAGGCTGATGGTTTCGGTACCATTGCGCACATCGATGACGATATGGGCCAAGCTGGCAGTCATATTTTTTAGTGCAAGAAGAAGTTCGCTGATTTCGTCTTTGCCGGTTACTTCTCGGCCAAAAGACAGCTCGCCTTCGGCGACTCTTCTGGCGACTTGCAAGGCGCCTGAAAGTGGCGAGGTGATACTGCGGGTAAGAGCCCAGCCGATCAGTCCTGCAAAAGCGATGGTGACGACACTGACTACCACGAACGACTCGGTCAGGCGCGCCGCCGTGACTGCCGCATCTTGAATGAATGCCGCCGAAGTTTTCTCTTGGTGCTTGACCAGGCGGTCCATTTGTTTCGTCCCTGCCGCGCTCAGGGGATCGAACCTATCGGCAATGAGTTTGGCCGCAGCCGGCGTATCGGAATCCAAGGCAAGCTCAATTACCTTGACCAATGGCGCCTGGATTTCATTTTCAAGTTTTGTAATTTCCCTGAAAATCGCCTTTTCTTCCTCATCAAGAACCATTGCATTCAGTTTTTTCTTTGCATCTCCATAGCGCTGATGCAGCGCCGGGATCTTGGTAACCTCGCTTTGTACAAGCGCCAGCTCACTATAAAGGCCGAGGTTCCGAATGGTAATGCCGACTTCGTACAAAGCACTTTTCATATTGCCAATGTGCTTGGCTTTGTCATTCGATGCGTTAAGCGTGACTATCGTCGTGTCGCGATTCTCTGCGCTTAACCAGCCGCTGATTGCGTGAGAAATGGTGAAGATCGATACGATCAATCCAATCCCAAGGCAGAGCCTCAGCCCGATACGCAAGTCTCGAAGTTTCATAATGCTCTCCCATCGTTTTTGGACCGGTCGAGGTCGTTACAAACCTTCGTCGACCCGTTATGTGGCTTAACTCAACAAAGCGAACAGGTAACTGTTCAGCCTGAATGGCCAAAGCAATCCGCGTCATCCGCATCGGTGAACGCGATGTCGCCTTGTTCGGCCTCAGCTATGCATTCCCACAGGCCGTCTTGATGCAGCGCGATCGAATCGGCATTTCGCAAGTAGAACTCATCGGGATCCAGGCCATCGATCAGGACCGGACGACGTACCCGCCTTTGTTTTCCGTTGATGAAGATAGTCATGAACTGTGCCTTCTCCCTCTTCTGGGCGACGGTCAGTTTGCGCTTCGGGGCCATGGTATTGAATGCGATTGTTAACTGTTCGGCCGCTACGCAGCTGGCATGATCGGATCGCCAGTAAAT
>NZ_QYUP01000051.1 GCF_003590855.1 Massilia cavernae
CGTAGGGGGGTAAGCAAAGCGCACCCGCCGAACATACTTATTTCGGCGCACCCTTCGACGACCAATACACGCTGGCGATCTTCCACTTGCCGTCGATGCCCTTCAACATCTGCCACATCTCCACGCCGTGGTTGATCACCTTGTCGTCGATGTTATGCCGCGCTTGCAATAAACGCAACAACAAGACTTAGGCGTAGTCGGCGTCCAGCTCCGACCCGGCGTAGTTCTCCAGCTCCGCGAACAGCGTCTTGATCGACGCGCGGGTCTGGATCTTCTGGATCACCGTGCAGTGCTCGCGGTAGTTCTGGATGCGGTCGGCGATCACCTGCTGGTGCTGCGCGGGCACCTGCGCCATCAGCGCGGCCCATCCGGCTTCGTAATCCGGCTTGTTCTTGCGCACCGAGGACACCAGCCGCTCGAAGTCCTTCTGCCCGGTGCGCGCGACGATGCGCCCTCCCCCTTCGATGGCGAAGATGACCGCCAGCGCGATCACGCCTTCGGCATTCAGGTCGGCCTCGGTGACCGGGCCTTCGTAGTGATGGCGGCGCAGCCAGTTGGCGGCGCGCACGATCGCCTGTACGCCCTTGCGCTGCTCCAGCTGGATCTCGTAGCGCTCCGGCCCCGACCAGTTCTGGTTGGGGTCGGCGCTGCAGATGTCGACGAACAGTTCCTTCAGGCGGCGCTGCATGTAGACCGGGTCGTTGTCGTACTCGCCCACCAGCGAATCCTCGGGCAGCGCGGCCAGTTCCTTGATCATGCGGAAGCCTGACTGGAACGCGTGCTCGGCGCCTTCATCGACCAGGTAGTCGAGCGCGGCTTCCTCGTCCTCGGCTTCCACCTCGTGCTCGATCCCGAGCGACACGCAACCCACAGTCAGGAAGTAAGCGCGCTGGATGCCTTCCGCGGTGCGGTCGTTGGTGAACTTCTCGGCCACCATGGCGGTGATCCCGGCCAGTTCTTCGGCCAGGATCGCGCCGTCCTCGCCCACCTCGGTCCCGGCGAAGCACCTGATCGCGCGCACCAGGCGCGGCAGGCGTTCTACTACAAGTGCTGGCAGCATCGGATCAAAGCTCACGAGAAGATGTCCGTGCCGAGGCTCTTGCGTCCGCCGCGGCGCGGCGCCGCGCTGCGCGCCGACGGCACCTGCTTGCGCAGGCGGTACAGCAGTTCCTTGGTCGAGCGCTGCAGGAATTTCGGCTCGTCGTCCGGGTCGTCCGAGAACTCGGCGTCGGCCAGGTCGGCGCTGTGGCGGAAGTCGGGGAACAGCTCGAACAGCGCGCGGTCCCAGCCGTCTTCATTGGCCTTCACCAGTTCCACCGCCAGCGGCACGATGTCGCTGTCCGACGACGAGTGGGCGGTGATGTACGAACCCTTGGAGATCACTTCGCCGGCCAGTTCCAGGATGTCCTTCGGCGCCATCGAGAACAGGATCGCGAACGCGGTCGCGCCGTGGTCGGTGGCCGAAGCTTCGGCCAGCAGTTCGTGGCGGCGCTCCTCGTCCTCGGTCGAGAACACCACGCCGTGGATGTGGGCGAACAGCGACTCGGCGATGCGCTCAGGGTCGTCTTCCATCATCTGCTCGTTCCAGGTGGCGGCGATGAAGGCCAGGCTGTCGGCCCAGGCCTTGGGCGGCACCAGCAGGGTCGCCAGCGAGGTCTTGCCGCCGTCGAAGCCGGACAGGTGCAGCGCGGTGACTTGCGGCGGCAAGGTGCCGAGCACCTCGGAGACCACCAGGTCGCCGTGGGTTTCGGCGGCTTCCGAGAACGCCCGTTCGGCGTGGCCCAGCGAGCCGGCCAGCACCAGTTCGGTCACCTGTTTCGACAGGGCCGGCAGATGGGTCTTTTCGGTCATGGCTTATTCCCCTTCCTGGTCGAACATCTGCGCGAAATCGTCGGTGACGGAACCTTCGTCGTCGACGTCGTCGCCGTCGTCGTTCTCGCCCAGCTGGTCGAACGAGGTGTCTTCTTCATCCCACAGGCGCGGGTTCTTGAAAAGGAAAGCGGTGATGATGGCCTGGCGCGCCAGCTCCGGATAATTCTCCGTCATCGACGCGTACATGGCGGCGCCGTCGCCCTCCACGCTGGCCATCGCGAACACCTTGGCCGGGTCGCCGCCTTCGTAGTCGTACGCTTCGCGCAGCAGGCCTTTCGGGTTGCTGAACTTGATGCTGTCGACCAGTGCGAAGCTCATCATGTTGACGTCCTCGATGCCGCCGCCGTCGGCGTATTCGCCCTTCAGGGCATTGACCATCATGTCGTAGTTCTTGCGGTTCGGCGGGTCGCCCAAAATGCCGTCGATCTGGCCGCCAAGCTCGCGCGACTGGTAGGCAAATTCGGGATGTACTCTAGTCATGTCTGAATCTCTATAGGTGATGCGTGTATCGGGTATTGGAGCGCACTGCGGCGCCGCGCGCGTCAGGCGGGCAGGGTCACGCCGTTCAGCTGGAACAGCGAGCGCCACAGTTCATAGGCCTCGCCTTCGGCGTCGAGAATGATGCGGTGGTTGACGCTCTGGTCGTATTCTTCCCGCTTGGCGCGGTCCGACAGGATTTCGTAGGCCTTGGCCACGCTCTTGAAGCGTACTGCCGCCGCCGGCGCGTCGTTGCGGTCGGGGTGGTAGCGCATCGCCAGCGAACGGTAGACCTTCTTGATCTCGTCGTCGCTGGCGTTCGGCGCCACACCCAGGATCGCATATAAATTTTCCAATCGAAACTCCAGGCTGACGCCCAATGTAAAAGAAGGATTATCCTATAGTTCACCCCCCGCTGTCAGGACGCACGCGCCGCGCACCGCCGCGTACGGTAAAATGCGGCAACCTGATTCCAATCCATCCATGTTTCCATGAGCAACGAAAAAAACAAAACGGACGCGGCGCCGGCGAACGCGCCATCGTCGAATTTCCTGCGCGCCATCATCGACAACGATATGGCAGCCG
>NZ_QYUP01000052.1 GCF_003590855.1 Massilia cavernae
CGCCTTCGGCGACGCATCGATGAACGAACTGGTGGACAAGGCACTCGCGCGCAACACCGACGTGCTGCTGTCGATCGCGCGGGTGGACGAGGCGCGCGCCCTGGCGCAGGCGGCAGACTCGGCACGCCTGCCGACCTTGAACGCAGGCGCCGGCATCGGCGCCAGCCACTCGCTCGGACCAACTGGTATTTCCACCCACCGCAGCATCCAGCCGGAGCTGCAGGCGAGCTGGGAGCTCGACCTGTGGGACCGCGTGCGCGCCCAATCGCGCGCTTCGTCGCTGCAGTACCTGGCCAGCCAGGCCGAGCGCGACGGCGTGGCGCTGGCGGTGGCGGCATCCACGGCGCGCGCCTGGGTCACGTTGCTGGCCCTCGATGAACAATTGCGGATCACCCGCGGCACGGCCGATGCCCGCGCGGAGGCGCTGCGGCTGGCGTCCGACCAGGCGCGCGTCGGCTACATCTCGCAGCTGCAGCTGACGCAGGCCCAGTCCGAACACGAGGCTGTGCTGCAGGCGATTCCCCAGCTCGAACTGGCGGTTCGGCGGCAGGAGAACGCGTTGCGCGTTCTGACCGGCGAAGCGCCGGGCGCCATCGCGCGCACGGCGTCGCTGCCCGCCCTGCGGCTGCCCGCACTGCCTTCGGCGCTGCCGTCCGAGCTGCTGGTGCGGCGCCCCGACGTGGTGCAGCGCGAACTCCTGCTGGCCGCCACCGACGCGGCGCTCGACGCGCGCCGCGCGGCGTTCATGCCGCAGGTGAACCTGAGCGCCAGCATTGGAGCCCTGCTGACCAACGGCCTTGACTACAATCCGGAAACCATATGGAGCTTGGGCGGCAGCATCCTCGCGCCTGTCTTCAACGCCGGCCGGCTGGCCGCGCAAGTGGATGCGGCCACGGCCCAGCGCGACCAGGCTGCGTACGCCTACCGCGGAACGGTGCTGGCCGCATTCGGCGAGGTCGAAAACACCCTGGGTGGCGTCGGTCGCCTGGAGGAACAGATGGAACACTCGCAAAAGCGCCGCGCGGTGTTGGCGCGCACCCTCGATTTCGCGCGCGACCGCTATCAAGCCGGTTACGCGCCTTACCTGGAGGTCCTGGACGCGCAACGAGCCTTGTACCAGGTCCAACTCGATGCGGTCACCCTGCGCCAGAACCAGCTTAACAATGTGATCGACTTATACCGTGCGCTGGGCGGCGGCTGGCAACGCGACTGAGCCGCCGAAAGCTGTGTCGCGGCAGGGTTTTCCGTTATGATTCGGACATGCAAAACCCGCCCCCAGAACCCAGCCTGACTCCCGCCGGCGACGGACCGGCCGCCTCGCGCGTACTGCGCCAGTTCCGCATCGTGTTCAACGCCGTGAAAACCCATTTCCGGCAGGTGGAACGCGATGCCGGCATCGGCGGCGCCCAGCTATGGGCGTTGAGCGAGATCGCCGCCTCGCCGGGCATCGGCGTCAACGACCTGGCGCGCGCGCTCGACGTGCACCAATCCACCGCCAGCAACCTGGTCAAGACCCTGATGGAACGTGGCTTGGTGCAGGCGGCGCGCAACGACAAGGACCGCCGCATCGTCCTTCTCAGCCTGCTGCCTGCCGGCGCGGCCGTGCTCGCATCCGCGCCGGCGCCGTTCACCGGCGTGCTGCCAAGCGCGCTGGCCGGGCTCGACCTCGACACCCTGAACCGGCTCGAAGGCGACTTGGCGCGCCTGATCGAGCGGCTTGAGGCTGATCCGGCCGGCGCCAAGATACACCTCTCGGAAATGTGATGGCGATGCTCACCACCCTCGCTACCCAGGCGGCATAGAATGCCGCAGGCGGCGCGGCCCTGGAATACATCGGCGACAAGGTTAAGGGCGCCGTAGAGGACTTCCTTAAAGACAAGATCGTTTCACGGGCGAGCAAATGGCGGCAGGATGCGTTTATCGATGAGTTTTGCAGGGCGGTGCAGAAGGTTTTCAATGACGCGGATTTTCGTCAATTCAACAGTTGGATGAATCTACTGGCCAGGAACGAGCGCTACGCGTGGATGCGGAAAGTCCTTCTGGAGCGTGACGCGGCCACGGCGAGCGCCGGCGCTCCGTCCGTGCACCGCTTCGTGAAGGTGGAACTACTGCAAGCCGAATGGAAAAGCCTGCAGGATGGCGGACCTCCGACACCAAAACTCACGCTGCAGCGCGGTTACGATGCGAACCCGGCGGATCTTTATACCCTGGTAGGTCCGTTCGCACCGAAGCTGTCGATGTACGGGCTGCTGCATGAGAAAATCGAGGTCGGCAACTCGAAAAAAACCAAGGACCTCCGCGAGCGCTTCCTGCTGGTCGCGCTTGCCTGCGAAGAGCTGAACGAGCTGGTCAACCGTGCGATGCACAGCATCGCGGCGCGGCAAGCCGGCTAGTACCTGATCGCCCCTGCACCTCCAGGGCTGGGCAGCCGAAAAAATGCCCCGGCGAGCTCACCGGGGCGGAATTACACCATCGCAATAAGGTGGCCACAGTACCCCTCCAGGGACACTATTGCCACCGAGCCATTGTGCATGAAACACATATGTGTGGCAATCATATTTGTGCAAATGTATAATTCGACTGTGACTCCATTTTACGATCTTGTCGGATGCGCCGGATCGCATACCTGAACGGGTGCAGCGTTCCATCCTGCTCGCAGTCCCGTCCCGTACCCTACCCCGCGTGCCGCACATGCCCGCAGCGGCGCATTATGATTGACCTTCCGGCCGGCATCTTATACCCGCAACCTGATCGGTGGCCAGGTACGCCATCCGCTCAAAAAAATGAATCCGGTAGGCCCTGTTCTCGCCGGGCCTTTCGTCTTCAGGAAAACAAAGGGATGAAACTTGATGGCGTTTCACTTTCCCGGTCCTGTCCCACGCATGCATATTCCGGCTGGCGCTGCTGGCACTGCTGTCCTTTCTGTCGCTGCACGCCGCCGCGCGCCGCGCCCCCGTGAAGCAGGCCGAAACCAGCGCCGTCGATTTTGTCGGCATCGCCCAGCACCGGCCGCGCAAGTGTCCGACTGATCCCGTTGCCGGCCCCGCCGGATGGCAGGAAGCGCCGGCGCAGTGCGTATGGCAGGGGCGGCTGCAGATGCGCCGCTGGCAGGTGGCCGGCGCCGAGGCGCCCGCCAGTTGCGTTGGCCGCCCGGCCAAATGGCTGGCCTGGCAGCGCCACCGCTACGGCCTGGCACCGGCCAGCCCCGGAGCGGCCTGGCGCAGTGCGTGGAAGTCGCACGCTGTGGCGGCTGGCGCCGACGCCGGCAGGGAGCGCATCGCGATCGTCGAAACGAGCGGCGCCGGCTGGACTGCGACCGAGTGGACATGGTCGCCGTCGCCCCGGCCGGCAAGCCGCGCCTGGCAGCAGGCGCGCTGGGACAAGCTGGTGAAGTCGGCGTCGGCACTGCGCGGCGCCGATCCGGCGCCCAACGATGCGATGCTGGCGGTCTGGGAGCGCAACCTGAATGGCCGCGCCGGTGAGATCGGCGCCGACGGCTGGCGCTGGGAGAGCGACGGCAAATGCCTGCGCCTGACCACGCTGGCGGCGGCCGACATTCCGCTGCCGCTGCCCTACGCCCGCGAAGACGCGCGCCTCGAACAGCGCGCCGCGATGCAGATCCGGCTGGCGCGCCGCTATCCGTCCGCCACCTTCGTGGCGCCGTTCCGCATGCTCGACCTGCAGGGCGGCGGCCGCCATGCTGGCGCCAAGTACACCGCCATCTGGACCGAGCGCGCGACCGTCACGGGCCAGATCTGGATACCGCTGAAGAACGAGGAGCGCGCCCTGCGCGCCCAGGTGGTGGCAAACCTTCCGGCGCGCTACGACACGCCGGCCGGGCTTGCAGCCCGTTCCAACTCGGTGCGCGCCATCGAACAGGAACTGGCCAGCATCGCCACCATCTGGAGCGCAACCTATGAACGATAAGATTTTCGAACTGATGCCCTGGCTGTTCTCGCCGCTGGCCATCGTCGGCGCGGGCCTGCTGCTGGCGCAACTGCTTGGGCAGGTGGTGGCCGCGCGCGGCTTCCCCAAGCTGTATGGCGCGGTGATCGCGGGCCTGATCGTCGGCGTCAGCGGCCTGGGACTGGTGGATACGGCGCTGCTGTCGCAGTTCCAGGAACTGTTCAACGCGGCCACCGCACTGGTGCTGTTCGAGGTCGGCCGCAAGATGGACCTGCAGTGGCTGTGGCGCAGCGGGCGCGAAGGCGCCAGCCTGGTGGTGGCGAGCCTGCTACGCGGGCTGGTCACGTTTGCCTGCCTGGCCGCCTTCGGGCTGCCGCACGGCGACGCCGCCTTCATCGCGGTGGTGCTGATCGCGGCGAGCCCGATCATCTTCGCGTCGATGGCGGCCGATTCCAACGCCAGCGGCGTCGCCACCTTCGCCGGCGCCAACATGGTCGGCATCGGCAACGTGATCGCGCTGCTGGCGCTCGGACCGGCGCTGGCGTGGATCAAGGTGCAGGACGCCGCTGCGGCCAGCTTTGCCGCCGAGCTGGGCGACCAGTTGATCAAGCTGGCGCTGGGCGCGGCCATCGCACTGGCGTGCTATGGCTTGTACGCCGTCGTGACCCGCGCTACCCGTGCCCCGGCGCGCCAGCGGCCCGGCATGCTGCTCGCGGTGCTGCTGATGGACCTGGGACTGTGCTCGGTCACCTCGTCCAGCGCCCTGCTCTCGCTGCTGTTGATGGGACTCCTGCTGCGCAACGCCGAAAAGCGCGACAACGTGTTCCAGGCCCAGGTCAAGACCGGGCTGGATATCGGCTACGCGCTGCTGTTCATGATGTCCGCCGCGCTGGTCGAAGTGCAGCAGCTGGTCAACGTCACCACGCTCGGCCTGGCCCTGCTGATTTTCGCCGCGCGCATGTTCGTCACGCGCATTGCCTTCCTGGGCAGTGGCGCGTGGAGCACGCAGAAGAAGAATGCGATGGCCTTCTCCATGTGCTCGCTGGTGAGTTTCGGCACGCTGATGGTCGATAACTCGCTCGGCATCTATTCGGGCCTCGGCCCGGCCGCGGCGCAGGTCATGGCCTCGCTGCTGGCACTAAACGTATTGCTGGCGCCCGCCGTAACGTGGTGGGGGCTGAAGATAGCGGGTGAAACCCACGCAGAGGAAGACTATGACCGCACTAATTGACCAAATCTCTTCGCTGGAACAAGCGCAGGCCCGC
>NZ_QYUP01000053.1 GCF_003590855.1 Massilia cavernae
TTTGCACGATCGCGTTATCGTCAAGCGTCTCGACCAGGAAACCAAAACTGCGTCCGGCCTGATCATCCCTGATGCGGCTGCTGAAAAGCCGGATCAAGGCGAGATCCTCGCCGTAGGCAATGGCAAAGTCCAGGAAAACGGTAACGTGCGTCCTCTGGAAGTCAAAGTTGGCGACCGCGTCCTGTTCGGCAAATATTCCGGCCAGACCGTCAAGGTCGACGGCGAAGAACTGCTCGTCATGCGCGAAGAAGACATCATGGCCGTGCTGGTCAAGTAATCAGCCGACACCCGTCTGACCCCCAAACGAATTTAACGGAGAAACAAACATGGCAGCTAAAGATGTAGTGTTCGGCGACGCAGCGCGCGCCAAAATGGTTGAAGGCGTCAACATCCTCGCCAACGCAGTCAAGGTAACCCTGGGCCTAAAGGCCGCAACGTGGTGCTCGAGCGCTCGTTCGGTTCGCCTACCGTCACCAAGGACGGCGTGTCGGTCGCTAAAGAGATCGAACTGAAAGACAAGCTCATGAACATGGGCGCGCAGATGGTCAAGGAAGTCGCTTCGCGCACCAGCGACAACGCCGGCGACGGCACCACCACCGCGACCGTTCTGGCACAAGCCATCGTCCGCGAAGGCATGAAGTTCGTTGCCGCCGGCATGAACCCAATGGACCTGAAGCGCGGCATCGACAAGGCGGTTCACGCCACCGTCGAAGAGCTGGCCAAGATCTCCAAGCCATGCACCACCACCAAGGAAATCGCCCAGGTTGGCGCGATCTCGGCCAACTCCGACTACTCGATCGGCGAGCGCATCGCTGAAGCGATGGAAAAAGTCGGCAAGGAAGGCGTCATCACCGTTGAAGACGGCAAGTCGCTGAACGACGAGCTGGACATCGTTGAAGGCATGCAGTTCGACGCGGCTACCTGTCGCCATACTTCATCAACAACCCAGAGAAGCAAGTCGCAATCCAGGACAATCCATTCATCCTGCTGTGCGACAAGAAGATCTCGAACATCCGCGACCTGCTGCCGATCCTGGAACAAGTCGCTAAAGCCGGCCGTCCACTGCTGATCATCGCGGATGTTGTTCACAACCAGGGTTGCCAGTGCTTCGCCTTCGATGTCTTCCGCGATGATCAGCAGTGGACGGCCGGCTTTAGCGACTTGTTCCAGGATCGGCAGCAGGTCGCGGATGTTCGAGATCTTCTTGTCGCACAGCAGGATGAATGGATTGTCCTGGATTGCGACTTGCTTCTCTGGGTTGTTGATGAAGTATGGCGACAGGTAGCCGCGGTCGAACTGCATGCCTTCAACGATGTCCAGCTCGTCGTTCAGCGACTTGCCGTCTTCAACGGTGATGACGCCTTCCTTGCCGACTTTTTCCATCGCTTCAGCGATGCGCTCGCCGATCGAGTAGTCGGAGTTGGCCGAGATCGCGCCAACCTGGGCGATTTCCTTGGTGGTGGTGCATGGCTTGGAGATCTTGGCCAGCTCTTCGACGGTGGCGTGAACCGCCTTGTCGATGCCGCGCTTCAGGTCCATTGGGTTCATGCGGCGGCAACGAACTTCATGCCTTCGCGGACGATGGCTTGTGCCAGAACGGTCGCGGTGGTGGTGCCGTCGCCGGCGTTGTCGCTGGTGCGCGAAGCGACTTCCTTGACCATTGCGCGCCCATGTTCATGAGCTTGTCTTTCAGTTCGATCTCTTTAGCGACCGACACGCCGTCCTTGGTGACGGTAGGCGAACCGAACGAGCGCTCGAGCACCACGTTGCGGCCTTTAGGGCCCAGGGTTACCTTGACTGCGTTGGCGAGGATGTTGACGCCTTCAACCATTTTGGCGCGCGCTGCGTCGCCGAACACTACATCTTTAGCTGCCATGTTTGTTTCTCCGTTAAATTCGTTTGGGGGTCAGACGGGTGTCGGCTGATTACTTGACCAGCACGGCCATGATGTCTTCTTCGCGCATGACGAGCAGTTCTTCGCCGTCGACCTTGACGGTCTGGCCGGAATATTTGCCGAACAGGACGCGGTCGCCAACTTTGACTTCCAGAGGACGCACGTTACCGTTTTCCTGGACTTTGCCATTGCCTACGGCGAGGATCTCGCCTTGATCCGGCTTTTCAGCAGCCGCATCAGGGATGATCAGGCCGGACGCAGTTTTGGTTTCCTGGTCGAGACGCTTGACGATAACGCGATCGTGCAAAGGGCGAAGGTTCATGCAAAACTCCTTTAGTTTCAATGGTTTGACTTGCTTTCGGCGG
>NZ_QYUP01000054.1 GCF_003590855.1 Massilia cavernae
GGCATGGCCAATCCTGGCAGTTTTGCCGATTACATGTCGCTGCTCTCCACGCTGTTCCTGCGCCTGATTAAGATGATCATCGCGCCGCTGGTGTTCTCGACACTGGTGGTCGGCATCGCCAAGATGGGCGACGCCAAGGAAGTCGGCCGCATCGGCCTCAAGGCACTGGGCTGGTTCATCATCGCGTCGGTGATCTCGCTGTCGCTCGGCCTGCTGCTGGTGAACCTGTTCCGCCCTGGCGACGCGCTGACCGTCGCCGTGCCTGCCGCGGACGCCGCTTCCGGCATTGCCACCAGCAGCCTGACGCTGAAGGAATTCATCACCCACCTGGTGCCTTCGTCGATCGTCGACGGCATGGCCAAGAACGAGATCTTGCAGATCGTCGTGTTCTCGCTGTTCTTCGGCACCGCCGCTGCCGCCGTCGGCCCGCGCGCCCACCCGATGATCGAAGCGATCGACGGCGTCGCGCACGTGATGCTGAAGGTAACCGGTTATGTCATGAACCTGGCGCCGATTGCCGTATTCGCCGCCGTGTCGGGCACCATCGCCAGCAAGGGTCTCGGCGTGCTGTCGACCTTCGGCATCTTCATGGGCGAGTTCTACCTCGGCATCATACTGCTGTGGGTAGTCCTGACCATGGCCGGTTTCATGTTCCTTGGCAAACGCGTATTCGGCCTGCTGAAAGAGCTGCGCGAGCCTACCCTGCTGGCGTTTTCGACCGCGTCGTCGGAAGCCGCCTTCCCTAAAACCCTGGAAGGCCTGGAGCGCTTCGGCGTCAAGAACCGCATCGCCGCATTCGTGCTGCCGGTCGGCTACTCGTTCAACCTCGACGGCTCGATGATGTACTGCACCTTTGCGACCGTGTTCATCGCCCAGGCCTACGGCATCGAGATGGACCTCGGCACCCAGATCGTGATGATGGCGGTGCTGATGCTGACCTCCAAAGGCATGGCCGGCGTGCCGCGCGCTTCGCTGGTCGTCATCGCAGCGACGCTCACCCAGTTCAACATCCCTGAAGCGGGCCTGCTGCTCCTGCTGGGCATCGACCACTTCCTCGACATGGCGCGTTCGGCGACCAACGTGATCGGCAACGGCATCGCCACCGCGGTGGTGGCCAAGTGGGAGAACGAACTGACCGATCCTACCAAGAAGGATGTGGCGACCGCCCCGCTGCAGTAAATACAGCACCGGATGGTCTGGCGGGCTTCCCCGCCACGGCGCCATCCGCCTTGCCAGCGCCTTCCAGCGCAGGCAACGGCGGATGGCGTTTTTCATTGTGGCGAGCGACCGTTTTTGTGAAGGTATTTATAAACTTTCCGTATTGAAATCGTGTATCCTCTTTTGCCATCATTCCCCTCACAGGAGCACACGATATGCCCAAGCTGTCTGCCCTAGCAGCCCTCCTCCTTGCGGTCAGCGGCGTAAGCCAGGCCGCCACCCAGACTGTCGATTGCGGCAGGCTGCTGGACGTCAAGCCGGCAAATGCAGGAGTAGGCGGAAGGTCGATGTTGCCGGCGCCCTGGTCATCGGGCCGACCGATTGACGGTGCCGTTTCCACACCACGCTCCGCGCTCAAGCCATTTGCCGGCCTTGACGTCCAGCAGCCTGCCGCAATCGACAGTCTGGGTGGCGGCCTGGCTTACGCCGCTGACCGCAAGGAGGAGGGCTGCTAGGGCAGACAGCTTGGGCATATCGTGTGCTCCTGTGAGGGGAATGATGGCAAAAGAGGATACACGATTTCAATACGGAAAGTTTATAAATACCTTCACAAAAACGGTCGCTCGCCACAATGAAAAACGCCATCCGCCGTTGCCTGCGCTGGAAGGCGCTGGCAAGGCGGATGGCGCCGTGGCGGGGAAGCCCGCCAGACCATCCGGTGCTGTATTTACTGCAGCGGGGCGGTCGCCACATCCTTCTTGGTAGGATCGGTCAGTTCGTTCTCCCACTTGGCCACCACCGCGGTGGCGATGCCGTTGCCGATCACGTTGGTCGCCGAACGCGCCATGTCGAGGAAGTGGTCGATGCCCAGCAGGAGCAGCAGGCCCGCTTCAGGGATGTTGAACTGGGTGAGCGTCGCTGCGATGACGACCAGCGAAGCGCGCGGCACGCCGGCCATGCCTTTGGAGGTCAGCATCAGCACCGCCATCATCACGATCTGGGTGCCGAGGTCCATCTCGATGCCGTAGGCCTGGGCGATGAACACGGTCGCAAAGGTGCAGTACATCATCGAGCCGTCGAGGTTGAACGAGTAGCCGACCGGCAGCACGAATGCGGCGATGCGGTTCTTGACGCCGAAGCGCTCCAGGCCTTCCAGGGTTTTAGGGAAGGCGGCTTCCGACGACGCGGTCGAAAACGCCAGCAGGGTAGGCTCGCGCAGCTCTTTCAGCAGGCCGAATACGCGTTTGCCAAGGAACATGAAACCGGCCATGGTCAGGACTACCCACAGCAGTATGATGCCGAGGTAGAACTCGCCCATGAAGATGCCGAAGGTCGACAGCACGCCGAGACCCTTGCTGGCGATGGTGCCCGACACGGCGGCGAATACGGCAATCGGCGCCAGGTTCATGACATAACCGGTTACCTTCAGCATCACGTGCGCGACGCCGTCGATCGCTTCGATCATCGGGTGGGCGCGCGGGCCGACGGCGGCAGCGGCGGTGCCGAAGAACAGCGAGAACACGACGATCTGCAAGATCTCGTTCTTGGCCATGCCGTCGACGATCGACGAAGGCACCAGGTGGGTGATGAATTCCTTCAGCGTCAGGCTGCTGGTGGCAATGCCGGAAGCGGCGTCCGCGGCAGGCACGGCGACGGTCAGCGCGTCGCCAGGGCGGAACAGGTTCACCAGCAGCAGGCCGAGCGACAGCGAGATCACCGACGCGATGATGAACCAGCCCAGTGCCTTGAGGCCGATGCGGCCGACTTCCTTGGCGTCGCCCATCTTGGCGATGCCGACCACCAGTGTCGAGAACACCAGCGGCGCGATGATCATCTTAATCAGGCGCAGGAACAGCGTGGAGAGCAGCGACATGTAATCGGCAAAACTGCCAGGATTGGCCATGCCGGTGTTGGC
>NZ_QYUP01000055.1 GCF_003590855.1 Massilia cavernae
CAAGAAGCGACACGGGTGAATTCGACAATAACCAAAATAATCGGCCGCGACATCGTGCTCAATCTGGAGTCGCTGGCGTATCTATACTCACGCGTACCTTTCCAGATTCAGCGCGCCTACCAGATAGCCTCGGCGCTGTTCGCGCAGCAGCAAGGCACGCTGCCGATTACGCCGGCCCAGCTGCAGATCCTGCGCTTGCTCGACGAACATGGCCCAATGGTGCAGACCGAACTGTCCAACCTGGCCGCCACCGACAAGTCCACTGCGGGCCTGGTACTGACCAATCTGCTCAAGCGGCATCTGGTTGAACGACACACCGACCCGGAGGACAGGCGCCGTAAACGCGTGATGATCACCGCAAGCGGCCAGGCGGCGCTCGCGACCGCCAAGGCCGAACAGATCAAGGCCGAGGACATCCTGTTCGAAGGAATGCAAACAGGCCAGCGCGAGCAATTGATGGGCCTGCTGGCCCGCGTGGCCGGCGAGCAGTCGGTGCAGTGCACGGCATCGTGGCTGATGCGGCGCTGCCTGCAAGCGGTCGAAGCCCTGCTGTCCGACGAAGCCGGCCTGTTCGGATTGACGCTGCGCCAGTTCTGCGCGCTTCACGTTGTATTCTGCCACCCGGGCATCGGCGAACCGGCCATCCGCAAACTGCTGGGCTACGAGATCACCAATGCCGCGCTGGTGGTGGGTCTGTTGCACGAGAAGAGCCTGGTCAGCGCCAGGCCGGGCAGCTCGGCCAGCCGCAAACGCTATTACGCGACGCCAATGGGCCGCGACGTGCTGATGACGGTGGAACCCAAGCTTGCCGCCATAGCGACCGAGTTCGTGCATGGCTTGAGCAGCGACGAGGTCACGCAACTGCAGCGGCTCCTGGGCGAGCTTATCCTGCGCCATGGAGACAAAGTGAAAGCGCCTCTCGCGGCATTCGAACAAGCCGTGACATTGCCCTCCTGGCCGCTTCCCCCTTCCAGTAACTTTGTCGTCGAGCATCGCGACGCTCTCAACGACCTGACCAACAGGGCGCTGCGCCAAAAGGACGCTGCCTGAGGGCAGCAGCGTTGGCCGAAGCGCCCCCACGCTGAGAACGCGAAACACGTACCACCTCCGGCCCGCCTTCCTTAACTGCCCCGGGCGGCGACACCGCAGCCCGGGGCCGGTTCATCGCCCACCTCTTACGGGCACAAGATGGCGTCCGCGCCCAGTCCCGCCCTGCGGCGCGCGGCCACGACGGTGTTTCGAAGCAGCACTGCTATGGTCATCGGCCCGACCCCGCCGGGAACCGGGGTGATGGCGCCGGCGACTTGCACCGCCGAATCGAAGTCAATATCACCCACCAACCGCGTTTTGCCCGAGCCGGCCGGATCCTCGATCCGATTGATGCCGACGTCGATGACGGTGGCGCCGGGCTTGATCCAGGCGCCGGGAATGGCCAGTGGCCGCCCGATGGCCGCCACCAGGATATCCGCCTCCCGTACCACCGCCTGCAAGTCGCGAGTGCGCGAGTGCGCCATGGTGACTGTGCAATCCTGCGCAAGCAATAGCCGCGCCATCGGCTTGCCCACGATGTTCGAGCGCCCCACCACCACCGCCCGCAAACCGGCGAGCGAGCCATGACGGGCGCGCAGCAGCATCAGGCACCCCAGCGGCGTGCATGGCACAAGACCGTCCTGTCCGACCGCGAGGCGGCCGGCATTGTTCACGTGGAAGCCGTCCACGTCCTTGTCCGGGTCGATGGCGCAGATGACCGCCGTCTCGTCGATCTGCGGCGGCAAAGGCAGTTGCACCAGGATACCGTCGACCGCTTCGTCGGCGTTCAGGCGGACCACGAGTTCAAGCACCTCCTCCTGCGTGGCGCCGGCCGGCAGCCGATGCGTGAAACTTTGCATGCCGGCCTCCAGCGTGGCGCGCGCCTTGGACGCCACATAGACCCGGCTGGCCGCGTCCTCACCGACCAGCACCACGGCCAGCCCGGCAGGACGGCCCCGCTCCGCGTTGAATCGCGCGCCAGCCGCCGCGACTTGGGCCCGCAGCGCCGCGGCATGGGCTTTGCCGTCGATTAGGTCCGCGCTCATTCCGGGAACACCACGGTCTTATGGCCGTTGAGCAGCACCCTGCCCTCCAGGTGGTAGCGCACCGCGCTCGCCAGTACGCGGCGCTCGATGTCGCGTCCGCGCCGCACCAGCTGTTCCGGCGTGTCCCTGTGACTGATGCGCTCCACGTCCTGCTCGATGATCGGCCCCTCGTCCAGGTCGGCGGTGACGTAATGCGCGGTCGCGCCGATCAGCTTCACCCCGCGCTCATACGCCTGGTGATACGGCCTGGCGCCCTTGAAACCAGGCAGGAAGCTGTGGTGGATGTTGATGCACCGGCCGGACAGCTTGGCCGACAAATCATCCGACAGGATCTGCATGTAGCGGGCCAGCACGACCAGCTCGGCGCCGCTCGACTGCACGATGTCCCACACGCGGGCCTCCTGCTCGGCCTTGCCGTTGGGGGCAGCCTTGTCGACCGGCAGGTGGTGGAAAGGAATGTCGCCCAGGTTGAGCTGCGCATAGGTGTCGCGCGGATGATTGGAGACGATGCCAACCACCTCCATCGCCAGCTCGCCGGTGCGCCAACGGTACAGCAGGTCGGCCAGGCAATGGTCGAACTTGGAGACCATCAGCAGCACCCTGCGCAGCTTGCGGCAGTCGTGCACCGAGTATTGCATGTCGAAGCGCGCGGCCACGGGGGCCATCAAGGCATTGATGTCGATGTCGGCGTCCGCGCGCGTCTGTTCAAAATGAATGCGCACAAAAAAGCGATCGCTGACGGTGTCGTCGAACTGTTGCGAATCGAGGATATTGAAGCCGCCCTCGAACAGCGCGGTGGCCACGGCGGCAACGATACCCGGTCGATTGGCACAGGCCAGCCGAATGATATATTCAGAAGTGGTGTTCATGATCGGTCTGCAGGTTGGTCGTTGAAAATCACAGCGCTTCGCGGCGGCGGTCCTGTTTGTAGGGCGCGTTGGCCACCCTGGCGCGGATCAGTTTTTGACGCGATCCAGGCGAGCCCCACAGCACATGGACCGGCGTACCCGGCTCGGCCAGTTTGGGATCGACGAAGGCCAGCGCCAGCACCTTGCGGAAGTGGTAGCTGTAACCCGGACTGGTCGACACACCCACTGTCTCGCCGTTGATCTGGACCGCGTCGGCCCACACCGTCCAGCGCTGCGGATGGGGGATATCCAGAAAGTCGTAGGGCGTCTCTTCGCCGAACAGCGAGGCGTAGAGATCGATCACATCCGCGTCGTTGAACTCCAGCGTGACCCGGGTCCGGCGCGGACCTGCCGCGACTTCGGCCTCGAGCGCAGCGCGTCCGCGGAACTCGTGGTCGAACTTGACGCTCTTGCCCCAGCCCAGCTCGAACGGGCTGTAGCAATATTCGCTGATATCCTGTCCCTGGAAGCTGCCACGAATGGCCGGCACCAGTCCCTTCATGTCGAAATTCTTCAGGATGAAATCGCGGAAGCCGACGGCGTCGGCGCTGAAGATGTCGTTCAAGTAGTGCCAGGTGATGGTGGGGAATGCCGCTTCCAGGTGATTGATCATGGCCGTGCGGCGGCCCAGGCGGCGGATGCCATGCGCCTCGCCGGCCGCCAGCAGCGCCGCGTGCACCGCGGGCGCATCGGCGGCATCGCCATGGAACTCAAAGCCGATTTCGCCCGCCATGCCCTGCCGCAGCGCATAGCACGGCTTGCCCGCGATCGTGACGGGAATGAAGTGCATGAACTTCACATCCGTCAGCGCTTCGCCGGTGGCCGCCTGGCATACTGCCAGCGCCTCGGGACCGGACACCTGGAACTGGAAGGTATGCACTTGCTTCCATTGCGCGTCGTAGCCGCCCTTCTCCAGCAGGAAGGCCGACCAGGTGGCCGTTCCGGCCTGGGTACGGAAGCGCTGCTCGTCCAGCCGCATCAGCACGCCCTCGCCCATGACCTTGCCCCGTTCGCTGCACTGGATCAAGTGCTTGCCTTGTCCGATGTCGAATTTGGCAAAGCTGTTGGCGCCGCTTTCGCTGAAAAAGCGCAATGCATCCGGCCCTTCCACTTCGACGTCCCACAGGAAGGACCAGTCGCCGATATAGCAGCTTTCCTTCCAGGACATTTGCTCGTCCTGCCAGCCGGTGTATTCGGATGCGCCCCAGCCAGGATGCGCCACCGGATGGGTAGCACGCAGGCGTTCGATAATTGCCTTGCTCATGATGTTCTTTCCAATGTTAAAAAATTTCAGTACCGCCCTAGCGACTAGGCGGAAACGCGCACAGCTTCCAGCGGCGCCACCTGCGAAGGGACCGCCACGCGTGGACGCAACAGCCAGGCGGCCAGCGCCGGCACCAGGACCAGTGCGCCGACCATATTCCAGACGAACATGAACGCCAGCAGCAGGCCCATATCCGCTTGGAACTTGATCGGACTAAACATCCACGTCAGCACCCCCACCGCCAACGTCACACCGGTCAATGTCACCACCTTCCCCGTAAACAGCAGCGCCCGGTGATAGGCTTCCGCCAGCGTGGCGCCGGCGCGCAGCGACGCCAGCGTGATGCTCAATATGTAGAGCGCGTAGTCCACGCCGATGCCCACGCCGAGCGCGATGACCGGCAGCGTCGCCACCTTCACGCCCATGCCCATCACCACCATGATGGCTTCCGCCAGGATCGAGGTCAGCATCAACGGCAGCACCGCCACCACCACCGCGCGCCACGAGCGGAATGTGATGAAACACAGCGCGGCGACGGCCCCATACACCAGCCACAGCATCTGGCTCCACGCCGAGCGCACTACCTGGTTGGTCGCCGCTTCAATGCCTGCGGAACCGGCCGCCAGGATGAACTGGGTATCGGCGGTGTTGTTGACCTTCGCGTACGCTTCGACGAAAGCCACTACGCGCTCCAGCGTGGCCGCCTTGTGATCGCTGAGGTAGACATACAGCGTGAGCAGGTCGCAGCGGTCGTTGTAGAGGCCGCGCGGCGTCCGCACCGCGATCGTATTGAGCATGTCCTGGTTGCGCGGGAACTCGTACCACTTGGGACTCGCTTCGTTCAACCCTGCAAGCAAGCGGCGCGACATCAGGGCGAGCGACTGCGTGCTCTCGACGCCCGGCATCTGGCGCAACTGCCACTCGAGCGCATCGAGCTTGTTGAGCGGCTCATAGCCGGAGCACAGTCCGTCCGGTGTACGGACCATCACTGCCAGCACATCGCTCGACGCGCCGTAGTGGTCGCGGACATAGGCGATGTCGCGGTTGTAGCGGCTGTCGGCACGCAACTCCGGCGCGCCCGGATCAAGGTCGCCGATCTGCAAGCCGCGGCTCAGCCAAAAACCGGCTACCGTCAACACCAGCGCCGCGCCCAGCACGAACCCGGCCCGCGACGGCCGGGTCAGCGTGGCCAGCCCGGCCCATAGCCGCTTCAGCGCGCCGCCATCCTCCGCGCGCAGGCTACGCGCGGCAGCGGCCGGGCTGACGCCGGAATAGCTGAGCATCACGGGCAGCAGGATCAGGTTGGTGAAGATCAGCACCGCGACGCCAACGCTGGCCGCGATGGCCAGTTCGCGGATCGCGTCGATCTCCACTACCAGCAGGACGCCGAATCCGACAGCGTCGGCCAGCAAGGCCGTCAGTCCCGCCAGGAACAGGCGGCGGAACGTCATGCGCGCCGCGATCCGCTTGTGCATGCCACGGCCGATGTCCTGCATGATGCCGTTCATCTTTTGCGCCCCATGGCTCATGCCGATGGCGAACACCAGGAAGGGAACCAGGATCGAGTAGGGATCGAGTCCCTGCCCCATCGCGGGGAGCAGGCCCACCTGCCATACGACCGCGATCAGCGAGGCCGCCACCACCAGCAGCGTGGATCGCACGCAACGCGTGTAGGCGTAAACCATCGCCGTCACGATCACCACCGCGGCGCCGAAGAAGGCCAATACGGTCTTGACGCCCGCGATCAGGTCGCCGACTACCTGGGCGAAACCGGTGACGTGCACCTGCACGCCCGCCGCCGTGTAGCGAGCCCGCACTTCCTCGAGCTTGTGGACGAAGGCGCCGTAGTCGATCGGCCGCCCTGCGGCATCTTGCGCCAGCAAGGGCACATAGATCACGCTGGAACGCTGGTCCAGCGCTACCAGTTGCCCGATTTCCCCGGCGCGTTGCACGTTCACGCGCAGCTGCTGCAAGCTGGCCGCGCCGCCGTCCCAGCCGTCCGGGATGACCGGGCCGTCGTCCAGGCCCTCCTCGGTGACCCCGGTCCAGCGCGTGCCGGGGGTCCAGAGCGACTTCATCTGTGTGCGGTTCACGCCTGGCATCAGGAACACTTCGTCGCTGAAGCGGCGCAAGGTTTCCATGTAGGCCTTGTCATAGATGTCGCCGCGCGGATTGGCCACCACGATGCGCAGCGCATTGCCCAGCCCGGTCAAATCCTCCTGATGCTTGAGGTAATTGACAATGTAGGGATGCTGGGCCGGAATCATCTTTTCAAAACTGGCTTGCAGCTGGAGCCTGGTCGCCTGCCAGCCCAGCAGCAAGGTGACCAGGGCGCACACGCCCAGGACCCAGGCGCGATGATTGAACAGCAGTCGTTCCAGCAACGATCCGCTGCGCGGATCGAACCCGTCCGGTCCGCCCGCTTGTTTAATATTTCTAAGTGAAGTGCTCATCATTTACTTCCGAAATTCTGAACGGCGCTGGCGGGCAGCGCGATGGCGCCGGCAGCGGTCAACGCCAGCACGCCACCGGAACGCAAAGGCAAAATGGCATGGATTGGCGGCAGCGGAGCGCCGGGCAGCGGCACCAGCGTATCGTCGCGCTGGCGGAGCAACTGGCCGGACTGCGTCGACAACAGTGGCTTTCCGCCCAGCAGTAGCGAATGGGTCACTGTCGCCTGCGACAGGGTGCGCTGGACTTCCCAATGCGCTCCGCCATCCCGGGAGTGCCAGACATTGCCGCGCAGGCCAGCCACCCACATGCCGCCATCTTCAGCGATCTCGGCCGTGAAGAAGCTGCCGCGGTAGGGCGCGGCCAGCCTTTGGTAGCGCTTGCCGCCATCCTCCGACAGCAGGATCAGCCCCTGCTCGCCCGCCAGCAGCACGCGCCCGCCCCGGGCGCGCGCCGCGTAGATATGCAGGCCCTGGGGGTTGTCCAGCGGCGTGTCGGGCACCGCCCAGCTGCGGCCGTCGTCGTCGCTCTGCAGCACGATGTTGTAGGCACCGACGGCCAGGATGCGCCGTCCGTCCAGCCTGAGCAGCGCCAGCAAGGGCTTGTCCGGCCCATCCGCGACCAGCTGCCGCGCCTGCGCCAACTCAGGCTCCCGCCCCCCACGCTCGGCCGAAGCCAGCATGAGCTGGGCGACCTGATGCCCATCCAGCCGCTTTTGCCAGCTGCGGCCGCCATCGACGGTGGCGAGCACCAGACCGCCATGCCCCACCGCCACGCCATGCTTGTCATCCTGAAAGCTGACCGCCGTCAGTGTCGCGCTGGC
Source organism: Massilia cavernae (assembly GCF_003590855.1). Classification (GTDB taxonomy): domain Bacteria; phylum Pseudomonadota; class Gammaproteobacteria; order Burkholderiales; family Burkholderiaceae_D; genus Telluria_A; species Telluria_A cavernae. The sequence goes on from NZ_QYUP01000055.1 coordinate 7,522, forward strand.
CGGCACGCTGGCCTGCTGCCAGCTGCGTCCCTCGTCCGTGGAGCGCGCGATGATGCCGCGCTCGCCCACAGCGACCAGGGTGCCGCCCGCATAAGCCACGTCGAGCAGCACGGCACGGCCGGGTTGGCGCGCCGGCAATGCCGCCCGGGCCAATGGGTCGCCCGCCGGCGCCGCCGTGGGACCGGCGGCAAGCAATTGTCCAGCCGCCAGCGGGGACAGCAGCAAGGCCGCGCACAAGCGTCGGCGCAAAGCCAGCGGTCTCGGTCCGCAAGCCAGGGTGAGTGAAAGCTTGGCCATGGCGTCAACGCACGCCGTCGCCGGTCATGGAGTCAGGGGTGAACACACTGCTCTGGAAACGGGCCTTGATCGGCATCTGCGCCGGCCTGGAGTTCATCAGCTGTCCCGCGAAACCGTTACCGGCGATCAGATCGGTATAGCCGTAGGCCCCACCGACCGTTCCCGGCAAGTCCGGCGCGACAATGTTTTGGGTCCACAATGTCTTCCAGAGCTGCCCTTTGGCATCCCAGCGGTCGCCCAGGACGCAGAGCCAGGTGTCTTCGTCACAATAGTAGCGGGACTTCGGCGCCACGTGGCGCAGGCCCGCGCGCAGGCTGGCCTCCACCACCCACACCCGGTGCAGCTCCCAGCGCACGTGATCCGGATTCAGGTAGCCCTTGCCCAGCACCTCGGTTTCGCTGGCTGGCTGAAGCAGGCGATTGCCATTGTAGGGAATATAGAGCTCGCGCTTGCCCAGCAGCTTCCATTCGAAACGATCCAGCCGGCCCGACCAGGATTCAATCTCGTCGAACGCCATCAGGCCCTGTGTCGACGGATGGGGCGTGTCGCAGCAGGTGTTGGGCAGCTTGCGCACCCGGCGCTGCCCCGTCAGGTAGATCCAGCCTTGATCCTTTTCGCCGTCGAACTGGCGCCGTCCGACCATGGCCTCGCCCGAGCGGATCGGCGGACCTTCGCTGACCACGCGAATGGTCCAGTAGTCGCCGGTCTTGTTGAACTCTTCCAGCGAGCCGTCCGGGAAGTAGTACGGCATCTGGACCTCGCCCTTGTTAATGTTGGTCAGGATGCTGCGGCCGTCGGCCGTCATTTGATACGATTGGGTATTCATCTGCACGGCGACGCCGCGCCAGCGCAGCATGTGGTTCCACATCACCTCGGCGCCGGCTTTCGGGAGCGGGAACGGAATGCCGCCGAAGGCGTTGCTCGGCTTGTCGTCGACCAGCCTGGCGCGTGTGGCGTTGCGGAAGGTTGCGTCGTAGACCGCTTGCGGAGCGGCGGCGGTGCGATGCGTCTTGTACACGTCGATGCGGTAAGCCGGATCCTTCTTGAGCAAGGCCTTCTGCCCATCGCTCAGCTTGTCCTCATAGGTCGCCATGTTGCGCGCATTGATGGAGAACAAGGGCTTCTCGCCTTTGAATGGATCTCCGCGCCGCCCGCCGGCCTTGTCGCCTGGGATCGGGGTGGTATGGCCGCCGGTCCAGGCGGGGATGCTGCCATCCTTGTTGCCAGCCCGTTCGCCGCCCAGCGGCATCAGCTCGGTCTTCAGCCTGGCCGCTTCTTCGGGTGTCGCGGCGGCCTGCACCGCGGTGGCGCCGACCAGCGGCAACAGCAGCAGCAAGGTGCGCAATGTCAGTGGGGTATGCATAATTGTCTCCATCATTAGAATGTGCGGGTCATCGTGAACACCATCAGGTCGCGGTCAGCCAGACCCTGCTTGTAGCTGAAGGCGTTAGAACTGTTCAGGAACGGCGCGGCCGTTCCGAAGTAATGCGTGTAGTTCAGGCTGAATTTCCAAACCGACCTGAACAGGCCGTTGACGCCGACGCTCACGTCGCCGCCGTTCTCAGCCGGCAAACCGCCGGGACCGAGCGCCATCGAGCGCGAGCCCTTGGGCGTGAAGCCGAGTCCGATCGGCACGCCGAGATCAAGGCCCGGCATCACTTGCCGATAAGTGGGCTCCAGTACCATGCGCACCGCCAGCGCGTCGCGCGTCGCCGTCGGCGCAATGCGGGCGCACTGCGTCTGGCAGCTCAGGACGCGGTTCCAGGCCCCTTCGGCCACCAGGGTGGCCTCGTCGAACAGCGGGGTATGCGGCAAGGACCACAGCACCGACACGTTCGCGTGCGCGGTCCGGCCCACGGCGTATGCCGGATTGTCCCGGTTGTCGTTGGCAGGGATCACGCCCGGCGGAGCCAGCGCCGACGCATCGGCCGCGCCGGTGCTGGCCAGGTCCTGGTTGCTGCGCACCGAGGCCTCCAGCGCGACGTTGGCCTGGCCAAAGGTACGGCTGGCGCTGAAACCGTAGGCACGGATGCCTTCGTGGTGCGCGAGATAGTAGCCAGTCGGCGCCGGTCCTGTGGCGCTGCGCCCCAGCACCGTCACCTGCTGGAAGCTCTTGCTGTGGAAACGCAGCGCGTAGAAGCCCAGGTCGGTGTCGTCAAGGCGCCAGCGCAGTTGCAGGCCGCCCTGGCCGCTGTCCCTGGTATCCATATCCGGTCGACGCGAAACGGAGGCCACGGGGCCCAGCAACAAGCGCTCGGCGCCATCGAAGTTGGTATCGGATTGGGAGAAATAGCTGCCCACGGCGGGCAACCTGTTGGCGCGATAGCGGAACTGATAGTAGGCGCCCAGCGACACGGTGTCGCTCAGTTGCCACTGCGTGGACACCTGCGGCACCGGCAGCACGAATTCCTTCGCCTGGGAGTTGGGCACGGAAACCAGGCGGGCAACATTGGACGGCATTTGGCCGCCAGCGATCGCGTTCCCTGCCAGGAACAGGCTTTCGCCCCACAGCAGCGAATGCTGGCCGAGGCGGGCGACCAGATTGCCCTCGCCCACACGCATCTTCGCGAACAGGAAGGCATCCATCAGTTCGGCCTTGCGCCCATGCAGCTTGCGGGTGGCCGCGGTGAATTCGTTGTAGGGTGTCGAAGCCTGGTTGGCAAAGCCGGCGGGAGGACCCGGGTTGTCGTTGCGGCGGTTATAGACGGAGTCGTACCACCCCGCCGCGCTGACGCGCGCCCCCACGTCGCGGTAGACGGCGTCAAGCTCGGTGAAAAAATCCACCCGGTTCGACACCAGGCCGCGGCTGAAGTTGTTGTCGCCGTCATTGAGGTTGATCGGAGCTGTCAGCACGCTGTCGCGGTCTTGCAGACGCACTGCGGCGGTGTACTTGAACGTATTGTCCCAATTCAGCTTGAGGCCGGTTTCGGGATCGTCGATCAGCGGCATGGCCTGCGCCAGCGGGCTGAGCGTCGTCAGCAGCAGCAAAGCGGAACGTACAGCGCGCCCGCTTGCTCGCTTGCGCCCGACGCGCTGCGCAAATCCTGAATGTCGTGCTTCCATCTTCTGTCTCCTGGTTTTTATATTGAAAAATGTTGCGGGTCAGTGATTCATGGGCGCTCGGCCCGCGGAACGAAATTGCCGTGGAAAGCCATCGGCTGTTTGAACGGCAGCCGAACCCGTGCGAGCGGTGGCGCCTCCATGTGCTGCGCGTCGAGCACATACAGTTCGGCGCAGCCCTCCGCCGGCTTGTTGACCAGGCTGAGCAGGAAACCGTCGCCCTCGGCGCTGTCGGCGCGGCGCGGCACGAAGACCGGTTCCTGTGAACTTCCGCCGGGAATCACGTGCTCCGCCAGCTCGCGCGTTTTCCAGTCCAGCCGGCCGATGCCATTGCGGGTTTTGATGAAGCCCCAGCGGTAGGCTGCCATCGCGTAGCGCGGATCGCAGCGCGGCATTTCGCCCATGGCGCCAGGGAAAGGCGTGCGGGTGACCTTGTCCTCGGCGCTGGACAGATCGAAACTCAGGCGGGTGACGAGAGGGATGCCTTGCGCCGGATCGACCTTGTTGCCGTGCACGTCGTTGAAGAAGGGGAAAGCGCTGCCTTTGCTGATGGTGGCATCGATGTGCACCATGTCGCCATCGGTGTAGGCGTTCATGATGTGGCCGCTGACACACTCGTGCAGCTTGAACCAGCGAATGGTATCGACGGTCGCGTCGCGGCGCATGATGCCCCACAGGGAAGGCAAGTCCGGATCGTAGGCGTAAAAGTCGCCCCCCGCCGCGATGCGCGCCGCGTCGGTGGTGAGCGGCATGACGGCGAAGATGACGTGCTCGCGCGTGACGCCGAAATCGTGCGCCAGGCCCGCATACGGGGACTGGAAGAATTCTTCGCGAACCACCTTGCCCTTTGCATCGATCACCTGCAAGGCCATGTCGGCGTCCAGCGTGCCACGGCAGTAAAAGCCGTACGACCACCATTCCCCCGTCACGGGATCGATTTTCGGATGCGCGGTGAGCGACATGCCCTTGAGCTGGCCGGCGAAGTCCCACTTGGGCAGCGTTTCCAGCGTATCGGGGTCGATCTGGTGCGGGTAGGAATCCTCGCGCAGCGCAAGCAGGCGGCCCGCATGGAAGAAGGCGGTGGTGTTCCCCGTGTTGTCCCGATCGGTGCCATGGGTCTCTGCGGCGTCCGTATGCTGGTTCCGATACTTTCCGTACAGCCTGCCGCGCGCCGCGCGCTCCTTCAGGAAGCGCTCGGTCTTGACATAGCGGCACTTGAACGCGACATGGCCGTCGCGGAAATCGAAGGACGACACCATGCCGTCGCCGTTGACGATGTTATCGGCGGCAAGGGTTGGGAACTGCGTATCGGGACCCGCGCGGTACAGCGTGCCCTCCAGTTCGGACGGGATGCGCCCGATCACTTCACAGTCGTGCACGTCGGCCTCGAAGCGCAATGGGGTTTCGGTACCGTAAAAGCTTGGTATGGCGTGAAATGGTTCACTCATGGGAACTCCTGGTAATGTCGGAAGTTGAGAGGTTGGGATGTCCAGGCGAGGGCCGGATACCGCCCTCGTCGCCATGGACGCGAATTATTTGGGTTGCAGCGTCGGTGGGTGCGGTGTGTGCCTGCGTCTCTTACCGCGGGTCGCTGGCAACCCGGCGAACGAACTCGGCCAGGAGCGGTCCCACGGTGTCCTGCGGACTGCCGAGCTGTTGCACACTGGACAAATGGTTATGGCCGCTCAGGTAGAGCATCTCCGGCCAGCGGCCGGTCCGCTCCATGGATGCGGCGACTACCTGCGCAGCTTGCTGCTGGAATTCCGCCGGGTCCAGTTCGGAAACGGTGTACAGGCAGGGCCAGCCGCCATCCAGCAGTCCGGGCAGGCTCGACCGCTCCGCGAACAGGCCGGCGTCGGCGCCGTAATAGAGGCGTTCGCGCTCGCTGTGCCTCAGCGTTTGCAGGTCGTACAAGCCGCTCAGCAGAATTGCAGCGGCAGGACGCGGCTGCCGCTCCGCCGGCCATCGCGCCAGGCATCCGGCCACGTGCGCCGCGCCGGCCGACTGGCCCATCAGCACCACGGCCGGTGCGCCGCCGCACCAGGCGTGCGCATTTTCCTGCAGCCACTGGGCTGCCATGGCCACATCGTCGGCTCCCGCCGGCCAAGCGTGATCCGGCGCCAGGCGGTAGTTCATCGTCGCGCTCACCCAGCCTTGCGCCGCAGCCCATGCGCCGATGTGGTTGTAGAAGACATCGTCGGGACCGCCCTTCTGCCCCATCGTGAAGCCGCCGCCGTGCACGAACAGCAGCACGGGCCGCGCACGCACCTCGCCGGTTGGTACGAACACATCCATGCGATGACGGGCATGCGGGCCGTAGCCCAAGTCGCGGAACACCGTACAGGAGTCGGCTTGAGGGCGCGGAGCATGGGGCGCCAGCAGTCGAGCAGTGGTGGCGATCATTTCGGGGGAAATCGCCTGGCCCAGAGCGGCCAAGGCTTGACGCAGTTCGGTTTGCATGAGAAATTCGTCTCCGTAGATTCGTATTATGTCCTCATTTTGCATGCAAAAATATGCCATGTCAATTGGTATGACGTCCTTAATTTTCAAATTAAACGCATATACAACTCAAGGCACTTCCCTCGATGCAAAGCGATTTGTCACAGGGCGCGACGCGTTAAGCCAAACCTCATGAGAATTGTATGACATCCTCATAAATCGATTAAAAAGCGCCAAGATAAACTCCTCCGCCCATACTCGATCGCTGACGAGCCGCCCCCACTAGGCCTTGACCAGCGGCTGATCGGATGCCGCCACGTTCTTGTCTGCGCGCTCCGGGCGAGCAAGCTGATTGAACGAGCCGCCGTGATAGCCGAGCGCCGGGGCATCGGTGTCGTCCATACCAACTACCTGTCCAATGAGAATGGTGTGGTCACCTGCCGGAATCGCCTGATCCAGCACACATTCGAAGAATGCGGCATTGCCTCGAAGAATAGGAAGGCCTGCTCCGCTGTCGTCGCACGCAACACCCTCAAAACGGTCTGCAACCTTGGACGCGAAGCGGACTGCAGTCTCTTTCTGATCACCGGCCAGGATGTTCACTACAAAACCCGGCGCGTTTGCAAAAGATTCATGCACCGATGCGCGCTGATCCAGGCACACCAGGACCAGCGGCGGAGACATCGATACGGAGGTAAATGAATTGGCTGTAAACCCGACCCGTCGCCCGTCTCCGGTGCGTGTCGTCACCACGGTCACCCCGGTGGGAAAGCAGCCGAATGCGCGGCGCAGGTCGATCGCTGAAAAATTTGACATTGAATGGCTCCGAACTCGTTGACGATAGTCGGATGATAGGGATGCCCATTCGCTCGTGCTTCGCCCAATTGGCGAGAACAATGTCTGTTTTCGCGAACCTTCACACGCCTGCCGAGCCCAAGGAAGAATGACGGCGCAGCACCGTCAAATGTCTCAGGCACCGCATACTCAGGCGGGACAGTGGCGCCGCCAGGCGCTCCTGGCAAAGGCGCGCATCAGCTTTCCTGCAGCACTCCGAGCCGTGCACTGCGCCAGGCCATCGGGGTC
>NZ_QYUP01000056.1 GCF_003590855.1 Massilia cavernae
GTTTGTCGACACCGAAATTCCGCTGCCCGGCGGCGAAGCGATGTTCACGCCGAAGATGGAAGCGCGCATCCTGCAGGAAGTGAATCTTAAGAAGCACGAGACCGTCCTCGAAATCGGCACCGGTTCGGGCTACATGGCCGCGCTGCTGGCGCACAAGGGCCGCCACGTGACGACCGTCGAGATCTCGCCCGAATTGGCCGAGATGGCGGAACAGAACCTGGCCCGCGCCGGCGTGACCAACGCCACGGTTGAACAAGGCAATGGCGCCGCAGGCTGGGACAAGGGTGCGCCGTACGACGTGATCGTGATCTCGGGCGCGCTGGAAGTACTGCCGGAAGCCTTCCTCAAGCAGGTCAAGGTCGGCGGCCGCATCTGCGCGATCATCGGCCACGCGCCGGTCATGTCGGTCAACGTGATCACCCGCGTATCGGAGACCGCGTACGACACGGTCAAGGTCTTCGAGACCAACGTCAAGCAGCTGCAAGGCGCGCCTGCCGTATCGCACTTCACGTTCTGAGGCGGCGCGGAACATGAAACACATTACCGCACCTGAACTGGCGGACTGGCTGGGAGACGAAGCGCGTCCCCGCCCGGTGCTGCTGGATGTGCGCGAGAACTGGGAGTTCGAGACCTGCCATATCGAAGGCTCGAACCTGGTTCCGATGAACACCGTTCCGGCCAGGCTGCAGGAACTGGATGACGATGCCGAGATTGTCTGCATCTGCCATCACGGCGCGCGCAGCATGGCGGTCGCGAACTTCCTGGAGCGTAACGGCTTTACGAACGTAATGAATTTGACGGGCGGGATTCACGCCTGGGCTGTGCAGGTCGACAGCGCGATGCCTAAGTACTGAGGCCACGCGTAATCGGCTGCAAATATTTTTCTAACCATCTTGATGACTCCAACGGAGACCGCAATGCAGAAACCCTTAATCGCCGCGTTGATCGCCAGCGCGTTTTTCTCGCTCAACGCTCAGGCAGCCGACCTGCTTGAAGTGTACAAGCAAGCACTGGCGAACGACGCCGTGTTCGCGAGCGCGCGCGCTTCGGCCGCCGCTGGGCGCGAGAGGGTTCCGCAAGGCCGGTCGCTGCTGCTGCCAACCGTTGGCGCCAGCGGCTCCGTCGTCAAGAATGACAGCGACGTCTCGCCATGGAACGAAGGCCAGGTCGGCACGCTGCCGAACGGCCAGACCGGCACCATTTTCGGCGGCGGCAGCAACCTGCGCACCACCGACTACGCGCTGTCGCTGACCCAGCCGCTGTTCCGCTGGGCTAACTGGCAGACCTACCAGCAAAGCAAGCTGCTGCAGTCGATCAGTGAAGCGCAGTTCGCCCAGGCCCAGCAAGACCTGATCACCCGCGTGGCGCAGGCTTACTTCGACGTGCTTTCGGCCCAGGACAATCTGGAAACGATCCGCGCACAAAAGACCGCGACCACCGAGCAGCTGGCCTCGGCCAAGCGCAACTTCGAAGTCGGCACCCAGACCATCACCGACACGCACGAAGCGCAGGCGGCGTATGATCTGGTGGTGGCGCAGGAATTCGCCGCGATCAACGACCTGGAAAACAAGCGCACCGCGCTTCAGTCCATCATCGGCGCGCCTGCCGGCGCACTAGCCCCGCTCAAGCCGGGCGTGGCGCTGGCCGCCCCGTCGCCGGCCGTGATCGATCCATGGGTGTCGTCCGCCGAGACCCAGAACTACGGCGTGGTGGCGGCCCAGCTGGGGCTGGAATCGGCCAAGCGCGACATTCAGAAGAACCGCGCGGGCCACTATCCGACGCTCGACCTGGTTGCCAACTCGTCGCACCGCAAGGTCAGCGGCCAGACCAGCGCCTCGGGCAGCACCCAGAACAACGCCATCGGCGTGCAGTGGTCGGTACCGATCTTCAACGGCTTTGCCGTGACCAGCCGCGTGCGTGAATCGATCGCGCTGGAAGACAAGGCCCGCAACGACCTCGAAACCACGCGCCGCAATGCAGCGCAAGTGGCGCGCCAGGCTTACCTGGGCGTGAACAGCGGCCTGGCGCAGGTCAAGGCGCTGGAAGCGGCGGAAGTATCGAGCCAGTCCGCGCTCGATTCGAACAAGCTGGGTTACCAGGTTGGCGTGCGTATCAACATCGACGTGCTGAACGCGCAGCGCCAGCTGTACTCGACCCGCCGCGACCTGTCGCGCGCGCGTTACGACACCATCGTCAACGGCCTGCGCCTGAAGTCGGCGGCTGGTTCGCTGCGCGAGGACGACTTGATCCCGGTGAATAACCTGCTGCAGAAGTAAGCGTCAACTCTGTTCACGCGGATGCGCGCAAGCGCTTATCCGCCCTACGGACAGAAAACGCACGTAATAAGAAAACGGCGCTCACGTAGCGCCGCTTTTTCGTTTGCACCTCACGGTCCGTAGGGTGGATAAGGGCCTGCCCGCATCCACCATGCAAAGCGTTGGCACTGACGCCGTTAAGCGTGCAACCCCGCCCACCTCCATCGAACTTGCGCTCGATGAACTCGATCTTGTACCCATCCGGATCGGTAACGAAGGCAATGACAGTGCTGCCGCCCGCGACCGGCCCCGGTTCGCGCGTGACGTTGCCGCCGTTGGCGCGCACCGCTTCGCAGGTTGCATAGATATCGTCCGCGGAAATGGCGATGTGTCCGTACGCGTTGCCCATCTCGTACTTGTCCACGCCCCAGTTGTACGTCAGCTCCAGCTCCGCATGATCCGGGTTGTTGCCGTAGCCGACAAACGCAAGCGTGTACTTGTACTGCTCGTTCTCGCTGGTGCGCAGCAGCTTCATGCCTAGAACCTTGGTGTAGAAATCGATGGATCGCTGCAGGTCGCCGACCCGCAACATGGTGTGCAGGATACGCATCCGTGCCCCTTGGCTGTTATTGAGAATCCGGAATTCTAAGCGCTGCACGAAATTCGTGCCGGGCGCGCGGCATTAGCGCACCAGGCACCGGGTACCCGATTGCTCCGGCAGCCGCTTATGCTTCCAGCCGTGCGTCGAGCGTGATTTTTGCGTTGAGCAGTTTGGAGACCGGGCAGTTTGCCTTGGCATCGTGCGCCGCCTTGTCGAAGGCTTCCTGGCTGGCGCCCGGAATCTGGGCCACCAAATCGAGATGGACTGCGGTGATGGAAAAACCACCATCGACCTTTTCAAGCGACACGGTGGCCGTGGTGGCAAGGTGCTTCGCCGTCATCCCGGCTTCGCCAAGCTTGCCGGACAGCGCCATCGTGAAGCAGCCCGCATGCGCGGCGCCGATCAGTTCTTCCGGATTGGTGCCGGGGCCATTTTCGAACCGTGTGTTGAATCCGTACTGGGTGCTGTCAAGCACGCCGCTTTGGGTGGAGATGGAACCTTTGCCGTCTTTCAGGCCGCCGCTCCAGGCGGCGGACGCTGAGCGCTTGATAGTCATTGATAACCTCCATGGCTTTTCGTTGGGATGAATTTACAACAGTGACACGGCGCCGCGGCGGACTCTGTACGCAAACGCACAGAATCCGTGCCCGCCTTATTGTGCGGCAACAGGTGTGACGCGCCAGACGACATTGCCGACGTCGTCGGCAAACAGGATGGCGCCGGCCTTGTCGACCGCCACGCCAACCGGGCGGCCAAAGGCTTTTTCCTCGTCCTGGCTGAGGAAGCCGGTGACCAGGTCCTGCGGCGGGCCGCTTGGCTTACCGCCGGCGAAAGGCACGAACAGCACCTTGTAGCCGGACATCGGCTTGCGGTTCCACGACCCATGCTGGCCAACCAGTGCGCCGTTCTTAAACTGGGGCATCAGGTTGCCGTCGTAGAAGGCCAGCCCCAGCGATGCCGTGTGCGAGCCGAGCGCGTAGTCGGGCACGATGGCCTTGGCCACCAGGTCCGGACGCGGCGCCTTGATGCGCGTGTCGACAGTCTGGCCGAAGTAGCTGTACGGCCAGCCGTAGAAGCCGCCGTCCTGCACCGAGGTCATGTAGTCGGGGACAAGGTCGTTGCCCAACTCGTCGCGCTCGTTGACGCTGGTCCACAACGCTTGCGACTCAGGGTGGAAGGCGATGCCGACCGGATTGCGCAGCCCGCTCGCGAAAATGCGCCCCTTGCCGGTGGCGCGGTCGAATTCCCAGATGGCGGCGCGTCCTTCTTCCAGTGCCATGCCGTTTTCGCCGACATTGCTGTTCGATCCGACGCCCACATACAGCTTGCTGCCGTCCGGACTGGCGACCAGGCTCTTGGTCCAGTGGTGGTTCAGTTTCGACGGCAGGTCGGCGACCCTGGTGGCTTTCGCCGTGATGCGGGTATCGCCTTCCTTGTACGGGAACTTGACGATGGCGTCGGCATTGGCGACGAACAGTTCATTGCCGACCAGGGCCATGCCGAACGGCGACATCAGCCCGTCGAGGAAGACGCTGCGGCTCAAGGCCTGGCCGTTGGAGCCGACGCCGCGCAGCAGCGTGATGCGGTTGGCCGAAGGCACGCCGGCTCCCGCCTTTTTCTTCTGCTGGTCCATGACCTTGCCCTTGACCTTGGCCACCGGGCCGCCCGGCTTCTCCATGTTCTTCGGAGGGCGGTTGGTCTCGGCCGCCAGCACGTCGCCGTTGGGCAACACATACAGCCAGCGCGGGTGGTCAAGCTGGCCGGCGTAGGCCGCGACCGCCAGTCCCTGCGCCGCGACCGGGCGGGTGCCGCTCGGCCATGGCGTGGCCTTGGCCACCTTCACGGTCGGCAGCAGGGTTTTTTCGGGAGCGGGGAGGGCGGGGTTCGGGCCGAAGCCGGGCGGCATGGTCTGGGCGAAGGCGGAGGCGCACAGCGCGGACAGCGCCAGGCCAGGGATCAGGACCGCGGACTTCATACCTTGCCTCCGCGTGGGGTGCCGGAACCGGTGTGGCGCATGCCTTCGCCGGCGTTGTCGCGCGGCTTGGCCTGGCCGGGCGTGTCCGTGTGCTGCACTGCTTGTTCAATGCCGCGCTGGCCGTGCAGGTCGGTGTCGACCAGGCCCTGTTCCAGGTCGCTGGCGGCCTGCTCCATCACGCCGCGCGGATGTACTTCCTGGGTGTCGGGCGACTCGTCGCGCTCGTGCGGCATGCGCTTGACTCCCTCGTTCAAGACCCTCGCGTCGGTGTTGACCCTGCGGTCCCTGGATTCCGTCACCATGTCTGTTCCTCGCCAAAATCGGTTCGCTTATTGTGCAAATGGTATCGCCTTGCCTTGAAGCGGGTCGCCCAATTGAGACGAGGGACAGCGGGGTACTTAAATGGTGCCGGAAGGCTCCCACAGTTCGACCTTGTTGCCGTCCGGGTCGATGAACCAGCCGAAGCGGCCATAGCTGAACGATTCCGGCTCGCCCGCCAGTTCGGCGCCGGCCTCGGCCACGTGGCGCAGCGCGCCGTCGAGGTCGTCGACCACCAGGTTGAACTTGACATCCTCCCCTTCGTGAACGGAAGGGGATTCCCACTGCTGGCGTCTGATGCCCCAGACGGAAGTCGGACTAAAAGTAGCCCAGCTTCTTATTCAATCCGCAGGATATCTCTCGACCTCGCCTAAAGGCGACTGCGGATCGGAAAAAACGGTACAGGTGACTCATGCCCCAGCGCGTAATCGCATACTGAAGCACTTATGAAGTTTGACCATGCCCCAACACCGAAGTTCAATACGTTTTTTCACGTGGACGGCTGCGGGCGCTACGCGCCCGACTCCTCCCCGTCCTGCAGGACGAGGTTTCTCGGAGCAAATCTGATGAAGTGTCTCCGTCGTATTTGTTGTTGTCTTGCCCTGGACCGCCGCTGCATTCTATACTGTGGATTCGTACAGCATTTTGGCCGGCAGGCCTTCTGGCAGCCGCAGGCATTATCGGGTAATCTCCTGCGTGACGCCATCAACCAATCGCCGAGATTTCTATGCCCGCAACGCCTGACATGCAGAAAACCATCGCGCTGGTCGTGCGGCCAAATACCTCCGGCATCGACGTGCCGGTGCGGCAGCTGGTGGACTACCTGCAGCATGCAGGCTACCGCGTGGTGCTCGAAGCCGGCACCGCGGAACACCTGGCCGTCGACGGCATCGAGGCCATGAGCGCCGCCGACCTCGGCGCCGCCGCGTACGCGGTGGTGGTGATGGGCGGCGACGGCACCATGCTGGGCATCGCGCGCCAGCTGGCGCCTTACAACGTTCCCCTCATCGGCATCAATCTGGGCCGTCTCGGCTTCATGACCGACATTCCGGTCGAACGCATGATCCCGGCGCTGGCCGATATCCTGGGCGGCAAGGCGCGTGCCGACAAGCGCACCCTGCTTGAAGGCTGCGTCAAGCGCGGGGGCGAAACGATCCACTGCGGCCTGGCCGTCAACGACGTGGTGGTGGCGCGTGGCGCCGGCGCCGGCATGGTCGAACTGAAGGTCACGGTGGACGGCAACTTCATGTACAACCAGCGCTCGGACGGTTTGATCATCGCGACGCCGACCGGTTCCACCGCCTACGCGCTGTCGGCCGGCGGCCCGCTGCTGCACCCCAGCCTGCAAGGCGTCGTGCTGGTGCCGATCGCGCCGCACGCGCTGTCGAACCGGCCGATCGTGGTGCCCGATTCCAGCAGCATCACGGTGGAAATCGTGGCAGGGCGCGACATCAGCGTCAACTTCGACATGCAGACCTTCGCCAGCCTGATGCACGGCGACCAGATCGTCATATCGCGCTCCCCGTACAACATGACCTTCCTGCACCCGGAAGGCTGGACCTACTACGACACGCTGCGCGAAAAGCTGCACTGGAACGAATACCCGGCGGGCGACAGCCGGCCAAAATAAGAGAAACGATCATCTTCATGCTGCGCACACTTTCCATCCGCGACTTCGTCATCGTCGATTCCATTGAACTTGAATTCTCCAGCGGTTTCTCGGTCTTCACCGGCGAAACCGGCGCCGGCAAGTCGATCCTGATCGACGCGCTGCAGCTGGCGCTGGGCGGCCGCGGCGACGCCAGCGTGGTGCGCGATGGCGCGGCCAAGGCCGACATCACGGCCGACTTCACCGCGGGCGATGCGGCGAAAGCCTGGCTGGAACAGAACGAATTCGCGCTGGACGAGGGCGGCGCGCTGCTGCGCCGCGTGATCGACAACGCCGGCCGCTCGAAGGCCTACATCAACGGCGTCCAGGCCACCGCGACCCAGCTGCGCGACTTGGGCGAGCTGCTGGTCGACATCCATGGCCAGCACGCGCACCAGTCGCTGCTCAAGCTCGACGCCCAGCGCGCGCTGCTGGACAGCCAGGCGTCGGTCAAGGACGGCGGCGGCGAACAGCAGGCGCAGGCGGTGGCGGCCAGCTACAAGTCGTGGCGCGCATTGTCGCGCCAGCGCGAGGAATTCGAGACCAACGCGAAGAACGTGCTGATCGAGCGCGAACGGCTGGAGTGGCAGGTGGGCGAACTGGAAAAGCTGGCGGTCAAGCCGGGCGAGTGGGCCGAGGTCACCAATGAGCACAGCCGCCTGTCGCACGCGGCCAGCCTGCTGGAAGGCGCGCAGGAAGCGCTGGCGGCCATCTCGGAATCGGAGCATCCGATCCTGTCGCAGCTGTCGTCGCTGAACACCCGGCTATCCAAGCTGGCCGACATCGACGCCGCGCTCAAGCCTGTGCTCGAATGCATGGAGCCGGCCCGTATCCAGCTGCAGGAAGCGGTCTATGCGCTGAACGACTACCTCGACCGCGTCGACCTCGATCCCGAACGCCTGCGCCAGGTGGAAGGGCGCATGGAGGCCATCCACAGCACCGCGCGCAAGTTCCGCGTCACGCCGGACGAACTGCCTGGCGAATACGCCAGCCTGTCGGACAAGCTGCGCCAGCTGGCCAACGCCAGCGACATCGAGGGCCTGCGCAAGCAGGAAGAGAAAGTGAAGGCCGACTACATGGCGGCGGCGCGCACGCTGTCGGCCGCGCGCGCAGGCGCCGCCAAACTGCTAGGCAGCCAGGTGACGGCGGCAATGCAGGAACTGAACATGACCGGCGGCAGCTTCGTGGTGGCGCTGAACCTGTCCGAGCCTGCGGCGCACGGCGTCGAGCAGGTTGAATTCCTTGTTGCCGGCCATGCGGGCGTGGCGCCGCGGCCGCTGGCGAAAGTGGCCTCGGGCGGCGAACTGGCGCGCATCGCGCTGGCGATTTCCGTCATCACGTCCAACGACGCCACCACCCCGACCCTGATCTTCGACGAGGTCGACAGCGGCATCGGCGGCGGCGTGGCCGAAGTGGTGGGGCGCCTGCTGAAGCGCCTCGGCCAGGAGCGCCAGGTGCTGTGCGTGACCCACCTGCCGCAGGTGGCCAGCCAGGCCAACCAGCACTTCCAGGTATCGAAGGGCGCCACCGACGCGGGCAAGACCGTGTCGCGCATCGACGTGCTCGACAACAAGGCAAGGGTGGAGGAAGTCGCGCGCATGCTGGGTGGCCTAGAGATCACCGCAACAACCCGCAAGCATGCCCGCGAACTGCTGGCGTCCTAGCCAATTTATAATAGCGGCCTTTTCGCCAACCACCGGACCTTCATGCCCTTTCGCAAAGAACCTCCTTTCGCCCACGGCACCGTGGCCCCCAGCGCCGTCGTGCTGGTCAACCTCGGTACGCCCGACGCGCCCACCCGCAAGGCGGTGCGCCGTTACCTGAAGGAGTTCCTGTCCGACCCGCGCGTGGTCGAGATCCCGCGCGTGGTGTGGTGGTTCATCATGAACCTCATCATCCTGCCTTTCCGCTCGGGCAAGTCGGCGAAGAAGTACGGGATGATCTGGAGCCGCGAAGGCTCGCCGCTGAAAGTGCACACGGCCAAACAGGCGGCGCTGCTGCAGTACATGCTGGGACAGCGCGGCCACGGAGACGTCAAGGTGGTGATGGCGATGCGCTACGGCTCGCCGTCGATTCCCGAGGTGCTCGACCAGCTGCAGGCCAGTCACATCGAGCGCATCGCGGTGCTGCCGGCCTACCCGCAGTATTCCGGTACCACCACCGCCTCGGTCTGGGATGCGCTGTTCGCCCATTACGCCAAGGTGCGCAACATCCCCGAGCTGCGCCTGGTGCGCAACTACCATGACCACGACGCCTACATCGGCGCGCTGGAAGAGAGCATCCATGCATACTGGGACGCCCACGGCCGCGGCGACAAGCTGGTGATGAGCTTCCACGGCGTGCCCAAGCGCACCCTGCTGCTGGGCGACCCCTACCACTGCGAGTGCCTCAAGACGGCGCGCCTGCTGGCGGACCGGCTCAAGCTCAAGCCGGAAGACTACGTGGTGACCTTCCAGTCACGCTTCGGCAAGGCTGAATGGCTGCAGCCCTACACCGCGCCGACCGTGCAGCAACTGGCGCGCGAAGGCGTCGGCCGGATCGATGTGGTCTGTCCCGGCTTTACCAGCGACTGCCTGGAAACCCTGGAAGAGATTGCGATGGAAGTGAAGCAGGCCTTCATGACCGCCGGCGGCAAGGAATTCAACTACATCCCCTGCCTGAACGAATCGCCGGCCTGGATTACCGCGATGGCGGAAATCACCGAGCAGCACATCATCGGCTGGCCGACCATGCTGTCGCCGCAACAGCGCGACGCACGCCAGCGCGATGCCGATGCAGGGCGCAAGGATGCGCTCGGCATGGGCGCGGCGTAAGTAGCCGCTCACACCCGGCCTGCATAATTGACAAGCAATATTTGCGGGCTGTTAAAATAGCGGACCCGGCGCTTGCCCGCACGCCTTAGCGGATCGCCATTTCAGCGTAGCAAAGCCACACCACGGTAAGTACGGTGTATGCAAAAACGCCGGCAGCGAGCAGGGACAGCTTCATGGGGAACTCCTTGTAGCTTCGTATACTAGGACGTTCCGCCATTGTCAGAATGCTCAAATTGGTAAGAAATGTAACCATTGTTACATCTTTCCATTAGCACTCGCCGCGCCAGGTGCTGCTAATACCCCTTGAAAGTGTAGGCTTTAGCCCCATTTGCATTGGAATGGTAAGCCAGACACCCTAAATATTTAGCCAAGTCATTGATTGTAGGAGTTTTTTCGATGCAAGACCAAGAAAACAAGGATGTGCCAAACCCGGCGGAAGATGAAACCGTGCAGGTTTCCGGAGCGGCAGGCGCAGCAGCGCCCGCACCGGAAGGTACCCCCGGCCTCGAAGAACAGCTGAGTGCGACCGAGGCCAAGCTGGCCGAAATGCACGACGCCTTCATGCGTGCCAAGGCCGAAGGCGAAAACATCCGCCGCCGCGCGCAGGAAGATGTCGCCAAGGCGCACAAGTTCGCCATCGAGAGCTTTGCCGAAGCCATGGTGCCGGTGAGGGACAGCCTGGAAATGGCGCTCAAGGTCGAAACCCCGACGGTGGAATCGCTGCGCGAAGGCGTCGAGATGACCCTCAAGCAGCTCAGCTCGGCGTTCGACCGCAACCGGCTGGTGGAAGTCATGCCGGCCGTGGGCGACAAGCTCGACCCGATGAAGCACCAGGCCGTGGCCGTAGTGCCGGCCGACCAGGAAGCCAACACCGTGGTCAACGTGTTGCAAAAAGGTTACATGATCGCCGACCGCCTGCTGCGCCCGGCCATCGTCACAGCAGCACAAGCAAAATAAAAACGAGGGGCTGCTTTGTAAGCTCTTGAAAGCACGAAGTTTTTCCCTATATCCGAATCATCGAAAACTAAGTAATCAAAAGGACAACATCATGGGCAGAATTATCGGTATCGACCTGGGGACCACCAACTCCTGCGTCGCGATCATGGAAAATGGTCAGCCAAAGGTAATCGAGAATGCGGAAGGCGCACGTACCACGCCGTCGATCATCGCCTATCAAGATGATGGCGAAATCCTGGTCGGCGCGCCGGCCAAGCGCCAGGCGGTTACCAACCCGAAGAACACCCTGTTCGCGGTAAAGCGCCTGATCGGCCGCAAGTTCGACGAGAAGGAAGTCCAGAAGGACATCTCGCTGATGCCTTACGAGATCATCAAGGCCGACAACAGCGACGCATGGATCGGCGTGCGCGGCCAGAAGCTGGCGCCTCCACAAATCTCCGCCGAAGTGCTGCGCAAGATGAAGAAGACCGCCGAAGACTACCTCGGCGAAGAAGTGAGCGAAGCGGTCATCACCGTGCCGGCCTACTTCAACGACTCGCAGCGCCAGGCCACCAAGGACGCCGGCCGCATCGCGGGCCTGGACGTCAAGCGCATCATCAACGAGCCGACCGCAGCCGCGCTGGCCTTCGGCCTGGACAAGGCGTCCAAGGGCGACCGCAAGATCGCCGTGTATGACCTCGGCGGCGGCACCTTCGACGTGTCGATCATCGAGATCGCCGACGTCGATGGCGAAAAGCAGTTCGAAGTGCTGTCGACCAACGGCGACACCTTCCTGGGCGGCGAAGACTTCGACCAGCGCGTCATCGACTACATCATCGACGAGTTCAAGAAGATCAACGGCCTCGACCTGAAGAAAGACCCGATCGCACTGCAGCGCATCAAGGCGTCGGCCGAGCGCGCGAAGATCGAGCTGTCGTCGGCTGCGCAGACCGAAATCAACGAGCCGTACATCGCCATGGCGAACGGCGCGCCGGTCCACCTGAACCTGAAGATCACCCGCGCCAAGCTGGAATCGCTGGTCGAGGAACTGATCAACGCGACCATCGAGCCATGCCGCACCGCGATCAAGGATGCGGGCGTCAAGGTATCCGACATCGACGACATCATCCTGGTCGGCGGCATGACCCGCATGCCGAAGGTGCAGGAAAAGGTCAAGGAGTTCTTCGGCAAGGAGCCGCGCAAGGACGTCAACCCGGACGAAGCGGTGGCCGTCGGCGCTGCGATCCAGGGCTCGGTGCTGGCCGGCGACCGCAAGGACCTGCTGCTGCTGGACGTGACCCCGCTGTCGCTGGGTATCGAAACCCTGGGCGGCGTGATGACCAAGATGATCCACAAGAACACCACCATCCCGACCAAGTTCAGCCAGGTGTTCTCGACCGCGGACGACAACCAGCCTGCGGTGACCATCAAGGTCTACCAGGGTGAGCGCGAAATCGCGGCCGGCAACAAGGGCCTGGGCGAATTCAACCTCGAAGGCATCCCGCCGGCATCGCGCGGCACCCCGCAGATCGAAGTGACCTTCGACATCGACGCCAACGGCATCCTGCACGTCGGCGCGAAGGACAAGGCCACCGGCAAGGAAAACAAGATCACCATCAAGGCCAACTCGGGCCTGACGGAAGAAGAAATCCAGAAGATGGTGAAGGACGCCGAGCTGAACGCCGCGGAAGACGCCAAGGTCAAGGAACTGGCCGAATCGCGCAACCAGGCCGACGCGCTGGTACACTCCACCCGCAAGTCGATGACCGAGTTCGGCGACAAGCTGGAAGCGGCCGAGAAAGAGAAGATCGAAGCTGCGATCACCGACCTGGAAGGCTCGCTCAAGACCGGCGACAAGGCCGAGATCGACGCCAAGGTCGCCGCGCTGTCGACCGCATCGCAGAAGCTGGGCGAGAAGATGTACGCCGACCAGCAGGCGCAGCAGCAAGCCGGCGGTGCTGAAGGCGGCCAGCAGGGTGGCGGCGCCGAGTCGAAGGCGGCCGAAGACGACGTCGTCGACGCCGACTTCAAGGAAGTCAAAGACAACAAGTAATCCTTTGTAGGCGGGCGCGCAGGCTGCGCCCGCGGACATGGCCGAGCCGGTGACCCTTTTGGTTCGCGGCTCGGTTTTTTTGCATAATGAAGTAAGCAGCAGACAGACAGCAAGGTGCCGACAAATGGCAAAGCGTGATTTTTACGAGATTCTCGGGGTAGCCAAGGGCGCTTCAGAAGATGAGATCAAGAAGTCCTACCGCAAGCTCGCGATGAAATACCATCCGGACCGCAATCCGGACAGTAAGGAATCGGAAGAGAAGTTCAAGGAAGTTAAAGAAGCCTACGAGATGCTGACCAATCCGGAAAAGCGCGAGGCCTATGACCGCTACGGCCACGCAGGCGTCGACCCGAACATGGGCGGCGGTGGCGGATTCGGGGGCGGCGGCTTTGCCGACAGTTTCGGCGACATCTTCGGCGAC
Source organism: Massilia cavernae (assembly GCF_003590855.1). Lineage (GTDB taxonomy): Bacteria > Pseudomonadota > Gammaproteobacteria > Burkholderiales > Burkholderiaceae_D > Telluria_A > Telluria_A cavernae. The sequence goes on from NZ_QYUP01000056.1 coordinate 13,021, forward strand.
ATCTTCGGCGGCGGCCGCGGCCGCAGCTCCGGCCCGCAGGTGTACCGCGGCGCCGACCTGCGCTACAACCTCGAGATCACCCTCGAGCAGGCCGCACACGGCTTCGACACCACCATCCGCGTACCGAGCTGGGACAAGTGCGACACCTGCCACGGCACCGGCGCCAAGCCCGGCACCTCGCCGACCACCTGCACCACCTGCGCCGGCCACGGCCAGGTACGCATGCAGCAAGGCTTCTTCAGCATCCAGCAGACCTGCCCGAAGTGCCACGGCAGCGGCAAGGTCATCACCGACCCGTGCGCGCCATGCGGCGGCCAGGGACGCATCAAGCGTAACAAGACGCTGGAAGTGAAGATCCCGGCCGGCATCGACAACGGCATGCGCATCCGCTCGTCCGGCAACGGCGAACCGGGCACCAACGGCGGACCGGCCGGCGACCTGTACGTGGAAATCCACATCAAGCCGCACGCCGTGTTCCAGCGCGAAGGCGACGACCTGCACTGCGAAATGCCGATCTCCTTCGTCAAGGCGACGCTGGGCGGCGAGATCGAAGTGCCGACCCTGTCGGGCAAGGTATCGTTCACGATCCCGGAAGGCACCCAGTCGGGCAAGACCTTCCGCCTGAAGTCGAAAGGCATCAAGGGCGTGCGCTCCGGCTACGCGGGCGACCTGTTCTGCCACGTGGTGGTGGAAACGCCGGTCAAGCTGACCGAGAAACAAAAAGACCTGCTGCGCGAATTCGAGCGGCTGACGGTCGAAGGCGGCGCCAAGCACAGCCCGCAAAGCAAGGGATGGATGGACAAGGTCAAGGACTTCTTCGAGTAAGGACTGGCCCATAAACCGCTGGCACCGAAAGGTGGCCGGCGGTTTTTTTACGAACAAAGGAAAAATATGAGCAACGACCAAAAGACCCACGGCCTGACCACCGCAGAACTGTTCGAACGCAACCGCAACTGGGCGGCGTCGATGGTGGCGAAGGACCCCGAATTCTTCAAGGCGCTGGCGGCCCAGCAGACCCCTGAGTACCTGTGGATTGGCTGTTCGGACAGCCGCGTGCCGGCCAACGAATTGCTTGGCATGGCGCCGGGCGAACTTTTCGTGCACCGTAACATTGCCAACGTCGTCGTCCACTCCGACTTGAACTGCCTCGCCGTGCTGCAGTTCGCGATCGACGTGCTCAAGATCAAGCACATCATCGTTTGCGGCCACTACGGCTGCTCCGGCGTGCATGCGGCCATGGTCAACCGTCGCGTCGGCCTGGCCGACAACTGGCTGCGCCACGTGCAGGACGTCAACCAGAAGCACGACCGTTACCTGGGTGAGGTACTCCCGACCAAGGAACGCGCCGACCGCCTGGTCGAACTGAACGTCGTCGAACAAGTAGTGAACGTCGCGCAAACCACCATCGTGCAGGACGCGTGGGAGCGCGGCCAGCCGCTGACCGTGCACGGCTGGGTGTATGGCCTGCAGGACGGCCTGCTGCGCGACCTCGGCATGAACGTCAGCAGCCCGGACGAACTGGCGCCGCAGATGAAGGCCAAGCTGGAAAGCTACGACGCCACCGCGCAATGAGCAACGACCTGCACGCCATCCGCGACGCGGTAAGGGTTTTCGTCGACGAGCGCGACTGGGACCAGTTCCACACGCCGAAGAACCTGGCGTGTGCGATGTCGGTGGAAGCGGCGGAGCTGCTGGAGCATTTCCAGTGGCTGCAGGACGGGCAGCGCGACGAGCTGGGCGAAGCGAAAGTGGAGCAGGTGCGCCACGAAATGGCCGACGTGCTGGTGTACCTGGTGCGCATGGCCGACAAGCTCGACATCGACCTTGGCGCGGCGGTAGTTGAAAAGATGGCGCTCAACCGCGCCAAGTATCCGGCCGAACTGGTTCGCGGCGACGCCCGCAAATATCACGAGTACAAGGACAAATAGAGTAGGGCGGAAGAGGGCGCAGCCCATCATCCGCCGACTGCCTGCGGGTCCCTACAGCGACCCCGCCACCTCGCGCAACACGCCTTCACAGCGCGTATCCTTGTAATCCCAGCGGCCGCCGTTATCGAGGCAGCTGTCGACGCGCACTTCCCCATACGCCAACAACGCGGTTGCGGCAAGCATGGCGGGCAGCACGAAGGCGGCAAGAATCTTAAGTTTGTACATTGGTGCTCGTCCTACTGCGGTATCGATAGACCCCCGGTCTTTGGCGGGCTTTCCCTCGTGGGTTCCCGGGGGCCTTATACAATAAGGCGTTTTCGTATCTTCAGGATTCGCAAAATTGTATGGTTTTGTAAGTCCCGTCAGATCCCGCCCATGCAGATGTACTTGATGACCAGATAATCGTCCATCCCGTGCGTCGAGCCTTCGCGCCCGATGCCCGACTGCTTGACGCCGCCAAACGGCGCCACCTCGTTCGAAATCAGTCCGGTATTCACGCCCACCATGCCGGTTTCGAGCGCCTCTGCCACGCGCCATACGCGCCCGATGTCGCGCGAATAGAAGTAGGCGGCCAGCCCGAACTCGGTATCGTTGGCCATCGCAATCACCTCGTCCTCGGTCTTGAAGCGGAACAGCGGCGCCACCGGGCCGAAGGTCTCCTCGACCGCGACCTGCATCGACGGCGTGACATCGGCCAGCACGGTCGGCTGGAAGAAGCTGTGCCCCAGCTCGTGCCGTTTGCCGCCCGCCATCAGGCGCGCGCCTTTCGACAGCGCGTCGGCGATGTGCTGCTCGACCTTGATGACGGCCTTCTCCTCGATCAGCGGTCCCTGCGTCACGCCCGCCTCCTGGCCGTTGCCGACCTTGAGTTTGCCCACGGCCACCACCAGCTTCTTCGCGAATTCCTCGTAGATGCCGTCCTGCACGTACAGCCGGTTGGCGCACACGCAGGTCTGCCCTGCGTTGCGGTACTTCGATGCGATGGCGCCTTCCACCGCCGCATCGACGTCGGCATCGTCGAACACGATGAAGGGTGCATTGCCGCCCAGTTCCAGCGAAATTTTCTTGATCGTCGGCGCGCATTGTTCCATCAGGATGCGGCCGACCTGGGTCGAACCGGTGAAGCTCAGCTTGCGCACCACCGGGTTGCCGGTCATTTCCTTGCCGATGGCCTTGGAATCGCCCGTCACCACGCTGAACACGCCCTTCGGCAGCCCGGCGCGCTCGGCAAGGACCGCGAGCGCCAGCGCCGAGAACGGCGTCAGTTCGGCCGGCTTGACGACGATCGGGCAGCCGGCCGCCAGCGCCGGTCCGGCCTTGCGGGTAATCATCGCGGCCGGAAAGTTCCACGGCGTGATCGCGGCGCATACGCCGATCGGCTCCTTGGTGACGACCATGCGGCGGTCCGGCCACGGCGACTGCAGCGTTTCGCCGGCAACCCGCTTGCCTTCCTCGGCAAACCAGTCGATGAACGAGGCCGCATAGGTCACCTCGCCCTTGGCCTCCGCCAGCGGCTTGCCCTGCTCGGCGGTCATGATCAGCGCCAGGTCGTCGGCGTTGGCCAGCATCAGGTCGCTCCACTTGCGCATCACCGCGCTGCGCTCCTTGGCGGCTCGCTTGCGCCACGCGGGCCAGGCCGCATTGGCCGCCTCGATGGCGCGCCGGGTTTCGGCCTGGCCCATGTGCGGCACGGTGCCCAGGCTCTCGCCGGTCGCCGGATTGGTCACGGTTATCGTGCTGCCGTCGTCCGCGTCGCACCAGGCGCCGTCGATGAAGGACTGGCGGCGCAGCAGGGTAGGGTCTTTCAGGTTCAGCATGGCTTTTCCTCAATCATGTTCGACAGTCATCCAAGTTCCACATACTAGCCCGTTTTTGCGCGCCGGGTTAACCCCGTTCTGTTGCAATGTCTTAGCCGATACGGATCCAGGTCGTCTTCAGTTCGGTGTACTTGTCGAAGGCATGCAGCGACTTGTCGCGGCCGTTGCCGGACTGTTTGTAACCGCCAAATGGCACTGTGATGTCGTCGCCGTCGTACTGATTGACGTGCACCGTGCCCGCCCGTAGCGCGCGCGCCGTCTGGATCGCCTTGCTCATATTGGAACTCCACACCGCTGCTTGCAGGCCGTAGGGCGATGCATTCGCCTGACGTACCGCGTCGTGGATATCGGTAAAACTGAGCACCGACAGTACCGGTCCGAAGATCTCTTCGCGCGCGATGGTCATCCGATTGTCCACGTTGTCGAACAGGGTAGGGGCGACATAGCAGCCGCCTGTCTCGATCCGGACCTGCGTCCCTCCGGCGAGCAATTGCGCGCCTTCGGCACTACCGGCCGCAATGTAGCCCATCACCGTTTTCATCTGCGCCGCATCGACGATAGCTCCCATCACGGTAGCACCGTCGAGCGGATCGCCGGGCTGGAAGCCTGGCATCAGCGCCAGCGCCTTCTCAATAAATTCGTCCTTGATGGACGCTTCCACAAACAGCCGCGATGGAGCGTTGCAGCTTTCGCCCTGGTTGAAATAGATGGAGCCAATGGCGGCGTTGACGGCAGTGTCGAGATCCGGACAATCGGCGCACACGATGTTGGCAGACTTCCCGCCAAGTTCCGTCCACGCACGTTTCAGGTTCGACTGTCCCGCCATCTGCACGATTTTCTTGCCTACACCTGTAGATCCGGTAAACCCGATGCAGTCGACATCCATGTGCAGGGCCAGCGCGGCGCCTGCCTCGAGGCCAAAACCTGGCACGACGTTGAAGACGCCGGCCGGTAATCCAGCCTCAATGCCAAGTTCAGCCAGCCGCAGCGCAGTCAATGGCGACTTTTCAGACGGCTTCAGGATGACGCTGCTGCCGCTTGCAAGCGCCGGAGCAATCTTCCACGCCGCCATGATCATCGGGTAGTTCCAGGGCACGATGGCGGCAACCACGCCTACGGGTTCGCGTGTGATCAAGGCCAGGGCGCTGTCGGCTGTGGGCGCGATCTCATCGTAAATCTTGTCGATGGCTTCGCCGTACCAGCGCAGGCAGTTGGCCGCAGCATTGACGTCCACGCTCTTGCTGTAGCGGATAGGTTTGCCCATGTCGAGCGTTTCAAGCAGGGCCAGTTCGTCCGCATGCTGAAGCACCAGGTCGGCGAACCTGATCAGTACGCGCTTGCGTGCGGCGGGGGACTGTCCGGCCCAGCGGCGGTCTTCGAACGCGGCTCGCGCGGCTGCCACGGCCAAGTCGACGTCCGCACCGTCGCAGCGCGCGACGGCTGTGAGCTTGCGGCCATCGATCGGCGACACATTGTCAAACGACTGCTCCGATTTCGCCCACACGCGCTGTCCGCCGATGAAGGCGCGCCCGTCCATTGTCAGCGCATGTGCGCGATCGTGCCAGCTTGATGCTGCCATTTGCTACTCCTAAATTTGAACAACTACATGCGTGTCATGCCAATCCGCGTTCCTGCAGGTCCGCCAGGGTCTTGTCGAGGCAGTAGCGGATCTTGTTGACCATCTCGTCGATCTCCGCTTTCGTCATGACGAGGGGAGGTGCGATGATCATGCGATCGCCCACAGCGCGCATGATCATGCCGTTGTTGAACATGTGGCCGCGGCAGATCATCCCAACCGCCAGCTCGGGGGTGAAAAGCTCGCAGTCGTGCACGACCTCGGCCTTCTTGCGAACCAGGTTAAGGCCGGCGACAAACCCATAGCTGTCGGCGTAACCGACCAGCGGGTGGTCACGCAGGCTGGCAAACTTCCGCCTGAGGTAGGGCCCTGTTACGTTGGCCACCTGCTTGACCAGCTGCTCGTCCTCGATGATTCGAATATTTTCCAGCGCCGCGGCGCACGCCACCGGATGCCCGGAGTAGGTGAATCCGTGATTGAAGTCGCCGCCTTGTCCGATCAGCACATCTGCAATCCGGTCGCCCACCAGCACGCCGCCCAGAGGAATGTAACCCGAGCTCACGCCCTTGGCAAAGGTGATCAGGTCCGGCTTGATACCAAGCAGTTCCGATCCGAACCACGCGCCCAGCCGGCCAAAGCCGCAGATCACTTCGTCGGCGATCAGCAAGATGCCGTACTTGTCGCAGATGCGCTGGATTTCTGGCCAGTAGGTGGCCGGCGGGATGATCACGCCGCCGGCGCCCTGCACCGGCTCGCCGATGAAGGCCGCAACTTTCTCGGGACCGAGTTCGAGGATCTTCGCTTCCAGCCAGCCGGCTGCTTCGATCCCGAATTCGGCTTCCGTCATGCCGCGCCCGGACTCGAAGTAGTTCGGCTGGCCGATGTGGACGATGCCGGGGATCGGCAAGCCGCCCTGCGCGTGCATGCCATCCATGCCGCCCAGCGATGCGCCGGCCACCGTGCTGCCGTGGTACGCGTTATGGCGGCTGATGATAGTGTGGCGCTCTTTGAACCCCATCAGGTCCCAATAGCGGCGCACCATGCGCAGGTTGGTGTCGTTTCCTTCGGAGCCGGAACCAGTGTAGAAAACATGGTTGAACTGTGGCGGCGAGATCTCCACCAGCTTCGCGGCAAGCCGCGTGGCCGGGACGTTGGTGGTGTTGAAGAAGCTGTTATAGAACGGCAGCGTCTCCATCTGCCGGTAGACCGCCTCCGAGATGCTGGTGCGGCCGTATCCGACATTGACGCACCACAGGCCCGACATCCCGTCCAGGATCTTTTCGCCTTCCGAGTCCCACAAGTAGATTCCCTGGCCGCGCACAATGACGCGCGCGCCCTTGCTGTTCAGGTCCTTGAAGTCGGTGAACGGATGCAGGTAATGCGCCGAGTCCAACTGCTGGATCGCGCGGGTATCGAAGGCTTGTGCGCCCGGCTGCACTGGATTTGCAGACATGATAATTCCAATCCTGAATGTATAAGGTTTAAACGTGCAGCAGCAGATGCTCGCGTTCCCACGGGCTGATGACGGTCATGAATTCCTGATGCTCC
>NZ_QYUP01000057.1 GCF_003590855.1 Massilia cavernae
CGCAGCAGCTCGGCGCTGTGGCCCGAGAAGCCGGCGATGTCTTCCTCCACGGCGCCGATGGCCGGCACCACACTGTTACGGACCACCGCCTTGAACAGTTCTTCCTTGTTGGTGAAGTAAAGATAGAGGGTGCCCTTGGATACGCCGGCGCGCTTGGCGACGTCTTCCAGCCGGGTGGACGCGAAGCCGCGTTCAACAAACAGGTCGAGCGCAGCCGCAAGCAGCTCCTGGGGGCGCGCTTCCTTGCGGCGCTCCCAGCGCGGTTTCATATTGAGCGAGCATTCCATCGACGGGCATCCGGGGTAACTTACTTGCGAGTCATTAATATAGACGGGCGTTGTCTACTCGTCAAGTGGCCCGCTGCGCTTGTTCCCGTTCCATCTACACAGCCGACTGCTCTATCGCCGCACCCGCGTGAGACAATGACGGCTTGCCCGGCGGCGCCTTGCCGCTGCGGCACCAAGAATCCACCGAAGCGCAAAATGAACTGTCGTGACAACTGTGGTGCATGCTGCACCTCCCCTTCGATTACGAGTCCGATTCCAGGCATGCCTGGCGGGAAACCCGCGGGTGTGCGATGCGTACAGCTCGGGGACGACAACCGCTGCCGCATTTTCGGGAAGCCGGAACGGCCGCCATTCTGCGCCGGGCTGCAGCCGTCGGAGGAAATGTGCGGGGACAGCCGCGAAATGGCGATCCGCTGGCTTACCGAGCTGGAACTGGCCACCGCGCCTGTGTGAACCACCCAGTGGCGGAAACTGAAGCCGCATCAAACCGCAGCACCGTATTGTCAATACAATCACTGGGTTGGAAAACGTAGATGGCGCTTGGATTCTGGCAAATCATTGCTGTGGAACCATTGATGGTAGTCCTATCGTGGTAAGCTTCGACCCCCGCACCGTGTTGTCTCCCGGTCTGATTTTTTCGCCAAGCTCCCGAACCCTACGTTTCCCGACTACATGGATATCATCATTGCGTTCAAGGCCATCCTCATGGGTGTGGTCGAAGGTTTAACCGAATTTCTTCCGATTTCCTCGACCGGCCACCTTATTCTCGCGGGCAGCCTGCTCAATTTCACGGACGAGAAAGCAAAGGTATTTGAGATCGTGATCCAGGCCGGCGCCATCCTCGCTGTCTGCTACGAATACCGTCGCAAGATCTTTTCCGTGTTCGGCGGCCTGACGCACGACCGCAAATCGCAGCGCTTCGTACTGAACGTGGCGGTGGCATTCCTGCCGCTGGCAATCCTCGGCCTCATCTTCGGCAAAATGATCAAGGCCGCGCTGTTCTCGCCGGTTCCCGTGGCGATGGCCTTCGTCATCGGTGGCTTCATCATCCTTTGGGTGGAACGCCGCCACAAGACCCACCCGCCCGCAATCCGCTTCGAAGAGGTGGACGACATGAGCGTCCTCGATGCGCTCAAGGTCGGCATCGCCCAGGCGGCGGCACTCATTCCCGGCACCAGCCGTTCCGGCGCGACCATCATCGGCGCGATGGCTTTCGGCCTGCCGCGCAAGGTGGCCACGGAGTTCTCGTTCTTCCTCGCGATTCCGACCCTGATCCTGGCGACCATCTACTCGCTGATCAAGGAACGCCACCTGCTCACGCTGGCCGACCTGCCGGTATTTACGCTTGGTTCGATTGCCGCATTTATCTCCGCTTTCATGTGCGTGCGCTGGCTGCTGCGCTACATCAGCACCCATGACTTCAGGGTATTCGCCTGGTACCGCATCGTGTTCGGTATCCTGGTCCTCGCCAGCTCGCATTACGGATGGGTCGTTTGGGTGCACTAGAAATGAATCCCGGGATCAGCGCGCGCGCGCTCGAACAGCTGCAGACAGTCTTCGGCTACTCCGCCTTCCGCGGACAGCAGGGCGAGATTGTCGAGCACGTGGCCAGCGGCGGCGATGCGCTGGTGCTGATGCCGACCGGCGGCGGCAAGTCGCTGTGCTACCAGATTCCCGCGCTGCTGCGCGACGGCGTCGGCGTGGTGGTGTCGCCGCTGATCGCGCTGATGCAGGACCAGGTGGACGCACTGGCCGAAGTTGGCGTGCGCGCCGCCTTCCTGAACTCCACGCAAACCTTCGAAGAATCGATGCGCATCGAGCGGCTGGTGCGCACCGGCGAGATCGACCTGGTCTACGTGGCGCCCGAGCGCCTGATGACGCAGCGCTGCCTCGACCTGTTCGATGCGTCGAAGATCGCGCTGTTCGCGATCGACGAAGCGCACTGCGTATCGCAATGGGGCCATGACTTCAGGCCCGAATACATCCGCCTGTCGATCCTGCACGAGCGCTTCCCGGACGTACCGCGCATCGCGCTGACCGCGACCGCCGACCAGCAGACCCGCGCGGAAATCGCGATGCGGCTGCAGCTGGAGGACGCGCGCCAGTTCGTGTCGTCGTTCGATCGCCCGAACATCCGCTACCAGATCGTCGAGAAGGACAACGGCCGCAAGCAGCTGCTGGACTTCATCACGAGCGAACATGGCGGCGATTCGGGCATCGTGTACTGCCTGTCGCGTAAAAAGGTGGAAGAGACAGCAGTGTTCCTGAACGAGCACGGCATCCGCGCCATGCCCTACCACGCGGGGATGGAACATCCAAAGCGCGCGGCCAACCAGGCCAAGTTCCTGCGCGAAGAGAATATCGTGATGGTGGCGACCATCGCCTTCGGCATGGGCATCGACAAGCCGGACGTGCGCTTCGTCTGCCACCTCGACCTCCCGAAAAGCATCGAGGGCTACTACCAGGAGACCGGGCGCGCGGGCCGCGACGGCATGCCGGCCAGCGCCTGGATGGCGTACGGGCTGCAGGACGTGGTGCTACAGCGCCGGATGATCGACGAATCGGAAGCCGACGAAACCTTCAAGCGCGTACTGTCGATGAAGCTCGACTCGATGCTGGGACTGTGCGAAACCCTGAGCTGCCGGCGCGTGCGCCTGCTCGACTACTTCGGCGAACAGGCCGGCCCTTGCGGCAACTGCGACACCTGCCTGATTCCGCCGGTATCGTTCGACGGCACGGTGCCGGTGCAGAAGCTGCTGTCGGCGATCTACCGCGTCGACCAGCGCTTTGCGGCCGGCCACGTCATCGACGTGCTGCGCGGCGCCGAGTCCGAGCGCATCAAGCAGTGGCATCACGATTCGCTGTCGGTGTACGGTATCGGCAGCGAACGTTCGGAGGCCGAGTGGCGCGCCATCTTGCGCCAGGCAATCGCGCTGGGGCTTGTGACGGTGGACCATGAGTCGTACAGCTCGCTGAAGCTGACCGACGCGGCGCGGCCGGTGCTCAAGGGCGGGCAGAAGGTACAGCTGCGGCAGTACCAGAAGCCTGTGAAGCAGAAGCGCGCGCCGTCGGCGTCGAAGGGGTATGTGGAAAGCGAGCTGTCTAAGTCGGAGCAGGAGATTTTCGACCGGCTGCGTTCATGGCGCATGGGGACCGCGCGCGAGCACAATGTGCCGGCGTATGTGATTTTCGTGGATGCGACTTTGCGCGAGATCGCCAAGGCCAAGCCGCGGTCGCTGGACGAACTGCGCGGCGTCAGCGGCGTGGGCGAGAAGAAGCTGGCGTCTTACGGCGAAGAGATCGTCGCCTTGATTGGCGAGATGCTGTAGGTCGGATAAGCGAAAGCGCATCCGACGTGCGTCACGTTGAGGCCGGCAAGTCGGATGCGCTTTCGCTTATCCGACCTACGGGTTAATTGCCACGCTTCCGTAAGGCGGAAGAGCCCAGCGGTGTAGCAGGGGTTTCGAATCGTGCACACGATTCGCCTGCGTAACGGTATCCGCGTGCAAGCGGATACTCCCTCCATCCGCCGAATGCCGTCAGCCTACTTCTTCGTGAAGACCAAATCCCACACGCCATGTCCCAACTTCAGGCCACGGTTCTCGAACTTGGTCAGCGGACGGTAAGCAGGCTGCGGCGCATACCCTTCCGCCGTATTCTGCAGCATCGGCTCCGCACCCAGCACCTCCAGCATCTGCACCGCATAGTCTTCCCAGTCGGTCGCGCAATGCAGGTAGCCGCCCGGCGCCAGCTTCTCGGATAGCAGCTTGACGAACGGCGCCTGGATCAGGCGGCGCTTGTTGTGGCGCGCCTTGTGCCACGGGTCCGGGAAGAACACGTGCACGCCGGCCAGCGAGCCGTCGGGGATCATCTGGTTCAGCACCTCTACCGCATCGTGCTGGATCAGGCGCAGGTTAGTCAGCCCCTGCTCGCCTATCTGCTTGAGCAGGCTGCCGACGCCAGGCGTGTGCACTTCAACGCCGATGAAGTCCTTCTCCGGCATGCCCCTGGCGATGTGCGAGGTCGTGTCGCCCATGCCGAAGCCGATCTCCAGGATCACCGGCGCCTTGCGGCCGAAGGCCTGCTCGAAGTCGAGCGGGGCTTTCGCATACTCGATCATGAATTTCGGTCCCAGTTCTTCCAGCGCGCGCGCCTGCGCGATCGACAGGCGGCCGGCACGGGTGACGAAACTGCGGATACGGTGTTCGGTTGGGTCGTAAAGCATCGGCCGGTTTGGACCGGCTGGAGTATCTGATGACATGGGATCGGTATGGGAGGAAAAGACTGACCGGCATTATATCGCGACGCAATGGTACCCTGATGTTTTCCATACAGAGAGGATGCGATGCTCAACCGGCTGTTTTTCGCTGCATTGGCGCTTACCTTGACGGCAGCCTGCCCTGCTGAGGAGCTCTTGTTTGCCGGCCAGGTGCAGAAGCTGACGCTTCAGCCATCGGGCGTCGGCGACTGTCTGCCGCCCTGCCCGGTAGTACCGGTGCGGGATGCGAACGGAATGGACCGGATCTGTTTATCGAATCAGGGTGGCTGCCAGACGGTCGAGGTGAAAGTCGTCACCCAATATCTTGGCTCAAACAACGATGCGACGCACACGTTCCGGTCGCGCACTGGCGAATGGGGCGGCCTGAACTTTCCGATGACATCCAACGTGATCCTGGTGCATGCGTCGGACGGCAAGGCGACCTGGGCGCCGCTCGTGTCGCGTGATGGTAAAACGTATTTCAAGGCCGCGTCCATGTCGAGCGTGGGCGTGGTGCCGGTTTGGAAGCTGGAAAAAGATGCGGACGGCAACGTGCCGCTGGAGACGCTGGTCGGGCGGATTCGAGCCGGAAAGTAGATCGGATGCCGCTGTCTGGGCGTCGCTAGTCGATCGCGTAGGAAGAAACCTTCCAGACGCCGTTATTGTCCTGCACCGGCGTCACTTTCTCGGTGGCGCTAACCCGGTTGTCAAAGCGCGTTTCGTATTCGAGGACGACATACTGGCCACTTGGAAGGTCAGGCAACGTCTCGGTGTACTTTGCCCACTTGAGGCGGCGCGCACGCACAGGTCCGAGCGGAGCGCGCAAGGCGCGGACCTTTTCGCTCCAGCGCGGTTTGGATATGGCGTACTGAAACGAGGTAGCAGCGTGATCCCAGCTTTCCGCGTACTGGCCCGAGTCGACAAGATCAAGCCAGGCGACGGCGGCTTCCTGCGACTTGTGAATGGCGCTCGCGCGCTCGGCCCTCGCGGGTGATGCAACGAGCATGCTTGCGGCAAGGACGGCTATGGCGAACCTCATGGTCATTCCGGCACGTTACTACTTTATTTCGATTATAGCCACGCGGGCCAATATGCCGCGCGTGCGCCCTGAATTGACCTATCTGGCCAATATCCGGCCATAACTGCGTCGAGTCGTTAGTCGGGTGGGGAGTGTTTTTTTGACTGGAGCGGGTGAAGGGAATCGAACCCTCGTCGTAAGCTTGGGAAGCTTCTGCTCTACCATTGAGCTACACCCGCCTTGCGACGCATTCTACGCGCCTTCTGATGTTTTTGACAAATTGCATGTCCGAAAAACGATTTCCTTGTCGAAATTCTTTACATGAAGCCTTATTCCGGCTTCTCCACCGTATAGCCCCTCGCCTGCAACTCCGCGACCAGGCCCTTCGGATCGAGGATATCCCTCATCCTCAACATCGCGAACGTGGACTTGTTTGTCGCCAGCGATCTTTCCGCTGCCACAAGCCACGTTTCCCTCGCCCGCGCCTTCATCGTCCGGATTTCCGGCTGCAGGTCGGCGACCACGCTGGTCAATACCGCGTCGGAACATGCTTCGCCGCGATCGATGAATTTCAGTTTCTCGATCACCGCGATGTCGCCGACAGCCCAGGCGTTGGCGCGGATCCGCATCGCATCGAGGTCGGTTTCCAGCTGCTCGATCGTCCTGGAGAAACACGCCACGTCGTTCAGCGTCGACTTCTTGAAGGCGCGGATCGTCTTGACCGGCGACTCGATCTTCACTGTCATGCCGGTCGACGTGGTCTTGACCTTGTGCTTTTTCGCGATGCCGAAAAGTTTCTTGTCGATGTTGGTGTTTCCGGTAAGGCCAGCGTGCGCCAGGCCCTTGCGGAACAGTTCATCCGAGGCGAACATCGGACGCTCGCTTTCGATGTCCTTGTTCTCGCCGATGTATTTCGCCTTCAGCGCCAGCCAGCGCGCGTAAACATCGGCCGGCAGCACGTCCTGCAGCTTGGCGCCATCGGGATTGTTCTTCACTCCAACGATGAAGGGCAACACGGTCACCGCGCTGAAGCCGATGCCGATACCGGTCGAGGGCGGCGCCAGGAATTCTTGCGACTGCGACAGGACCGCCTCCACTTCATGCGCGCGCCATTCCATTTTTACGGGTAGCGGCGAATAGGCGCCGAACACCCACATCACGTTTTCGCCCTTGCTGATTTTCCAGAGTCCTGGCCCAGGGCGTTGGCCGACCACGAGGATCTGCTCCGGCGCGGGCTCGGTGGCAGCCGCCTCGGGCGTGGGTTCGGATTGCGACCAGACTGGCGCGGCGAGGAAACTCAGGCACAACAGTGGAACGAAACGCTTGAACATGAACGACAACCCTCATTCTTAGTAATTGAGCAAGATTACATCAATCGCGGAACAAGTGCTTCAAAGTCATGCTGACGGGGAAGCTTTTCATCGGGGTGCAGCAGGTCGGCATTCAGCCGCGCGGGATTGAAAATGCTGCGGTAATAGCTAAGCCACAGCGCTTCGTCGGCATCGTCGATGTCCTCCGGACCGCGCATCAGCGGGCCGGTGGTGTGCAGCGCGGCGCCGTCCCACATGACGCTGGCGTCGGGCGTGGCAATCATCCACGTCACGCGGCCCATGCGGCTGGCGAAGTGGCGCGCGACTTGGGGCAGCACGTCGTGGCCGGGCTCAAACCAGGCGACAAAACGCGGCGGGCCGGATTCCTCGCGCCGTTCGCGGAAACGGATGCATGCGTGCATGTCGTGTTCCTCGCGCCGCACCGCCTGGACCATGGCGTGCAGCCTGACGCCGTCCTCGTCGGCTGCCGACATCACGTCCTTCTCGCCCTTTTGCCAGCGCCACAGCACCAGGTAGAGGAAGGCCCAGCGGTTCGGTACGCGGCAGCAGGCCGCGCTTTGCAGCATGTCCATCAACTGGCGCGGGATGCGCAGCTGGCCGGCGGCACGAGAAGCGGCCTCCGATGTTCGTGTGTCGGCAGCGCCATCGTGCTTGCCCGATAGCCACTGGACCGCATGCGGCGCCACGCGATGCGCCAGCAAATCGCGCGTGGCATCGCGCCACTGGCCAAAGGAATTGACCAGTATTGGGTGGCCGGCCGCAACCGCTGCGGCCGCGCTGATGCGGCCGTGATCTCGCTCCATTGTGTTTTTGAACTGTATTTTTATACAGTATATGACACGATAAAAAAGGGGCGCGCCCTGTTCGGTGCGCGCCCCTGTGGCGTGGATCGGATGGCGGCGCTTATCGCGCTACCGGCGTGCCGTCCGGGTTCAGCGTGGTCACGTCGCCGAAGCCCAGTTCGCGGATGCCCGGCTCGATCTTGCTCAGGTCGCCGATCACCAGCCAGACCACTTCATCAGGGCGCACGAACTTGCGCGCGGCCGCGGCCAGCTGCGGCTCGGTCAGGGCGCGCACGTTGCCCGCGTAGTTCGACCAGTAGTCGTCCGGGAGGCCCCAGTTGAGCGAACCGACGGCCGCCAGTTCCAGCGAGCTCAGGGTCGCGAAGCGACCCGCCAGGCGCGAGGTCATGTTGCGCATGATGCTGGTGTATTCCTCGCCGGCCAGCGGACGTTCGCCTGCCACGCCACGGATCTCGCGCGCCACTTCCAGCATCGCTTCCCTGGTCTTGTCGGTCTGTACCGGCGCGACCACGGTGAAGGCGCGCTGGCCGCGCGGCGAGCTCACGCTGCCCGAGGTGCCGTAGCTCCAGTGCTTGTCGAGGCGCAGGTTGCGGTTCAGGCGCGAGGTGGCCATGCCGCCGAAGTTCTGCATCACCGGTTCCAGCGCCAGGTCTTCCGGCTGGCCCGGCGCTTCCGACACGTGCGCGGCCACGATGGTCGATTGCGGCGCGCCCGGCTTGTCGATCAGGTACACGCGCTTGCCCACGGTGCGCGGCACGGTGGCGACCTTCTTGGCCGGCGCGCTGCCGGCCTGCCAGCGGCCGAAGCTCGCTTCCAGCGCCGGCATGAGCTTGTCCATGGTGGTGTCGCCGGTGACGACGATGGTGGCGCTGCCCGGCTTGAACCATTGCGCGTGCCAGCGCGCCAGATCCTCGCGCGTAACCTTCGACACCGTCGCCTCGGTGCCGGAAACCGGCTGGCCGTAGGCATGCCCCGCGCCATACAAAAGGCCCGGCAGGATGCGCTGGGCCAGCGCATTGGGCTGGGCGCGTTCCTGCGCGATCTGCGCCAGACGGCGCTGCTTCTGCAGCGCGAACTGGTCGGCCGGGAAGGCCGGGTTGAGCGCGGCGTCGGCCAGCAGGTCGAGCGATGGCTTCATGTTGGCGGTCGTGGCCTGCAGGCGCACTACCGACAGGTCGGCCCAGGTGCCGGTGGTCAGCACCGCGCCCAGCGACTCGATCGCATCGGCCATCTGGTAGATATTGCGGTTTTTGGAACCCTTGTCGAGCAGGTCGAGTACCAGCGACGAGGTGCCGGCGGTGGCCGCGCCTTCGGCCGCGGTGCCGGCGTCGAGCACCAGCGCGGCGTTGACGATAGGCGCCGAGTGGCGTTCGAGCAGGACCACCTTCAGGCCGTTCTTCAGCGGCGCGCGCTGCACCTTGGGGAAGGTCACGTCGGGCGCGGCGCCCAGCGCCGGCACCACTTTGCGGTCCAGCATAGCCTTGTCGGCGGCCAGCTTGGCGAACGGACGCACGGTCATGGTGTAGTGGTGCGCGCGCAGCCACTTGTTGGCGGCGGCCTTCACCTGCTCCGGCGTCGTGGTGGCCATCGTTTCGAGGCGGTCGAGGTAAGCCTCTGGATTGCCGGCGTAGGTCATGTGCTCGGCCAGCACGTCGGAGCGGCCGCCGAAGCCGCCCAGGCGCTCGATCGAACGCGCGAACGTCGCCAGCTTGGCCACTTGCGAGCGCGTGACCGCGCCTTGCGACGGGCCGCTGGCGAGGGTTTCGCTCAGCACCGCGTCCATTTCGCGCTCGACCTCAAGCGGGTTCACGCCCGGCCTGACGGTGACGACCACGTTGAAGGTACTGGCCAGTTCGGCGTCGTTGACGTAGACGCTGACGCCGGTCGCCAGGCCCTTTTCGTACACCAGCCGGCGCGTCAGCGGCGAGCTGCGCGAGCCGGCGATGAAATTGCCGAACAGGCCGAGGTGGGCCAGTTCAGGGCTCTTCCAGGCCGGCGCGTGGTACACGCGGTAGATGCGCGCCTGCGGAACCTGGTCTTCCATCTCGTCGCGGATATTGCGGTCGAGCGCGGGAATCCAGGTTTCGGTGCGCGGCAGCGGTGGTCCCGGCGGAATCGCGCCGAAGTATTTGTTGACCAGTTCCAGTGCGCGCTCGGGCGTGATGTCGCCGGCCAGCGCCAGGACCGCGTTGTTCGGTCCGTAGTAGGTGCGATACCAGCTGCGGATGTCTTCCAGCGACGCCGCGTTCAGGTCGTCCATGCTGCCGATCGGCGACCACGAATACGGGTGCGAGTACGGGTACATCTTGGCGTCGATCTCGTAGTGCACTTTGCCGTACGGCTGGTTGTCGCCCTGGCGCTTCTCGTTCTGCACCACGCCGCGTTCGCGCTCGAGCATCTCCTTCGAGATGTAGTTGCCCAGGTAGCCCATGCGGTCGGACTCGAGGAACAGCGTGCGTTCCAGCGCCGACACCGGCACGTCTTCGAAGAAGTTGGTGCGGTCGGTGCTGGTGGTGCCGTTGCGGTTGTTGGCGCCCAGATCGTCCATCGCCTCGCGGAAGCCGAACGGATAGTTCTCCGAGCCGTTGAAGAAGAAGTGCTCGAACAGGTGTGCGAAGCCGGTCTTGCCGCGCTGCTCGTTGCGCGATCCCACGTGGTACCAGACATTCACGCCGACCACCGGGGTGCTGTGGTCTTCGTGCACCAGCAGCGTCAGGCCGTTCGACAGCACGAACTTCTTGTACGGGATGGTGTAGGCCTTGCGGTCGAAATGGGCGGGCCTGGCGGACGTCGCGGCGGCGGCGGCGGGCGCTGCGGCGGCCGCGGTTTCGGCAGCGGTCGAGGCCAGCGGCGCGGCTACGGAAACACCTAACGCAAGGGAGATCAGCAGCTTGTGCTTCATTGGTCACCTTTAGGGAGGCAGATCGGCGCCGGGACGCGCCGGATGTGTCGCATTATTGCGCATGCAACTGCGTACGGCAATCAGGCGTGGAGTTCGGCGCCGAGGGACAGGCGCTGTACATACGCCAGTTGTGCGGGATTCATGCGCGCGCTGGCGGACTTGAGGTACTTCGCCGCGGCGGCGACGCCGGCACGTTCGGCCTGCTGCAGCCACGCGAACGCCTGCATCACGTCGGCCTTCGCGCCATGGCCGTTGGCGTACATCAGGCCCAGGTTGAACTGGGCACGCGCGTGCCCCTGGTGGGCGGCGCGCATGTACCAGAAGTACGCGGCTTCGTAGTCGCGCGCCACGCCCTGGCCGCTGTCGTAGCGCAGTCCAAGCGCGAACTGGGCGCGCGCGTAGTCCTGGTCGGCGGCCTTGCGGTACCAGCTGTACGCCTGCTCGCTGTCGAACATGCCGGCCTCGATGCTGTCGAACAGCGCGCCCACCATGAACTGCGCGGGCGCGTATTCGTGGTCGGCCGCGCGCCGGTACCATGCCATGGCGCGGCGGTAGTCCTGCTGCAGATGCTGGCCGGCCTCGTAGCGCAGGCCGAGCTCGAACTGGGCGCGCACGTGGTTTTGTCCGGCCGCCTTTTCGAACCATGCGGTCGCTTCCTGCGGATCGCGCTCGACGCCGCTGCCGGCGTCGTACAGCAGCCCGAGGTGGTACTGCGCGCTGGCGAAGCCCTGCTCCACCGCCTTGCTGTACCAGCCGTGCGCCTGTTCGAAGTCCTGCACCACGCCTTGCCCGTGCTCGTAGCGCAGGCCCAGGTTGTCCTGCGCGCCAGCGTGGCCCTGGCCGGCGGCCTTGAGGAACCATTCGAGGGCCATCGCCTCGTCGCGCACCACGTCGTGGCTGCCGCTGTCGTACACCAGCGCCAGGTTGAACTGCGAACTGGCGTGGCCCTGTTCGGCCGCGCGGCGGTACCAGGCAATGGCCTTCTGGCCGCTTTTCGGAACGCCCTGCCCCTTATCGAACCGCAGCGCCAGGTTGAACTGGGCCGGCGCGTAGCCCTGCTCGGCCGCCTTGCGGAACCACGAGATGGCTTGCTTCTGGTCGAGGGGCACGCCTTGCGCGTTGTCGTAGCGGAGCGCCAGGTTGAACTGGGCGCGGGCGTAGCCCTGCTCCGCGGCCCTGCGGTACCAGAAAATGGCTTGCTGGAAGTCCTGCGGCACGCCCTTTCCGGTCTCGTACATCATCCCGAGGTTGTTCTGCGCGCCCGCGTCGCCCTGTTCGGCGGCTTTGCTGAACCAGTGCATGGCCTGCTGCACGTCGGCCGCCACGCCCTGGCCCTTGGCATACAGCCAGCCCAGGTTGTATTGGGCCGCCGCGTAGCCTTGTTCGGCGGCGCGCGCGTACCACCAGGCGGCCTGCTGGTAGTCCTGCTGCACGCCCTGGCCCTTCTGGTACATCACCCCGAGGTTGTACTGTGCGTGTTCGAGGCCGGCGTTGGCCGCCTTCAGGTACCAGTGGACCGCCAGCGCGAAGTCCTGCGGCACGCCCTGCCCGTTGACGTACATGAAGCCCAGGCTGTGCTGGGCATTGGCCACGCCGCGCTCGGCCAAGGCCTTCACGCGCAGGAATTCGGCCGTGTGGCCGCGGACAGCAGCGTCAGGTTCGCGCGCGGTCGCGTATTCCATGCGGCGTCAGGCCTGGCCGATGGAGGCCGGCGCGGGTGCCGGCGCGGGCGCTTCCTCGCGCCCGTCCTGTGCATACAGCACCGAGATGAAGTTCGACAGCGAGATCGGGCGGTGGTACAGGTAGCCCTGCATCGTCAGGCAGCCATTGGCCTTCAGGTAGCGCGCCTGCACGTCGGTCTCCACGCCTTCGGCGATCAGGTGCAGGCCGAGGCCGCGCGCGATCGAGATGATCGCCAGGATTACCGGGTAGTGGCCGTGCTCGTCGTGGATCTCCTTGACGAAGGACTGGTCGATCTTGATGGTATGGATCGGGAATCGGTGCAGGTAGGACAGCGAGGAATACCCGGTTCCGAAATCGTCGATCGCCACCGATACGCCCAGCTGGCACAGCTTGTTCAGCTGCTCGATCGCGTATTGCGGATTGCGGATGCAGATGTTCTCGGTGATCTCGCACTCGATCTGCGCCGGCGAAATCCCGTAGCGCAGCAGCGCGCCGCGCATCTTCTCGAAGAAGTCGCCGCGGTCGAGGTATTGGGGCGACAGGTTCAGCGACAGGCGGATGTTCTCGCCGCCGGCTGCGTTCCAGTGCCGCATGTCGCGGCACAGCGCGCCGATCATCCAGTCGGAGATCGGCAGCATCAGGCCGTTCTCTTCGGCGAAGGGCAGGAACTCGCCCGCCGTCAGCAGGCCGCGGACCGGATGGTTCCAGCGCATCAGGCCTTCGGCGCCGACGATGCGGCCGCTGATCACGTCCACTTGCGGCTGGTAGTACATTTCCAGCTCGTTCTGCTCCAGCGCCTTGCGCAGGCTTTGTTCCAGTGCGATCTTCTGGTGCGAGATGTCCAGCATCGAGTTGTGATAGAAGCTGTGGCCGTTCTTGCCCAGCGCCTTGACCTGATACATCGCGATGTCCGCATGGCGCAGCAGCTCGTCGATCGACTCGCCGTCGCCCGGATAGATCGCAATGCCGATACTGGCCGAGATGTGCACTTCGTGGCCGTCGAGGTCGAACGGCTTTTGCAGGCATTCGAGGAACTTGTCGGCGATGGCCTTGGCGTCCTCGCGGTCGCGCAGCTCGGGCAGCACGATGGTGAATTCGTCGCCGCCCTGGCGCGCCAGC
Organism: Massilia cavernae; assembly: GCF_003590855.1. GTDB lineage: Bacteria > Pseudomonadota > Gammaproteobacteria > Burkholderiales > Burkholderiaceae_D > Telluria_A > Telluria_A cavernae. The sequence continues at coordinate 13,402 of NZ_QYUP01000057.1, forward strand.
GTGTCGCCGCGGCGCAGGCAATCCTTCAGCCGCAGCGCCACCTGTTGCAGCAGCTCGTCGCCCTTGACGTGGCCCAGCGTATCGTTGACCAGCTTGAAGCGGTCAAGGTCGATGAACATCACCGCCAGCTCGGTGAGCTTGCGCTTGGCCTGGATGACGGCCAGGCCAAGGCGGTCCTTGAACAGCATGCGGTTGGGCAGGTCGGTCAGGATGTCGTGGTAGGCCTGGTAGGAAATCACTTCCTCGGCGCGCTTGCGGTCGGTGATGTCGCGCGCCACGCCGTAGGTGCCGAAGAATTCGAGCTTCTTCACCTCCTGGTCGGGCACGTGCATGCCGATCGAATTGAGCGAGATCGTCATCAGGGTGTTGTTGAAGGTGCGGTCCTGCGTGCTGCCGCTGTGGCACTTCAGGCGCAGTTCGACGTTGCGCGAGGCGCGTTCGTCGACGCGGCGCTCGTTGAACACGTAGCGCGCGCGCTCCAGGTCTTCCTCGTGCACCAGGATCGAATAGTGCTTGCCGATCAGCTCATCGCGCGAGAATCCCAGCAGCTGGTAGGCGCGGTCGTTGATGAAGGTGAACTTGCCTTCGTGGTTCAGCGTGTAGATGATGTCCGGCGAGCTGTCGACCAGGTAGCGGTACAGCTTTTCCGAGTTCTCCAGCTGCGAGGCGATGCGGCGGTTCGCCATCTCGAGGCGGCGCTGCTGCAGCGCGTTCGCCACGGTCTTGAGCAGCTCTTCGCGGCTGTAGGGCTTGCGCAGGTAGTCGTAGGCGCCGCGCTTGAGCGCGCCGATGGCCGCGTCGATCCCGACCTCGCCGCTCATCACGATCACGTCGGCGTCGATGCCCTTGTCGTTGATGAAGTCCATGATCTGGTGGCCGCTGACGTCTGGCAGGCGCAGGTCGAGCAGCACCAGGTCGAAGCGCAGGCGCGACAGGTGGGCCAGCGCCTCGCTGCCGCAGGTAGCGGTGACCAGGTGGTAGTCGCGGCCGCGCAGCAATTCGTACAGCGACGACAGCAGGCGCGGTTCGTCGTCGACCAGCAGGATGCGCGGCAGGCTGCCGGATTCGGACTGGATCGGTGTAGGCGCGTCAGCGGCAGGATTCATGTTTGCCGAGTTCGCGCTGGCAGTATTCGCGTTCATTGAGGCCTTAAACTGAGTCCGTTACCTGGGCCGGCAACGCGGCGGCCTGGCTGGCGCCGCTGCGCGCAGGCAGCAGGATTTCAAATGTCGTACCGGTGCTTCCGCTGCGGCAGCTGATCAGGCCATTCAGCTTCCTGACCAGGCCATGGACGATCGACAGGCCAAGCCCGTGATGCGCGCCTTCCTTGGTGCTGCGCACCGGCGAGAACAGGTTGGCCAGCACTTCCGGCGACATGCCCGGGCCGCTGTCCCTGATCATCAGCTCGAGATACAGCTTGCGGTCGCGGTTGACGTGGCCGCGGTTGGCGATGTCGATGCGGCCGCTGCCGTCCAGCGCTTCCACCGCGTTCTTGACCAGGTTGACCAGGATCTGCTTGAGGATGTCGGCGTCGCCCTCGATCTCGGCCGGCGATCCTTCCATGTCCACCGCGATGTCCACGCCGGCCGGCACGAACTCGGTGGCGCGGAACAAGCGCAGCACGTCGTTGATCACCTTGGCCGCATCGGTGGCGCGCGCGCCGGCGGTCGGCTTGAGGTCGGCCAGGCCGTTGATCAACTGGCCGACGCGGTCGATCTCCTCGTTCAGGATCGACATCTCGCCCACCACGGGTTCGCGCTTGGCCAGCTTGTCGTCCAGGACCGACAGGTAGTTCTTGATGATCGACAGCGGGTTGTTCACTTCGTGGACAACGCGGCGCGACGCTTCGCGGTATTCCTCGGCTACGTGGGCGATCTGGCGGCGTGCGTGGCCACGTTCGGCCAGCGCGGTTTCCAGCGCACTGGCGGCCTGCGCACCGAACGACTGCATGAAGCGCTCGCGCTTCTGGCATGCGGGCACCTGCCACGAGGCGACGCCGCCGATCATCACCCCCAGGCAGCGCGAGCCGGCCACCAGCGGCAGGCATACCAGGCTGTCGGTGCCGAGCATGCGGAACAGCTGCTCTTCGGCCAGCCCGAGCGACTGCTGGTCGCGCCGCACGAAGGCCAGGCGGCGCTCCAGCGCGGCGTCGGCCACGGCGCTGCCCTTGGCCAGCGGAATCGAGAATTCGGCGATGCGCTGCTGCTCCCCGGTCGGCATGCCCACCAGCGCGTGGCCGGTCGGGTTCTCCAGCAGGATCACGGTGCTATCGAAGTCGAACAGGATGCGCGCCGAGCGCGTCATCGATTCGAGCAGGCCCGATTCACCCTGCTGGCGCGCGAAGGTCTGGCCCACTTCGGAAACGAGGACCAGGTTGCGCACTTCCTCGGACAGGCGCTGCTGCACCGGGTCTTGCGGCGGCGGTGGCGCGTAGGCCGGCGGGGTCGGGATATCGTCGGCGCCGGCCAGGTCGATGCCCAGGTGCGCTGCCGACTTGTCGACCTGGCGCTCGGCGGCGCCCAGCATGCGGATCACGTCGTCGCCATCCAGGCCGCACAAGCCCATCGTCTCCTGCACTTCGTCCTCGTCGATGTCGTGGGTCGACAGCAGGTGCGCCATGCGCACGATGCGGATCAGGGGATGGGCCTGGACCAGGCGGCTGCTTGGCTCATGGTGGTACAGCACCGAGTCGGCCAGGAAGGAATCGAGGTTCCAGCGTTCGATCAGCCAGGCGCCCGCTTCCGAGTGCGTGATCTGCAGCGTGCGCTGTTCGACCGCGCACAGGTCTTCGTCGTCGCGCGCGGTGAAATTGAAGGCGTATTCTTTCGGCGCGGTGGCCAGCAGTGCCAGGCGGCCGACGTTGTGCAGCAGGCCGGCCAGGTAGGCTTCTTCCTGCTGCGGGTACTCCATCTTGCGCGCCAGTTCGCGCGCGATGAAGGCCGCGATCAGCGAGCTTTTCCAGAAGCCACGCAAGTCGGTGCTGCTCGAATGCGGGAAATTATTGAAGGTCTGGAAAACCGATTCGCTGATCACCAGCGTCTTGATCATGTCGGTACCGAGGGTGACGAGCGACTGCTCCAGACCCAGGCTGCGGTTGTTGCGGTGATAGGCGGAGCTGTTGGAGACGGCCAGGATCTTGCTGGTCATGCCGGCGTCCTTGGAAACCAGGGCCGCCAGCTCCTGCATGCCAAGGTCGTCGGCCTGCAGGTGCTCGATCAGTTTGACGAGTATCTGCGGCATGGCCGGCAGACGGGCAATCAGCAGGCGATTGCGAATATCATGGTCCGAATGATGCATATCTCAAGCAAGGCCGCCAGGTTGCGTGGGTTCGGGTGGCGCTAAGGGTAAAAGCTGCCACGACTTATCTTCTCGTTGCTTCGGAAAACAAAGATGCTTTTTGGCTCATGTTTCCCGCTTGGAATAACTTATCTTAGCATATATACACGAAAGTTGACTGTAAGAACATTACTTTCTGTGAATAGTTGCCTCCTGACCACGATGTCCCCTGCGTGCCCGTTGCGAGACATGAAATTAACCGGGGAGCATAGCATGCATATGTTGACGCGGGAATCACATTATTAGGCGCCGGCTACTAGGCCGACCGGGCATTGCAGTGGTGTGGGTACGTCTTTGCTCGTTTCCGGCATGGACGAGCTTGTCGGCGCCGATTGACGGCTAATCCAACAGCGCGATGAGGAAGATTGATAGCAAGGTGCTTTGAATAAGAACGATGGCGCCCAGCCACTGGCTGATCCACGCGCGTATCTCCGCCGTACATTGCCTGAACCGCGCCGCCCTCTCTGCGGAGGCATTATTGAGCCGGGCGTCAATTAATTTCAGGGATGATTTGATCGACTGAAGTTCCTGCATGAGTTCCAGGTGGCTATCCATCGTTCGCTCCACATGTACACGTGATCGCACACCTGTTTGACACCGTCCGAAGGCACAGGTTCACCTTCACCAGCCTGAATATTTCAGGCTGGGCGCGTGTTGCGATAGCGCCGCGACCCAGCCCACAGCGCCAGCGAGATGAGCGAAAACGCCAGCTGGCCGGAAGCCAGCCACAGCACCGAATGCGACAGGAAGGGCGCGATCACCCCGGCCACCAGCGCGCCCAGCAGCGTTACCGCGAACGACTGGCACGAGGCCACTGTCCCGCGGATGTGCGGGAACAGGTCGAGCGCCAGCAGCGTGATGGTCGGCGCCATCAGCGAACTGCCGAAGGTGTAGAAGAACATGGGCGCCACCGACCATGGCAGCGCGGGCGGTAGGAATGCGTGGTACGCCACGTTGGCGCCCGCCGCGGCCAGCAGGAAGACGAAGCCCAGGCCGACCTGGCGCCTGACGGTCGACCTGCCGGCCATCCGGTTCGCGGTCAGCGCGCCGAGGAACAGGCCGGCCACCGTCGGGAAGAACAGCCACCCGTACTGGTCGGGGCCGAGGCCCAGATGCACCGGCAGCAGCACCGGCGCGGCTGCGATATACATGAACATGCCGGCGAAGTTGGCCGACACGATGCCGGCCTTCATATGGAACAGGGGCGAGCTGAAAATGTCCCGGTAGTTGCGCGCGACGTAGTCGGGATTGAAGGGCTGGCGCTTCTCGAGCGGCAGCGTTTCAGGCAGCTTCTTGTAGCAGTACCACCACAGCACCACGGTGTAGGCCAGCAGCGCGAGGAAGATCGCGCGCCAGTCGAACAGCTTGACGATCCATCCGCCGAGCACCGGCGCGATGGCGGGCGCGATCGAGAAAATCATCGTCACCAGCGACAGCAGGCGCGCCGCCGGCGCGCCGGAGTACAGGTCGCGGACGATCGCCCTTCCAACCACGACTCCGGCCCCGGCCGACACGCCCTGCAGGATGCGGAAGATCCACAGGTAATGCACCGAGGACGACGCCGCGCAGCCGACGGTACCCACCGCGAACACGACCAGCGACACCAGGATCACGTTGCGGCGGCCGAAGGTATCGGCCAGCGCGCCGTGCCACAGCACCATCACGGCGAACGCCAGCATGAAGGCCGTCAGCGTCTGCTGCACTTCGATTGGAGTCGCATGCAGCGACGCCTGGATGTTGGGGAAGGCCGGCAGGTAGGCGTCGATCGAGAACGGGCCGAGCATCGACAACGCCGCCAGCAAACTCGCGATCGCCGCCATGCCCAGCATCGCGATGCGGGGCTTTTGCGGCAGCGGTACCGGCGTTATCGGATCTGGCGGGAGGTTCGACGGCGGGGTCGGGAACATCGTCAGGCCTGTTTCGGCTTGGCTTCTTCGCGGCGGTTGTAGCCCGCGACCATGTCGAACCGGAACAGGCGGCATTCGAGCGCGCCATTGAAGAACGGCGTCTTGCGTGCTTCCTTCAGGCGCAGCAGCTTGGGCAGCGACAGGTCGGCGGTGAACAGGAACACCGTCCAGCCGGCGAAGCGCTGCTTGAGCGTGGTGCCCAGTGCGGAGTAGAAGCCGACCGCCATCTCGTCGGCCGGGATGGTGCTGTCGCCGCGCACGCCGATACGCTCGCCGTACGGCGGGTTGGTCAGCAGGATGCCCGGCTGCTCGGTCGGCGGCTTGACTTCCTGCGCCTCGATCTGCTTGAGCGGCACGTCGAACATGATGCCGGCCTGCTTCAGGTTGTGGCGGGTCATGGCGACCATGTCGCCCGAGATGTCGCTGCCGAAGATGGTCGGCGACTCCGGCAGCGGGTTCGGCTTGATCGCGTGCTTCATCGCCAGCCACGGCTCGGGATCGAAGCTGTTGAATTTCTCGAAGGCGAAGCGGCGGCGCGCGCCGGACGGAATGCCCTGCACCATCTGCGCGGCTTCGATCAGGATGGTGCCGGAACCGCACATCGGGTCGAACAGCACGGTGCCCGGCTTCCAGCCCGACACGCGCAGCATGCCGGCTGCCAGGTTTTCGCGCAGCGGCGCGTCGCCCGTCTCTTCGCGCCAGCCGCGCTTGAACAGCGCTTCGCCGGAGGTGTCGAGGTAGATCGTGAAGTTGCGCTGGTCTAGGAAGCCGACGATGCGCATGTCAGGCTCGCGGGTGTTGACCGACGGGCGCTTGCTGAACTGGTCGCGGAAACGGTCGCACACGGCGTCCTTGATCTTCA
>NZ_QYUP01000058.1 GCF_003590855.1 Massilia cavernae
GTGGCCGCGTTCATCGCGGGCGAGAAGAACTGGAAATTGCCGCGGCCTTCGCTCTTGGCCGCGTACATGGCGGTGTCGGCGTGGCGCATCAGGGTTTCGGCGCTGTCGGCGTCGCCCGGGAACATGGCGATGCCGACGCTCGAGCCGCTGTGGGCGATCTTGCCGTCCAGGTCGTAGGGCGCGGACAGCGACTGCACGATGCGCACCGCCACCGAGCCGACGTATTCCGGCGTCAGCGCGCCGCCCATCACCACGATGAATTCGTCGCCGCCGAGGCGGGCGATGACGTCGACGCCGCGCAGCAGCTCGCGCAGGCGCTGGGCCACCGCCACCAGCAGCAGGTCGCCGGCCTGGTGGCCCATCGAGTCGTTGATTTTCTTGAAGTGGTCGAGGTCGAGGAACAGCAACGCCACCGATTCGCCGCTGCGCCTGGCCTGGGCCAGCAGCTGTTCCAGGTGCTGGGTGAGGGAGAAGCGGTTTTCCAGGCCGGTGAGGGTGTCGTGGTGGGCCAGGCGGTGGATGTGCTCCTGGGCGCGGCGCTGCTCGGTCAGGTCGTGGATCACGCACACGAACATGTCCTCGCCGGCCAGCGGCACTTCGCTGACCGAGATCGACAGCGGAAAGCGGTTGCCGCCCGGCGCGATGCCGGCCAGTTCGCGCTCGCTGGCCTCGCAGCGGGCCAGGCGCAGCAGCACCGCGTGGACCTCGCCTTCGGGCAGGTCCAGTATGGTGCCCAGCGCCAGGCCCGGCAGCTGCTCGGGCGCATGGCCGAACAGCGCGCCGGCCGCGGTATTGCCCGACAGCAGGCGGCCGCCGTGGTCGACCGTGATGATGGCGTCGGCCGCGTTGTCGAGGATGGCTTCGAGGCGAGCCTCGCGCTCGCGCAGGCGCGCGGTGCTGTCCTTGACCTGGGCCTTGATCTGGGCGCGTTCGCCGCTGACCACCAGCAGCAGCGAGCCCAGCAGGCCGGTCAGCAGCAGGCCGCCGGTCAGCACGAACCAGCTTTGCCAGCCCGAATGCGCGGCCAGGTAGTCGGGCGTCGGGGCGAGGCGCAGCAGGTAGCTGCGGCCGCCGAACTCGAGCTCCTTGCGGTAGTCGACGTCGCGGTAGGAGCGGCCGATGGCATCCTGCATGGTGACTGCCGGCCGGCCCGGGGTGGTGTCGCTGAAGGCCACCAGGAGGAAGTCGCCGAAGCCGGTCTGGTGCAGCGCGCGCTGCAGGTAGGCGTCGACTTCGAGGGTGAGGTCGAGCAGGCCGGCCGGCCGCGATCCGGCGCGGGCGTTGCGCACCACCTGCAGCAGGTGAATGGCGGTTTCGGGGCCGCTGTAGCGGGCCACCGGCGCACTGGCGGCGGGGCGGCCGGTCGCCAGCGCCTGGTTCAGCGCCTGGGCGCGGCGCGGTTCGGACATGAAGTCGCGCCCCATCAGCAGCCGTCCGGTTTCGGGCTCGACCAGCAGCAAGGGGTAGTACACCGGCCGCCGCGGGGCCGGGTGCCGGATGCCTTCGCTGTCGACGTCGGCGATGAAGTAGCGGTTCCGGTGGTAGCTGCCGGCCCAGCTTTCCAGCGTGGGCCGCTCGGCGTCGGTGACGCGCGGCAGCCAGCTCATCGCCAGCAGTTCGGGCCGCTGGCGAAGGTAGCCGCGCGCCACGCCGGAAAAACCGCGCGGGGCGTACGCGCCGCCCGAGGTGTCGAGCGCCAGTGCCACGCCGCTGATGAAGCGCTCGTGCTCGGACAGCGCCGACTGCATCAGCTGGCCGACTTCCTGTGCCTTCAGGTTGAAGGTCTGTAGCTGCTGGGCCTGCTCCCATTCGAGCGACTGGCGGTAGATGCCGATGAAGGCGCCGCCGGCCATCATCAACGGCACCGCGACCAGCGCGCGCCGCCGCCGCCACAGGCCGCGCGGCTCGCCCGCCACCACCCAGGTGAGCGGGGCAGCCACCAGCACGCCGGCGGTATCGCCTACCCACCAGATCAGCCAGCTGGCCCACACCGCGCCTACGTCGACCACGTCGAGGTAGGCCAGTGCCGACAGCGACAGGCTGGCGCGCAGGCAGCACACCAACGGAACCATCAGCAGGAAGTGCATGACGTCGCGGCCGGATGCCAGCGCCGGGTCGATATGGCGCCGGAACAGGGCCGCGCCGACCCAGGCCTGGACCACCGCCGCCACGCCCAGCAAGGCGGCCGGCAGCAGCCCGGGCGGGCCAATCGGCGGGGCGCCGATGTAGTCGAGCGGCAGCCCCAGCAGGACGGCGGCCACGGCCAGGCCGGGCAGCAGGCGCCAGCCATAGGTGGCCAGCACCGCCAGCGCGATGCCGGCGGCGGGCGACAGCGGCGAGGCGTAGCCCGGTGGCAGCGCCAGCAGCAGGCCGAGCCAGCCGGCGCCGAGGTAGGCCGCGGCAAACCACAAGTTTGCGGCAAACAGGTTTTTCCAGGGTAGGCCGGGTCGCTCCAAGTGCTGCTCCCATCCAGTGCCGTGTGGCAGCCATGCCACGCGCATGCGACAACTATACTCCCCGCGCAAAGACCAATTCGAACGCGCACAAAATATGCTCTTGCGCTCCTGCTTCCGGTACGGTTACAATGACGCCCCGAAGCAAGACGCCAGCAAAAAAGCGCGAAGTTGACTACGCAAATTTTGTTGACAAGGTTTTGACCTTGCTTCATACTCTGCGGTTCCTCGCGGAGGGGTGGCCGAGTGGTTAAAGGCGACAGACTGTAAATCTGTTCTCTATGAGTACGCTGGTTCGAATCCAGCCCCCTCCACCAAGATATTGTGGAAAATTTGTAGTGGTGTGAAGTACCTCGCGGGTGTAGCTCAATGGTAGAGCAGAAGCCTTCCAAGCTTACGACGAGGGTTCGATTCCCTTCACCCGCTCCAGGTTTTCGGCAATGCACGAGTTGCATCGCAACAAAATAGCCCTTTTAGCTCAGTGGTAGAGCACTCCCTTGGTAAGGGAGAGGCCACGTGTTCAATCCACGTAAAGGGCACCAGAATTCAAGATTCAGGTAAGTCGCAGTAAATTCAAATCGGATAGTCAGGCTGGGCGTCACACGGTGTGCCTGGTCAAATTTATAAATCGTTAGGAGTCTAAAATGGCAAAAGGTAAATTCGAACGGACCAAGCCGCACGTCAACGTCGGTACCATCGGACACGTCGACCACGGCAAGACCACCCTGACGGCTGCAATCGCTACCGTCCTGTCGAAGAAATTCGGCGGCGAAGCTAAAGCTTACGACCAGATCGATGCGGCACCAGAAGAAAAAGCACGCGGCATTACCATCAACACCGCACACGTCGAGTACGAGACCGCAAACCGTCACTACGCTCACGTTGACTGCCCGGGCCACGCCGACTACATCAAGAACATGATTACCGGTGCAGCGCAGATGGACGGCGCGATCCTGGTTTGCTCCGCAGCTGACGGCCCAATGCCACAGACCCGCGAGCACATCCTGCTGGCACGCCAGGTTGGCGTTCCATACATCATCGTGTTCCTGAACAAGTGCGACCTGGTCGACGACGCAGAACTGCTGGAACTGGTTGAAATGGAAGTTCGCGAGCTTCTGTCGAAGTACGAATTCCCAGGCGACGACCTGCCAATCATCAAGGGTTCGGCACGTATGGCGCTGGACGGCGACACCGGCCCAATGGGCGAGCAGGCAATCCTGGCGCTGGCCGAAGCACTGGACACCTACATCCCTGAGCCAGAGCGCGCAGTTGACGGCGCCTTCCTGATGCCAGTGGAAGACGTGTTCTCGATCTCGGGCCGCGGTACCGTGGTTACCGGTCGTGTCGAGCGCGGCATCATCAAAGTCGGCGAAGAAATCGAAATCGTCGGCATCAAGGATACCGTCAAGACCACCTGCACCGGCGTGGAAATGTTCCGCAAGCTGCTGGACCAGGGTCAAGCTGGCGACAACGTCGGCCTGCTGCTGCGCGGTACCAAGCGTGAAGACGTGGAGCGTGGCCAGGTTCTGGCCAAGCCAGGTTCGATCAAGCCGCACAACCACTTCACCGGCGAGATCTATGTTCTGTCGAAGGATGAAGGTGGCCGTCACACCCCGTTCTTCAACAACTACCGTCCACAGTTCTACTTCCGTACCACCGACGTGACCGGCTCGATCGAGCTGCCAGCGGACAAGGAAATGGTTATGCCAGGCGATAACGTGTCGATCACCGTCAAGCTGATCAACCCGATCGCGATGGAAGAAGGCCTGCGTTTCGCAATCCGCGAAGGCGGCCGTACCGTTGGTGCAGGCGTTGTTGCCAAGATCCTGAGTGAAAGCAAGTAATTTGTAGTAAAGCGGGGCCCCCGGGCCCCGTCTTCCGCGCCAGGTTTCATGCCAGGCGCAATCAGCACCTTGCCATCAGCGGCCGCACGATGGTAAAATGCTTGATTCCACTGAAGTTTTACGTAGGGACGTAGCTCAATTGGCAGAGCGTCGGTCTCCAAAACCGAAGGTTGGGGGTTCGATGCCCTCCGTCCCTGCCACCGTCTTGGTGCAGGGCACCGAAAGTAAATAAGAAATGTCTAATCAATCCGTGCAAACCGTCAGCACGTCGAACGACAAGATCAAGGTCGCGCTGGCAGTTATCGCAGCGATTGCAGGCGTCGTCGGGTTCTTCTACCTGAAGGGCCAAAACAAACCAGCTCTGGTGGCCGTAGGCGCACTCGTGGCTGGTTTGGTTTTTGCCGTCCTGGTTCTTTGGACTTCGGCAACTGGCCGCGATTTCCTGAATTTCGCCAAAGAGAGCGTGCGTGAGACCAAGAAGGTCGTCTGGCCTACGCGCAAGGAAGCCATGCAGATCACCGGCATCGTGTTTGCCTTCGTGGTCGTGATGGCGATGTTCCTGTGGGGTACGGATAAGATCCTTCAATTCCTGTTGTACGACTTGATCCTGGGTTGGAAATAAAGATGAACGAAAATGTGCAAGACGACGCGGCCGGCGCTCCGGTGCCGGGCGAAGTTCCGGCACAAGATGCTGGCCCAGTGAGCGTACCGGTTAGCAATAAGCGCTGGTACGTTGTTCACGCTTACTCGGGCATGGAAAAAAGCGTGATGCGTGCGCTGACCGAGCGCATCGAGCGCGCCGGCATGCAAGACCAGTTCGGCCAGATCCTGGTTCCGGTCGAAGAAGTGGTCGAAGTCAAGAACGGCCAGAAGTCGGTCACCGAACGTCGTTTCTTCCCGGGCTATGTCCTGGTTGAAATGGAAATGACGGACGAGACCTGGCACCTGGTCAAGAACACCGCGAAAGTCACCGGCTTCATCGGCGGCAAATCGAACAAGCCGACGCCGATCCCGGCGCGCGAGATTGACAAGATCATGCAGCAGATGCAGGAAGGCGTCGAAAAGCCGCGTCCGAAAGTGCTGTACGAAGTGGGCGAGCAAGTCCGCATCAAGGACGGTCCGTTCACCGACTTCAACGGCAACGTCGAAGAAGTCAACTACGAGAAATCCAAGGTGCGCGTCTCGGTCACGATCTTCGGCCGCGCCACCCCGGTGGAACTCGAGTTCGGCCAGGTAGAAAAAGTTTAAGGAATTGCGGGACTGAACTCGCGGCGCGAGAGCGACGTGAGCCCTGTCCCCAACATTTCAGAACCGTTACCGGAACGGCGCCTCACGGCGAATCCGGAACAAGAGGAGCCCTGCCATTGTAGTTCCGGCGGGGCGCTACTACTCATCCAAAGATAGGAGCCATCATGGCAAAGAAAATCATTGGTTTTATCAAGCTGCAAGTGCCAGCTGGTAAAGCAAACCCATCCCCACCGATCGGCCCTGCGCTCGGTCAGCGCGGCCTGAACATCATGGAATTCTGCAAGGCGTTCAACGCCCAGACCCAGGGTGTCGAGCCTGGCATGCCAATCCCGGTCGTGATCACCGCGTTCGCTGACAAGTCCTTCACCTTCGTGATGAAGACGCCTCCAGCAACCTACCTGATCAAGAAAGCTGCCGGCATCACCAAAGGTTCGCCGAAGCCACATACCGACAAGGTTGGCACGCTGAGCCGCGCTCAAGCTGAAGAAATCGCAAAAACGAAACAGCCAGATCTGACCGCTGCCGACATGGATGCCGCAGTTCGCATCATCGCCGGTTCCGCGCGTTCGATGGGCATCACGGTGGAGGGTCTGTAATGGCTAAGTTGTCCAAGCGCGTAAAGGCCATGAAGGCCAAGGTTGACCGTAACAAGGCGTATGAGTTCGACAGCGCCGTCGCGATCATCAAGGAATTCGCAACCGCCAAGTTCAATGAATCGATCGACGTATCGATCCAGCTGGGCGTGGATCCTAAGAAGTCGGACCAGGTCGTTCGTGGTTCCGTGGTTCTGCCAGCAGGCACCGGCAAGTCGGTTCGCGTAGCGGTCTTCGCTACCGGCGAAAAGGCTGAGCAGGCTAAAGCCGCAGGCGCTGACGTTGTTGGTATGGAAGACCTGGCCGAGCGCGTCAAAGCCGGCGACATGCCTTTCGATATCGTCATCGCTTCGCCAGACACCATGCGCATCGTCGGTACCCTGGGCCAGATCCTGGGCCCACGTGGCCTGATGCCTAACCCGAAGGTCGGCACTGTTACCCCTGACGTCGCTACCGCGGTTAAAAACGCGAAAGCCGGCCAGGTTCAGTACCGTACCGACAAGGCAGGTATCATCCACGCGACCATCGGCCGCAAGTCGTTCAGCGATGCTGACCTGAAGAGCAACCTGGTTGCCCTGGTCGAAGCACTGAACAAGGCCAAGCCAGCTACCTCGAAGGGCGTGTACCTGCGCAAGGTAGCGATCTCGTCGACCATGGGCGCCGGCGTCCGTGTTGACCAGGCTACCCTGGCAGCCTAAGTTTTAAAGAATCAAGACCTTGTGCCGGTTTCGGTGCAAGGCGCATCTTTGGGCTGGCAGGTGTTCGCAAGAATGCCTGCCAGGCAATCAAAGACCGTTGGGCCGAAGGCAGCAGGCAGGCCGGAGGGTAATACGCCACCCAACGCAGATGGTGTACCCGAACAAGTTTTGTTAGTCCATGCTGCGTGAATTTATCCGCTCAGTCTGAACTTCTTAACGTCGGACGCCGTTGTTCGAACCGATGCAAGGCATTTGCCAAGCATCATTTAAGGAGGTTGACCGTGGGTCTTAATCTGAATGACAAAAAGGCCGTCGTCGCCGAAGTTTCCGCAAAAGTAGCAACTGCGCAAACTATCGTCGTGGCCGAATATCGTGGCATCCAGGTTAGTCACTTGACTCAACTTCGTGCCAAGGCGCGTGCCCAGGGCGTATACCTGCGTGTTCTGAAGAACACGCTGGCTCGCCGCTCGGTGGAAGGTACGCAGTTTGCCAACCTGGCTGACGCAATGACCGGCCCGCTGATCTACTCGATCTCGGACGACGCAGTTGCAGCAGCTAAAGTCATCAACGACTTTGCCAAGACCAACGACAAGCTCGTGATCAAGGCAGGTAACTACGCAGGCAAGCAGCTGGATAAAGCAGCTGTTGCAGCGCTGGCAAGCATTCCTAGCCGTGAAGTCCTCATCTCGCAGCTGTTGGGCGTTATGCTGGCTCCGGTGTCGGGCTTTGCACGTGGTCTGGCTGCTCTGGCAGCGAAGAAAAGCGAAGGTACCGAAGCTGCTCCTGCAGCCGAGGAAACCGCTGCAGCTTAATAGTTGCGCGCTACAGTCAAGTTACTAAACTAAACAAATACATTGGAGTTTCAAATGGCAATTAGCAAAGACGACATCCTGAACGCAGTTAGCGAAATGTCCGTAATGGACCTGAACGAACTGGTCAAGGCATTCGAAGAGAAGTTCGGCGTTTCGGCAGCAGCAATGGCAGCTCCAGCGGCCGGCGGCGCAGCAGCTGGTGCAGCTGTTGAAGAGCAGACCGAGTTCAACGTTGTTCTGGCCGACTTCGGCGCGAACAAAGTTGGCGTGATCAAGGCAGTCCGCGAAATCACCGGCCTGGGCCTGAAGGAAGCTAAAGACCTGGTCGACGGCGCACCTAAGACCGTCAAAGAAGGCCTGTCGAAAGCTGACGCTGAAGCCGCTAAGAAGAAGCTGGAAGAAGCTGGCGCAAAAGCTGAAATCAAGTAATAGCAGTATCCGGCGTCAGTTCGCGCCACGAGTCAAAGCTTGCGCTCCTCTCCCGAAAGGGGGAGGATGCGGCTTTGGCTCTTTTGTCGTCCCTGTCATATATGTGGGACCGGGCATGGCCCGAAGCAATATAGCAGTAATGTAGCACTAGTAGCGGTTTCCCCTTTTTCTCTGGCACAAAGTTGTGAGACTTGAGGCCTTGCATGTGACTCTAACCGTTTACCGGTGTCACTGGCAATCCCTGAATTCTCATCCTTTCTGTCACTCACGGAGTGTCCATGCACTACTCATTTACTGAGAAGAAACGCATTCGCAAATCATTCGCGAAGCGCGCCAACGTTCACAACGTTCCATTCCTTCTGGCTACCCAGCTTGAATCCTACGAGAACTTCCTGCAAGCCGACACCGCCGTGTCGACCCGCAAGAACGACGGCCTGCAATCGGCGTTCACCTCGATCTTCCCTATCGTGTCGCACAATGGTTTCGCGCGCCTCGAGTTCCTGTCGTACGTGCTGGGCGAACCAGCGTTCGACGTCAAGGAATGCCAACAGCGTGGCCTGACCTTCGCGTCGCCGCTGCGCGCCAAGGTACGCCTGGTTATCCTGGACAAGGAATCCCCGACCAAGCCTGTAGTCAAGGAAATGAAGGAACAGGAAGTCTACATGGGCGAACTGCCGCTCATGACGACCACCGGTTCGTTTGTCATCAACGGTACCGAGCGCGTGATCGTCTCGCAGCTGCACCGTTCGCCAGGCGTGTTCTTCGAACACGACCGCGGCAAGACCCACTCCTCGGGCAAACTGCTGTTCTCGGCACGCATCATCCCTTACCGCGGCTCGTGGCTGGACTTCGAGTTCGACCCGAAAGACATCCTGTTCTTCCGCGTCGACCGCCGCCGCAAGATGCCTGTCACGATCCTGCTGAAGGCGATCGGCATGTCGCACGAGCAGATCCTCGCGAACTTCTTCGTGTTCGACAATTTCAACCTGCGCTCGGAAGGCGCGGAGATGGAATTCGTCGCCGAGCGCCTGCGTGGCGAAGTCGCGCGTTTTGACATCGTCGACCCGAAGACCGGCAAGACCCTGGTGCTGAAGGACAAGCGCATCAACGCCAAGCACGTGCGCGACATCGACGCTGCCGGCATCAAGCATATCTCGGTTCCTGAAGACTACCTGCTGGGCCGCGTGCTGGCCAAGAACGTGGTGGACGCGGAAACCGGCGAAATCATCGCCTCGGCCAACGACGAGCTGACCGATGACGTGCTGGCGCGCCTGCGCGAAGCCAGCGTGACCGAAATCCAGACCCTGTACACCAACGACCTGGACCAGGGCGGCTACATCTCGCAGACCCTGCGCATCGACGATACCGCCGACCAGATGGCCGCGCGCATCGCGATCTACCGCATGATGCGTCCTGGCGAACCGCCAACCGAAGAGTCGGTCGAAGCCCTGTTCAACGGCCTGTTCTACAGCCCTGAGCGCTACGACCTGTCGGCCGTCGGCCGCATGAAGTTCAACCGCCGCATCGGCCGCGACGAACTGACCGGCGCCATGACCCTGTCGAACGAAGACGTGCTGGCCGTGATCAAGATCCTGGTCGAGCTGCGCAATGGCCGCGGCGAAGTCGACGATATCGATCACCTGGGTAACCGCCGCGTACGCTGCGTGGGCGAACTGGCCGAAAACCAGTTCCGCGCCGGCCTGGTGCGCGTCGAGCGCGCCGTCAAGGAACGCCTCGGCCAGGCCGAAGCGGACAACCTGATGCCGCACGACCTGATCAACAGCAAGCCGATCTCGGCCGCGATCCGCGAGTTCTTCGGTTCGTCCCAGCTGTCGCAGTTCATGGACCAGACCAACCCGCTGTCGGAAATCACCCACAAGCGCCGCGTCTCGGCCCTCGGCCCTGGCGGCCTGACCCGCGAACGTGCAGGCTTCGAGGTGCGCGACGTGCACCCGACCCACTACGGCCGCGTGTGCCCGATCGAAACGCCTGAAGGCCCGAACATCGGCCTGATCAACTCGCTGGCACTGTTTGCCCGCCTGAACGAATACGGCTTCCTCGAGACCCCGTACCGCAAGGTCGAGAACAGCAAGGTCACCGACAAGATCGATTACCTGTCGGCGATCGAAGAAGGCCGCTACATCATTGCACAGGCGAACGCCGGCATTGATGGTTCCGGCACCCTGTCGGACGAGCTGGTATCGGCACGTGAAGCAGGCGAGACCATCCTGGTGTCGCCTGAGCGCATCCAGTACATGGACGTGGCGCCAGGCCAGATCGTTTCGGTCGCAGCATCGCTGATTCCGTTCCTCGAGCACGATGACGCGAACCGCGCATTGATGGGTGCAAACATGCAGCGCCAGGCAGTTCCTTGCCTGCGCCCTGAAAAAGCACTGGTCGGTACCGGTATCGAACGCACCGTGGCAGTCGACTCGGGCACCACCGTGCAGGCACTGCGCGGCGGTGTGGTCGACTACGTCGATGCGGGCCGTGTGGTTATTCGCGTCAACGACGACGAAGCGACCGCGGGCGAAGTCGGTGTCGACATCTACAACCTGATCAAGTACACCCGTTCCAACCAGAACACCAACATCAACCAGCGTCCGATCGTCAAGGTTGGCGACCGCGTGGCACGCCGCGACGTCATCGCCGACGGCGCATCGACCGACCTGGGCGAGCTGGCACTGGGCCAGAACATGCTGGTGGCGTTCATGCCGTGGAACGGCCTGAACTTCGAAGATTCGATCCTGATCTCGGAAAACGTCGTCAAGGACGACCGCTACACCTCGATCCACATCGAAGAGCTGTCGGTTGTCGCACGCGACACCAAGCTGGGCGCGGAAGAAATCACCCGCGACATCTCGAACCTGGCTGAGAACCAGCTGGCGCGCCTGGATGAATCGGGCATCGTCTACATCGGCGCTGAAGTGCAGGCCGGCGACACGCTGGTCGGTAAGGTAACGCCGAAGGGCGAGACCCAGCTGACGCCGGAAGAGAAGCTGCTGCGCGCGATCTTCGGCGAAAAAGCGTCGGACGTGAAAGACACCTCGCTGCGCGTGCCTTCGGGCATGGTCGGCACCGTGATCGACGTCCAGGTGTTCACCCGCGAAGGCATCCAGCGCGACAAGCGCGCCCAGCAGATCATCGATGACGAGCTGAAGCGCTTCCGCCTGGACCTGAACGACCAGATGCGTATCGTTGAAGGCGATGCCTTCCAGCGTCTCGAGAAAATGCTGATCGGCAAGATCGTCAACGGCGGTCCGAAGAAGCTGGCCAAGGGCGCCAAGATCACCAAGGAATACCTGGCAGACCTGGACAAGTACCACTGGTTCGACATCCGCCCTGCGGAAGATGACGCGGCGACCGCGCTGGAAGCGATCAAGGAATCGATCGCCGAGAAGCGCCACCAGTTCGACCTGGCCTTCGAAGAGAAGCGCAAGAAGCTCACCCAGGGCGACGAGCTGCAGCCAGGCGTGCAGAAGATGGTCAAGGTCTACCTGGCCGTCAAGCGCCGCCTGCAGTCGGGCGACAAGATGGCGGGCCGCCACGGTAACAAGGGTGTGGTATCGCGCATCGTTCCGGTGGAAGACATGCCATTCATGGCTGACGGCACCCCGGCCGACGTCGTGCTGAACCCGCTGGGCGTTCCTTCCCGTATGAACGTGGGTCAGATCCTCGAGACCCACCTCGGCTGGGCAGCGAAGGGCCTGGGCCTGCGGATCGGCGAAATGATGCAAGCCAAGGCGAAAGTCGAAGAGCTGCGCGGTTTCCTGGCCAAGGTCTACAACGAGACCGGCAAGTCGGAAGACCTGGACAACTTCAGCGACGACGAAATCGTGTCGCTGGCGGACAACCTGAAGAAGGGTGTTCCGTTCGCAACGCCGGTGTTCGACGGCGCGCACGAGTCGGAGATCCACCGCATGCTGGACCTGGCTTACCCTGAGCCGATCGCCAAGCTGCTGGGCATGACGCCTTCGAAGAACCAGGTCACGATGTTCGACGGCCGCACCGGCGAAGCATTCGAGCGCAAGGTTACCGTCGGCTACATGCACATGCTGAAGCTGCACCACCTGGTGGACGACAAGATGCACGCGCGTTCGACCGGTCCTTACTCGCTGGTGACGCAGCAGCCGCTGGGCGGTAAAGCCCAGTTCGGTGGCCAGCGCTTCGGTGAGATGGAGGTATGGGCACTGGAAGCGTACGGCGCATCGTACGTGCTGCAGGAAATGCTGACCGTCAAGTCGGACGACGTGAATGGCCGTACCAAAGTGTACGAAAACCTGGTCAAGGGCGATCATGTGATCGACGCAGGCATGCCGGAATCGTTCAACGTGCTGGTGAAAGAGATCCGTTCCCTGGGTATCGATATCGACCTGGAACGCAACTAACAGCCGGCGCCGCTTTGACCTGCGGCTGTTGAGTCGTCGTTCCCGCGAAAGCGGGAACCCATGCTGAGTAAATGTTCACGCTCAGCATGGCCCCCCGCTTTCGCGGGGGAGACGGATCACCCGCCAACGGTAAAAGTCGTAATATAGAAATTCAATCACCTGGAGTGATACATGAAAGCCCTGCTCGATCTATTCAAGCAAGTTCAAACCAACGAGACGTTCGACGCCATCAAGATTGGCCTCGCGTCCCCTGAGAAAATCCGTTCGTGGTCCTACGGCGAAGTAAAAAAGCCGGAAACCATCAACTACCGTACCTTCAAGCCTGAGCGCGACGGCCTGTTCTGCGCCAAGATCTTTGGCCCGATCAAGGACTACGAATGCCTGTGCGGCAAGTACAAGCGCCTGAAGCACCGCGGCGTGATCTGCGAAAAGTGCGGCGTTGAAGTCACCCTGGCAAAAGTGCGCCGCGAGCGCATGGGCCACATCGAACTGGCGTCGCCAACCGCGCACATCTGGTTCCTGAAATCGCTGCCGTCGCGCCTGGGCATGGTCCTGGACATGACCCTGCGCGATATCGAACGCGTGCTGTACTTCGAAGCATATGTCGTGACCGATCCAGGCATGACCCCGCTGAAGAAGTGCCAGATCATGTCGGAAGACGACTACGCCGCCAAGTACGAAGAGTACGGCGACGACTTCACCGCATTCATGGGCGCCGAAGGCATCCGTGAACTGCTGCGCTCGATCGACATCCACCGCGATGCCGAAGCGCTGCGCGTGGAACTGAAGGAATCGAAGTCGGAAGCGAAGATCAAGAAATACGCCAAGCGCCTGAAAGTGCTCGAGGCGTTCCAGCGTTCGGGCATCAAGCCTGACTGGATGATCATGGAAGTGCTGCCAGTGCTGCCGCCGGAACTGCGTCCGCTGGTACCGCTGGACGGCGGCCGCTTTGCGACCTCCGACCTGAACGACCTGTATCGCCGCGTCATCAACCGTAATAACCGCCTGAAGCGCCTGATGGAACTGCGCGCTCCGGAAATCATTACGCGTAACGAAAAGCGCATGCTGCAAGAAGCGGTCGACTCGCTGCTGGACAACGGCCGTCGCGGCAAAGCGATGACCGGCGCCAACAAGCGTCCGCTGAAGTCGCTGGCTGAAATGATCAAGGGCAAGGGCGGCCGTTTCCGCCAGAACTTGCTGGGCAAGCGCGTCGACTACTCGGGCCGTTCGGTCATCGTGGTCGGTCCACAGCTCAAGCTGCACCAGTGCGGCCTGCCGAAGCTGATGGCGCTGGAACTGTTCAAGCCGTTCATCTTCAACAAGCTCGAACTGATGGGTCTGGCAACGACCATCAAGGCAGCCAAGAAGCTGGTCGAAGTGCAGGAACCCGTCGTGTGGGACATCCTGGAAGACGTGATCCGCGAACACCCGGTCATGCTGAACCGCGCACCAACCCTGCACCGCCTCGGTATCCAGGCTTTCGAGCCGGTCCTGATTGAAGGCAAGGCGATCCAGCTGCACCCACTCGTCTGCGCGGCGTTCAACGCCGACTTCGACGGTGACCAGATGGCAGTCCACGTCCCGCTGTCGATCGAAGCGCAGATGGAAGCGCGTACGCTGATGCTGGCGTCGAACAACATCCTGTTCCCGTCGAACGGCGAACCGTCGATCGTTCCTTCGCAGGATATCGTGCTGGGCCTGTACTACGCGACCCGCGAAGCGATCAACGCCAAGAACGAAGGCATGCTGTTCCCTGACGTGTCGGAAGTCATCCGTGCCTACGACAACAAGGAAGTCGAACTGACGACCCGCATCACCGTGCGTATCGTCGAGAATCCGAAGAACGCCGAGACCGGCGAGTTCGAGCGCACCGTCACGCGCTACGAAACCACGGTTGGCCGTGCGATCCTGTCCGAAATCCTGCCGAAGGGCCTGCCGTTCGCCGTACTGAACCGCGCCCTGAAGAAGAAAGAGATTTCGAAGCTGATCAACACCTCGTTCCGCAAGTGCGGCCTGCGCGCAACCGTTGTCTTCGCCGACAAGCTGATGCAATCCGGTTTCCGCCTGGCGACCCGCGCAGGTATTTCGATCTGCGTCGACGACATGCTGGTTCCAGACCAGAAGGCCGGCCTGATCGCCAGCGCCGAATCGGAAGTCAAGCAGATCGAGCAGCAGTACGCTTCGGGCCTGGTGACTGCCGGCGAGCGTTACAACAAGGTCGTCGACATCTGGGGCAAGACCTCGGACGAAGTCGGCAAGGCCATGATGGACCAGCTGAAAGTGGAAGACGTCGTCAAGCGCGACGGCACCAAGTCGACCCAGGAATCGTTCAACGCGATTTACATGATGGCCGACTCGGGCGCACGTGGTTCCGCAGCCCAGATCCGCCAGCTGGCCGGTATGCGAGGCCTGATGGCCAAGCCGGACGGTTCGATTATCGAAACGCCGATTACCGCGAACTTCCGCGAAGGCCTGAACGTTCTGCAGTACTTCATCTCGACCCACGGCGCTCGTAAAGGTCTGGCGGATACGGCTCTGAAGACCGCGAACTCGGGTTACCTGACCCGCCGTCTGGTTGACGTTACCCAGGACCTGGTGGTGATCGAGGACGATTGCGGCACCACCAACGGCACCCTGATGAAGGCGCTGGTCGAAGGCGGTGAAGTCATCGAAGCGCTGCGCGAGCGTATCCTCGGCCGCGTCAACGTGCACGACATCGTCAATCCTGAAACCCAGGAGACCCTGTACGAAGCAGGCACCCTGCTCGACGAAGACATGGTCGAAGAAATCGAACGCCTGTCGATCGACGAAGTCAAGGTCCGCACCCCGCTCACTTGCGACACGCGCTTCGGCCTGTGCGCCAAGTGCTACGGCCGCGACCTGGGCCGCGGCATGCTGGTCAACGCCGGCGAAGCAGTCGGTGTTGTGGCAGCGCAGTCGATCGGTGAGCCTGGTACCCAGCTGACCATGCGTACCTTCCACATCGGTGGTGCGGCATCGCGTGCAGCAGTGGCGTCGTCGGTGGAAGCCAAGTCGAACGGTACCATCCGCTTCTCGGCAACCATGCGTTACGTCACCAACGGCAAGGGCGCCCAGATCGTCATTTCGCGTTCCGGCGAAGTGCTGATCACGGACGACCACGGCCGCGAGCGCGAGCGTCACAAGGTGCCGTACGGCGCGACCCTGAACGTCAAGGACGGCATGGTCATCAAGGCCGGCCTGCCGCTGGCGACCTGGGATCCGCTGACCCGTCCGATCATTACGGAATACGCGGGTACCGTGCGCTTCGAGAACGTCGAGGAAGGCGTCACCGTTGCCCGTCAGGTCGACGAAGTGACCGGCCTGTCCACCCTGGTGGCGATCGATGCGAAACGTCGTGGTTCGGTCGTCGCAGACCCCTGCGTCCGCAGGTCAAGCTGGCTGAACGAAGCTGGGGCGAAGAAGTCAAGATCGCAGGCACCGAGCACTCGGTGGCGTCGGCTTCCAGGTCGGCGCGCTGATCATCAGGTGAAGAGAGGCCAGGCGGTATGCGGTGGGTGAGTACTGGGCACGTATCCCGACCGATGCAGAAGACCGAGTACATTACCGGTGTCTGCCACGCGGTTGCGGCGATTTTTGTTTTTGTCTGTTTTCGAAGCACGTTCGCCGAAGGATGCCGGGCATGCTGGCGGAAGTTACCGGTAGTACCGTTGCGTTCGTAAGGAAACCAAGGCAAGCAGCGTCTGGAATCACTGACATGGACGGCAACAAGCACGAGTTCTGATCACCAAGGACAAGCAAGTGCTGGTACACGACGCCAGTAGTGAACAAGGCGAGATATCGTGGACGGCCCGGCCGATCCGCAGACATCCTGCGCCTGCTGGGTATCGAAGCGCTGGCGCGTTACATCGTCGACGAAGTGCAGGACGTGTACCGTCTGCAGGCGTGAAGATCAACGACAAGCAATCGAAGTGATCGTGCGCCAGATGCTGCGCCGCGTTCAGATCGTTGAAGCCGGCGACACCGACTACATGTCGGCGAGCAGGTTGAGCGTTCGGACTGCTGGACGAAAACGACAAGGTGATCGCCGCAACAAGATCCTGCGACGTACGAAAAGTACTGCTGGGTATTACCAAGGCATCGCTGTCGACCGACTCCTTCATCTCGGCTGCATCGTTCAGGAGACCACCCGTGTCCTGACCGAAGCTGCGATCATGGGCAAGCGCGACGGCCTGCGCGGCCTGAAGGAAAACGTCATCGTCGGCCGCCTGATCCTGCGGTACCGGCCTGGCCTTCCACCGCGCACGCAAAGAGAAGGAAGCGTGGAAGTGGAAGAGCGCAAGGCGCTGCTCGATGCCGAAAAGGCAGCGATGTCCAGCGAACTGCAAGCGATCGAAGACACTGCGAACGCAGCACAGCACCACGGCGACGAAGCGTAATCCAGCTTCTGAGCAAAATGAAAACGGCACCTTCGGGTGCCGTTTTTTCCTTTTGATAGCAGAACTCTGAACCGGGGCAAAATGGCTGGCCGGGCAGTGCGCAACCAATTCGTCGCTACGGTCGACGGCGGTGGTGGCCGGGCGTCACAGCAACCGGAAGCCATATGCAGAGTAAAATAATACGATAGTCTTCAAACTTCATATAATGAATAATTCAGAAACTACCTCATCCGTTCCGCCCGAGCCCCGTGACGGGAATCGAGAGATTCTGGCTGATAAGTATTTTTCGAAGTCAGTCGAAGATAAGGACTATCGTTTCAAGCTGTTCTTGCGTCTTGGTGCCGTGAGTAGCCCGTCCAAGCAGATTCGTTTCGTTAACGTTCGGTTTGATCACAGTATTTTCGACGGATGCTATGTCCGTGACTGCGTCTTCGACTCATGCCAATTCGTGGGGTGTCGCTTCGTGAATAGTAATTTCCACGGATCGCGATTCTCCGGATGCAAATTCGATTACGCCACCTTTGAGAAGACCCAAATTGACAGCGAGATATTAGATCGGGAGGCACCGTGGCAAGAAAATCTAAAGATGCGCTTCGCGCGTTCGCTGCGTACGAACTATCAACAGTTGGGGGATGCCGAAGCCGTAAATCGGGCGATTTCTTTGGAATTGGACGCGACCAAGCAACATAATTATAAAGCATGGGCCTCTGGCGAATCATATTACGTTCGGAAGTATCCGGGGCTACAGAAAGTGAAGCGGTTCTTTCTTTGGCTAAAATTTATCCTTTTAGATTTTTGTGGGGTAATGGCGAAAGCGTTTTGAAACTTCTTCGGTCGCTTGGTTTTGCTATTCTTGGAATTGCACTCTTCGACACTTGGCTTTATAAGGATGCGTACAACATACATGACTATTTATCGTCACTGAATAATGCGCCGGCGATTTTCTTTGGGGCGACGGAGCAAGTGTCCTATGTGCCCTTGTATGCTGCCGTGATCGTGGCAACACGGTTGACTTTATTTGCGTTGTTCACGGCGATCTTAATAAAAAGGTTCAGCCGTCGATGAGTTCTCATATTTATGCTTTTGGTTCTATTTGCCGCGGCGAGATCACTCGCGGGTCGGATATTGACGTTCTTGCCTGTATAGATTCGCCTGACGATCGGTTCGATTCCGAGATTTTCTCTGTCTATACCTATGATCGGTTGAGAGAAATGTGGACATCGGGAAACCCGTTTGCATGGCATCTCGCTACGGAGTCGACGCTCCTATTCAGCAGTGACGGAACCGATTTTCTCAAATCGCTTGGCGTTCCGAAGCCATACCTCGATTCAAGAGGTGATTGTGAAAAATTTCAGATTTTATTTAGCGAATCATTGGCTTCTCTTCGGCAGACAAGCTCGAGTCGTGTTTTTAATCTCTCCTCGATTTTTCTGAGCATTCGAAATTTTGCAACTTGTTATTCTCTTGGCGCTGGAATTCCAATGTTTTCTCGACGATCGGCTTTTGCCATCGATCCGCCGGCTCCTATTGATGAATTGAGCTATTCAATTTTGGAACGTGCACGAATACTCGCCACCCGTGGAATTGGTGCTGACATCACCGGATCAGAGGTCGATCATGTATTGCCGCGTCTCTTTCCTATTGATCAGTGGATGCGCGAATTGTTAATGGAAATAAAATGAGCGAATTTAATAACCGGATCTCCGCCCAACGAAAAATTCTCTACATGGTTAACTCGCGGGCTTGGCAGGAGGAATTATTCAGCCTTGCCAGCAAGGCTATTGACCGTTGGTTAATTAAAAATCAATTGGATAGCACTTGTCGCCTAGCCGTCCTCGTACGGGAGGCTGGGGCAAAGCTTTTTTTCCTAGCTAATAAAAGTCAGGAGCAAGTGACTGAAGACTACGCAATGTTAGTGAGTGAAGTCGCGGCCCTTTCAGAAGCCATTCAGCGTGAGCTAAAGTGTCCGAGCTGAAGGGCATGGCCTGCCTGTAGTGGCGACAACCACGCTGACCATCCTGCTCCGTTGGGTGGCGAGGCCGCATGGTCTGCGGCAATGATATCGAGTAAGTGCCATCGCCTTCTTCTCGAACGGCAGCCTGCGGGCGTTGCACTCGTGCGCCAGCATTGGCGCAATCTTGGAGGTGCAATCCTGTGCGCCAGCAAGCTGGCAGAGATTTAGTTGTGCAGTCCAATACGGGAAGAAGTGCGAATCACTCTGGCCCAGTCATGCGTGCACATCCAGTGTGTGGCGAACGATTGACAGGCGCGAGACCGCAGGCCAGCCATTGAGCCCGCGAATATCATACAAATCTGGGATTCGACGGAGTAGGACTTACCGGTAAAGGCTATATTCGCGCTTTAACCTGCTGTTCATTTGCTTCCAACCGAGTAAGATATGCAGCACAGGAAGCAACTGAATTATTTCCTGAAACGCGTCTTATACCAAGCGGGTCTTGACACTTATCATGACTTCCATTACAAACGGAAAACTAGCGACAATGGCTGGCAGCATTTGCTCGATGAAATCGACAGTACGTCATCTGGGATGCGGCCAACGGTGAACTGCATCGCCTTCGTTCTCCCATGCCGACGCATGTCAAGAAATCCTGATCGCACCAGACTCAGGGCAAATCATCCCGGCCTAAGTTGCGGCGACAAGGCTGGTCATGGATCGCTTACACTACTGGCGTCCCCTATCCCGAGATTTGCGCTTAACCACACCGCGCGTGCCGTTCTTAACGGAATTCGGCGCGAATTTCTCAAATGCATGAATAATAATTATAGTTTCTTCGGTTTGCGTCTCGAAGGAGAGCTAATGACCATTTCTATTTATTTAAAGGAGATTCACTATGAACCATCGATGACGTACCTGTGCGGCGGCCTGCTGCTGGCTGCGAGCGCTGCGGCGAGCGCTTCACTGACATGACCATCGACCATGAACGTCCTGTCCGAAGCCGGGCCGGGCCGCCAGCACAGGACGGTCACCCATCAGGCGACAGCAAGCATTGCCGTCGTGTTCACCCGGCGCTGTAAGGGCATCGCGCCGGATTGCATCGGCTTCCACGTGCACGAGAACGCCAGCTGCCGAACAGCTGAGAAGGACGTCAATAAAGTCGCGGGCCAGGCGGCAGGACCCCCACTTCGACCCGGACAAGAACGGCTAAGCATGGCACGCCGTGGGCGAGTC
This sequence comes from Massilia cavernae, assembly GCF_003590855.1. GTDB lineage: Bacteria > Pseudomonadota > Gammaproteobacteria > Burkholderiales > Burkholderiaceae_D > Telluria_A > Telluria_A cavernae. The sequence goes on from NZ_QYUP01000058.1 coordinate 20,074, forward strand.
CATCCCGGCGACCTGCCGGCGCGTTTGTCGATGCGATGTGGCCGAATGCGATGCATCCGTTCCTTTGCCCGCGCCTAAAATTCGAGTCTGAAGGGCAGGCCCTGATGATTCATTCGCCGACAACCAACGGCGACCATCCCGCGCCGCTGGCGGCGCGGGTCGCTCATGTCAGTGTGCCCTGATCATTAAGCGTCCATCCCTGCGTATCGAACGCACCTCGGGTGCCATTTGCATGTCGCTCTACGCTGAAAATGTAACACCTACAACAGCGGACGTCCGCGTACGCGATCTCGGTATTGCATTTTTGAATAGCTAAGTATTTGATTCCCGTGGTGACAGGCTAGAAACGCTTTTGCATATAGAAACAACTCGGTTACGCGCTCACGACGCCGGCGACCAGGTCCGCTCGATTGCCCTTGGCCGCGCAATGAGCGCCGCCCCATCAACCAGGAGAATTTAATATGAAGTTGCGCTATCTCGTGCCGGCCGTGTTGCTGCTGGCGTCCCTTTCTGCTCGCGCCGAGCTGATCCACCAGTACCGCCTGAACGGCACGCTCGCCGACGATATGCGCGGCAGGGCGCTGTTGTCGGCGGGCGGCACGTTCAGCGGCTCGCATTATGTGTTCGGCGCCAACCAGGGCCTCACGCTTGAAGAAAACCTGGGCTCGGTCTATACGATCGACTTTGCTTACAGCCTGGACAGCCAGGCGAGCTGGCGCAAGATCATCGACTTCGCCAACCGCACCCGCGACAGCGGCGTGTACACGCACAACGGTGGCGCTGCGATTTTTAACGGCGGCGGCACTTACGCCTCGCTCGGCAGGGTGGGGAACGGTGTGGAGAGCCAGTTCACGTTCACCCGCAACGCCGCCGGGATGACGCAGGCGTTTGTGAACAAGGAGCTGGTGCTCAGCTTTAACGACACGAACGGCGTACTGAAGTTCAGTACGAATTTCGCGAACTTCTTCATGGATGAGGGTGCCAACGGCGGCGAGGCGTCGGCGGGGAAGGTGGACTATTTGCGCATCTTCGATACGGCGCTGACGTCGGCGGAGGTTGCAGCGCTGGAAGCGCCGGTGGCGCCGGTGAATGATGTGCCGGAGCCGGCGACGGCCGCGTTGATGTTGTTTGGCGTGGGGATGTTGGGTGTGGCCCGCCGCCGCAAGTCCGCAGCTTGATTAAGAGGACATAGAAGGGCGGAAAAGCGATAGCGTCTACCGCGTGTGTGCGCCAACGCGGCGCAGGTTCATGCCGCGCGAAGGAGTTCATGTTGAGGGGGTGTCGCGTCGCGGGCAGCGGCGCGTTCTTTGTAGGTTGGAGAAGCGGCAGTCCGCGCTCCCCGCCCTACGTTTTTTTACTTGGCCGGTACCGCCGCGCGGATCTTCCCAAACGCATCGCCCGGTTTCCACGCCGGCATTTTTGGCGAGTTGGCAACCATGCGGCCCAGGTTCAGCGTGAACTGCGCCTGTTGCACCATGCCCGACAGGTCCCAGCTCGGATCGTACTCGTCCTTCACCTGGTGGTAGCGCGCAGCATATGACTTCTGCTTGGCCGCAGCCGCTTCAGTATCCTTGATGTAGTCGCGTCCGCCCGCGATCGAAAATGCCGGGATGCCAGCCTTGGCGAAGCTGAAGTGGTCGCTGCGGAAGTAGCCGCCCGACAGGTCCGGCGTCGGGGTGCTGACGGTCAGGCCCATCGCCTTCGCGGTCGCCGCCGCCATCGCGCCCAGATCGGTGCGTTCGCTGCCCTTGGTGCCGATGTCCTTGGCCGCGCCAATCCAGTTCAGGCTGTCAAGGTTCAGGTTGGCGGCGGTCTTTGCAGTCGGCCACAGCGGCGCCGATGCGTACGCAGCCGAACCCAGCAGGCCTTGTTCTTCGGCCGCTACCCACAGGAACATCTGGCTGCGCTTGGCCGGCGCGCGCACGGCCGCCTGCGCCATGGCCAGCAGGCCGGCGGTGCCCGACGCGTTGTCGACCGCGCCGTTGTAGATGTTGTCCGCGTCGTTGCCCTGCATGCCCAGGTGGTCCCAGTGCGCCGAGTAGATGACAACCTCGTTCTTCAGTTTCGGATCGGTGCCCGGCACGATGCCCGCCACGTTGAACTGCTCGATGTTGCGCACAGCCGCCTTCATCTCGCCCTTGACCTTGATGCCCAGCGGTACGGCCTTGAAGTCCTTCTTCTCGGCTGCGGCGCGCAGGGTGTCGAGGTCCTGGCCGGCTGCCTTGAAGATGGTGCGGGCGACGTCTTCGGTCATCCAGCCTTCCATCGGCGCGCCCAGTTCGCCTTGCGCCAGCTGGAAGCGTTCCGCCATCCAGCTGTTCTGCACCACGCTCCAGCCGTACGACGCCGACGCCGTGGTGTGGATCAGCAGTACGCCCGCTGCGCCCTGGCGCGCGGCTTCTTCGAACTTGTAGGTCCAGCGGCCGTAGTAGGTCAGGCCCTTGCCGCCGAAGCGCTCCGGCTCGGCTGCGGTCGGCATCGGATCGTTGACCATCATCACGACAACCTTGCCCTTGACGTCCAGGTCCTTGTAGTCGCTCCAGCCTTCTTCGGTGGCATTGATGCCGTAGCCGACGAAGACCATTTCCGCGTCCAGCTGGTGCACCGCCTTGGCGTCGCCCGGCGCCCACACCCAGTCGGTCCCGAATGCAAATGCCTGCGGCTTGCCGCCGATCTCGATGGCTATGCTGCTCTCCTTCGGCAACGCGTTCACGCCGGCGATCTTCACCGCCTGGCGGTAGCTGGTGCCGTTGCCAGGCTTCAGGCCCGCGGCCATCGCCGCCGCCTCGAGGTAGGCAACAGTCAGGTCGCCGCCGCGCTGGCCGGTGCCGCGACCTTCCATCAGGTCGCTCGACAGGAATGCCATGTGGCCGCGCAGCGGCGCTTCCTCAACGGTCGGGCCGGTTGCCGGCTTGGCTGCGTGGGCAGCGAAGGCGAGGGTCAGGCTGGAGGCAAAGGTGGCGGCCGCGACGGCCAGGAGCTTCTTTTGCATGGGTTCCCGAATGCATGGAGTGGATGAAGCCGACAATTGTATGCGATTCGGAAACTGTTGCATTGCAGCGATTTAGTGCCGCGCGGGAAAGGTATTGACGATGTTGTCGCAGGATGAAAAAACGCCCCGGCCGGGGAGAGGAGGCTCGATTTCCTTCGCGTCGGAACCTGGCAGCGGCACCGTCATATCCATCTCCCTGCCGCTTGATGTATCGTAGCGGTTTGCGCGATCCCGCTAATCTTTGACTTCACACGACAAAATCATGCTGAACGACCTGCAGACGCCCTATGAAAAGGGCAACAAGAACCAGACCACCACCTTGGCCGAGTGCATCGCCTGGTACGAAGAACTGGCCCGCCGCTATCCCGGCATCCTGAGTTTCGGCGTAGTCGGCACCTCGGATGCGGGCGTGCCGGTCCACGCGGGCGTCATCACCGCCGACGGCGTATTCGACCGCGAGCAGCTCAAGCGCGAAGGCCGTCCGGTCTTCTTCAACAATAACGGCATCCACCCGGGCGAGCCGGAAGGCGTCGACAGCTGCATGGCGCATGTGCGCGACTTCTGCACCCAGCCCGAGCGCCTGGCCGCGCTGGGCAAGACGGTCTTCCTGTTTGTCCCGATGTACAACGTCGACGGCAGCCTGAATCGCCAGAACACCTCGCGCGTGAACCAGGACGGCCCCGAGCAGTTCGGCTTCCGCGGCAACAGCCGCCACCTCGACCTGAACCGCGACTTCGTCAAGTGCGACACGCTGACCGCGCAGGTCTTCAACAAGCTGTTCACTGCCTGGGACCCGGACGTCATGGTCGACACCCACACCTCGAACGGCGCCGACTACAGCTACACCATGACCCTGATCCACACCCAGGCCGACAAGCTTGGCGGCGGCCTTGGCGGCTTCCTGCGCGACACCATGCTGCCGCACATGTTCAATGAGATGGAGAAGCGCGGCTGGCCGACCTGCCCGTACGTCAACCCGGTCAAGGACTGCCCGGACCACGGCATCGCCGAATTCCTCGAAACCCCGCGCTTCTCGACCGGCTACGCGGCCCTGAACAACACCATCGGCTTCATGCCCGAGACGCACATGCTCAAGCCGTTCAAGGACCGCTACGAGTCGATGCGCGCGCTGGTCGAAACCGCGCTCGATTTCACGGTGGCGAACGCGCAGCAGATCCAGTCGCTGCGCCGCGCCGCGAAGGCCGAGGGCAAGACCCGCCGCGAGTGGCCGATCCACTGGGCGATGGACGAAGAGAATGCGTCGACCTTCCGCTTCAAAGGCTATGAGGCACAGTACTCGCCCAGCGTGCTGGGTAACTACACCCGCCTGTCGTATGACCGCAGCAAGCCGTTCGAACGCGACATCAAGTACTTCAACAGCTTCCCGGCCGACATCGTCGTCAAGACCCCGCGCGCCTACGTGCTGTCGCAGGCCTGGCGTGAAGCGATCGAGCGGCTGGAGTGGAACGGCGTGAAGATGGAACGGATCGGCGCCGAGAAGACGGTCGATGTCGAGTATTACCACATCAAGTCGGTGACATCGCGCCCGAACGCCTACGAAGGACACATGTTCCACGACGATGTGCAGCTGGAGAAGCGCAGTGGGAAGGTGACGCTGCGTCCGGGCGACGTGTGGATTCCGCTGGACCAGGACAATGCGCGCTATGTGATCGAAACGCTGGAACCGCAGGCGCACGACAGCTTCTTCCGCTGGGGCTTCTTCAACAGCGTGCTGGAGAAGAAGGAAGCGTTTTCCGATTACGTGTTCGAAGACCACGCGCTGGAACTGCTGCGCGATGAGCCGGAGCTGAAGGCGAAGTTCGAGAAGTGGAAAGGAGAGAATCAGACGCTGCTGTCGAACCAGGAAGCGGTGCTGGACTTCATCTTCGCGAATTGCCAGCGGTACGTGGAACCGGAGTGGCGCCGATATCCGGTGTATTCGGTGGTTTGATTCGTATTCGGCGGATGACACGCTTCGCGCTCTTCCGCCCTACGGCCAACAGGTATTTTCGGATTCGACGGATGCGCTCCGCTTATCCGCCCTACGGGTCACATGGAACAAACACGTAGGGCGGATAAGCGGAGCGCATCCGCCGAACTGACTTATCGGCCCGACTCTTTCTCAATCCACCGCTGCACCTTCGCCTCCAACAACGACAACGGCACCGTTCCATCCTCCAGCACAATCTCATGGAACTTCGGCAAACTGAACTTGCTGCCAAGCGCCGCTGACGCCTTCTGCCGCAATTCCGCGATCTTCAGCGACCCGATCTTGTAGCCCAGCGCCTGCCCCGGCCACACCATGTAGCGCTCCGTCTCGCTGCGCGCCACAGCCTCGGTATACCCCAGCGTATCGCGCATGTACTGGATCGACTGTTCGCGCGTCCATCCCTTCGCATGCATGCCGGTATCCACCACCAGACGCACTGCGCGCAGCATCTCGTCGTTCAGGTGCCCGAAATAATCCTCCGGTTTTTCGAACAGTCCCATCTCCTTGCCCAGGGTCTCCGCATACAGCGCCCAGCCTTCGGTGAACGCGTTATTCCCGCCGAACTTGCGGAACATCGGCAGGTCCATCTCCTGCAGCAGCGCGATGTGGAAGTGGTGTCCCGGCTGGCCCTCATGCAGGAACAGCGTCACCATGCCGGTGCTGCCGTACTGCTTCGGATCGTTCACCACCGACCAGAAAACGCCAGGGCGCGAACCGTCGGACGCAGGCGCTGTGTAATGGTCCGACGCCGTAGCGCGGCTCAGTTCCGGCTCCAGGCGCAGGTCCAGCGGCGCCTTCGGCATCAGGGTGAACAGCGCAGGCAGCCTCTCGCGCAGCACCGCGTCGAGCTTGCGGTACACGTCGATGACTTCCTGCTCGGTCTTGAACGGACGGTACTTCTCCTGCTCCGCCACCCAGCCCGGCAAGCCAGCCGCAGGCCCGTTGTAGCCCATCTTCGGACCGGTCACGCCGTATTCCGCCTGGATGCGGGCGACTTCCTTCAAGCCTGTCGCGTGGATCTCCTCGGGACCCAGCGTGGTCGTGGTGGATGCCGCTACGTTCGCCTGGTACCACTCCACCCCGTGCGGCAGTGCGCTCCAGCCGGTGCTGGTGCGGGTCGCCGGCAGGTATTCCGTCTCGAGAAAGGTGCCCAGCTTCCGCAGCGACGGCATCAGTTTCTTCGACAGCGTCGCCTTGTACGCCGCGGTCAGTTCCTTCTTGTCCTTCGCGGAGAACGTCGCAGGCAGCTTCTTGATCGGCGTGTAGAAGATGTTGGTTTCCGGCGTGTCGCTGACCAGTTTCTGGAACTGAGGCAGCGCTGACGTCATCGGCGCGCGCGGCAGCACGACGCCCTTGCGCATCCCTTCGCGCATGTTGGCGATGGCCTGGTCGATCCATGCCGGCAGCTGGTTCAGGCGGTTCAGGTAGGCGCGATAGTGCTTCGCGGTCTTCAGCTGCTGCGCGGCCTCGCCGCCCGCGTAGTTGGCCAGCGTGACAGGCATGCTGTCCATCTGGTCCAGCGGCAGCAGGTGCTCCGGGAAGTCCTTGAACGTGATCGCCGTCTTCAGCTCGTATTCAAGGATGTCATGGTTGATCTGCGCGCCGCGGTCCAGCGTGTTGCGGTCGATCGCGTGCAGGCGCTTGAGGAAGGCTTCATAACGCGCATACTGTTTTGCGCGCACGGCTGGCGAGATGCTCATGCCGATCTGGTCGTCGAAGCGGTTGTCGCCACTTTCGGTTGCGCCAACCGGGTCGTAGCGGGCAACCGCGTCGTAGTATTCGTCGGCCAGCTTGTCGAGCTGCTTCTTCGATTGACTGGCCACCGCGCCGGCCACCTTGCCGGCAGGCTGTCCGGCTGCGATGGTCGCCGGCGCATAGGCCAGCATCAGTGCCGCGCTCAGCGCGCAGAGGGTGAGGCTTTTCTTCATGTTCAATTCCGTTCAGTTCAATTGTAGAAGCGCCATGCCGGGCGGAAGTCGCGCGCGATCTTTTCATTTTTCAGGCGGGCCCGAACCAGTTCGGCCGGCAGGATGCCGCCTTCGAGCACGCCGTCATGGAAGGCCTTCAGGCTCATGGCGCCGCCATCGACCAGCTCCTTCTTCAGCGAGCGCAGTTGCAGCGCGCCGATCATGTAGCCGGCCTGGTACAGCGGCGAGTAGTCGCCGTTGAACGAGCGGCGCACTTCGGCGCGCGCGTTGTCCGGTTCATGGCCGACGCGCTTGATCAGCATGTCCACCGCCTGCTCGGGCGTGATCTTCCCGAGGTGGAAGCCAAGCGAGAACAGGATGCGCGCGGCGCGGTGGTTCCTCCAGAACATCATGCCGATGCGGTCTTCCGGCTTCGCCGCGAACTTGCGGTCATACAGCAGCATCTCCCAGTACACCGCCCAGCCCTCGACGAAGAAGGGCGAGTCGAACAGCTTGCGCTGCGGCTGGTAGCGGTCGGCCATGAACATCTGCAGGTGGTGGCCTGGTATCAGCTCGTGGTGCACGACTGCGCGCGAGAAGTGCGGGTTATT
>NZ_QYUP01000059.1 GCF_003590855.1 Massilia cavernae
GGTCATGCGCACGCGGTCGCCGTGGATCGGGTTGGCCACCGCCAGCGCCGCGTGGTTCAGCGCGACACCGGAATGATCGGCGAGATAGAAGCGCATCAGCGGGACGATGCCTTCGAAGTCGTCGCAGCGCAGCACTCGCACCGCGCCAAATTCACCGGGCGCCGTCTCCAGCGCCAGGCGCGCGTGGGTGGCACCGATGTCGGCCAGCAGGCGCGGGCCGTCGGCAAACGCGCTGCGCGCCAGCTTGTGGGACTCGGCGTGGTGGGCCATGCCGCTTACGCTACCGTGCCGAACCAGCCGCCGTATGCCGGCAGCGTTACACGGGTGCCGTCAACACTGCCTTCGAGCCCGTGCCCGCTCATGGCGGCGGCCCCGGAGATTTGCGGCAGGTCAAAGTCCATCGGCTCCGGCCCCAGGTTGAACACGGCGATCACGCCTGGATGTCCGGCCAGGTCGCGGCGCAGCGCCAGCACCGGTTCCGGCGCGTCGAAGAACACGATTTCGCCGCGCGTGAGCTGCGGCGTGTTGCGGCGCCATGCGATCAGGCGGCGTGCGAAGTTGAGCGGCGAGTCCGGATCGGTTTCCTGGACAGATGCGGCAACCGCGATGTGCTTTTCGTCGACCGGCAGCCACGGCTTGCCGCTGGTGAAACCGCCGTTCGGCATGTCGGAGGTCCAGGCGATCGGCGTGCGGCAGCCGTCGCGTCCCTTGAACTCGGGCCAGAAGGTAATGCCGTACGGGTCCTGCAGCAGTTCGTAAGGAACATCGGCTTCGGTGAACGCCAGCTCGTCGCCCTGGTACAGGCAAGGGGTGCCCTTCAGCGACAGCTGCATCGCCAGCACCAGCTTGGCCAGCGCGGGTGTCGGCTTGTCGCCGCCCCAGCGCGTCATCACGCGGATGCTGTCGTGGTTACCTACCGACCAGGAAGCCCAGCCGCCCTTGACGCGCGCCTCGAACTCCTCGACCTGGGTGCGGATGTGCGCCGCAGAGAACTGCGGCGTCAGCAGGTTGAAGCTGTAGGCCATGTGCAGCTTGTCGCCGTCCGCGGTGTATTCCGCCATCACGCCGAGGGCATCGTCCGCGCCCACTTCGCCGATCGCCACCGCGCCGTATTCGTTCAGCAGCGAACGGATCTTCTGCAGGAAGGCCAGGTTCTCGGGGCGGGTCTTGTCGTAGATGTGCGACTGCATGCCGTACGGGTTCACGTCGGTGACGGTGGCGGTGTCGCGCTTGGTGGCGGCCGGATTGCTGCGCAATTCGGTGTCGTGGAAGTGGAAGTTACATGCGTCCATGCGCACGCCATCGACGCCGCGCTCGAGCCAGAAGCGCAGGCTTTCCAGGTGCGCCTGCTGCACTTCCGGATTATGGAAGTTCATGTCCGGCTGGCTGGCCAGGAAATTATGCAGGTAGTACTGCTTGCGGCGCGAGTCCCACTGCCACGACGAGCCGCCGAACACAGACAGCCAGTTGTTGGGCGGGTTACCGTCCGGGAGCGGGTCGGCCCAGACATACCAGTCGGCCTTTGGATTGTCGCGGCTCTTGCGGCTCTCGACGAACCACGGGTGGACGTCGGCGGTGTGCGACATCACCTGGTCGATCATGATTTTCAGGCCAAGGCTGTGCGCCTTCGCGATCAGCGCGTCGAAATCGGCCAGGGTGCCGAACATCGGGTCGACGTCGCAGTAGTCCGAAATGTCGTAACCGAAGTCCTTCATCGGCGACTTGAAGTACGGGGACAGCCAGACGATGTCCGCGCCCAGCTGCGCGATGTAATCGAGCTTCGCCGTGATGCCGCGCAGGTCGCCGACGCCGTCGCCGTCCGTGTCGAGGAAGCTGCGCGGGTACACCTGGTAGATGATGGCTTCGCGCCACCACGGGGTTTGTTGATCGGATTGCAGGACAGGTTCTTTGGTCATGGTCGAGGGTCCAGTGAAATGCACAAAGGGATGTTTGTACACAATATACATGACTTATCAAGCTTTTACAATTCTTGCGATGGCATTCAAAATCCAACTAAATCACATAAAATCAATCACTTAAGTTAAATATGCACAAAATCATCCATACGTCTCGGTAGTCAAACTACACTCCATTTTTTGCCCCGGCAATTAAATGTTGCGATCGTTCCAGCTTGGGCTTAGCATCGCGTCTGTTTAAAACATTCGGAGTGGCAATGTCGCAAGTAGAAACCCAAGACGGGATGGGAAAACTGCCCCGGCAGATCCCGTTCATCATCGCGACCGAAGGGTGCGAACGATTCAGCTTTTACGGGATGCGCAATATCCTCACCCCCTTCCTGATCAGTACCCTGCTGCTGTTCATGCCGGAGCCCGACCGCGCGGGCGAAGCCAAGCACGTGTTCCACACCTTCGTCATCGGCGTGTACTTCTTCCCGCTGCTGGGCGGATGGCTGGCCGACCGCTTCTTCGGCAAATACGACACCATCTTCTGGCTAAGCCTCGTCTACTGCGCGGGCCACGCCTGCCTGGCGATCTGGGACGAAAACCTGAACGGCTTCTACCTCGGCCTGTTCCTGATCGCGCTCGGCTCGGGCGGCATCAAGCCGCTGATCTCCTCGTTCGTCGGCGACCAGTTCGACCAGACCAACAAGGGCAAGGCCAAGATCGTGTTCGACGCCTTCTACTGGATGATCAACTTCGGCTCCTTCTTCGCGTCGCTGCTGATGCCGATCTTCCTGAAGGACTTCGGACCGTCGATCGCCTTCGGCATTCCGGGCGCGCTGATGTTCATCGCCACGATGATCTTCTGGTCCGGCCGCAAGAAGTACATCAACGTCCCGCCTGCGCCGCCTGATCCGAACTCGTTCACCCGCGTGGCGCGTACCGCACTGCTGGCGGCAAAGCCGGGCGAATCGCGTCCGGGCCTGATGATGGCCGGTGTTGGCGTCGTCGGCGCCCTCACCTCGTTCGCGATGATTCCATCGTGGGGCTTCGTCATCGCAGCATGTACCGCACTGGTGCTGCTGCTCGCCTTCGGCGGCATCGGCACCTCGATGCAGCTTGAACGTGCGCGTGGCATCCATCCGGACGAAGCGGTGGATGGCGTGCGCGCCGTGATGCGCATCCTGATCGTGTTCGCACTGACAACCCCGTTCCATTCGCTGTTCGACCAGAAGGCCTCGACCTGGATCGTGCAGGCGCAGTCGATGATGCCGACCGTGTCCGCGTTCGGCACCACGTTCAACATCCTGCCGGCACAAATGCAGGCACTGAACCCGCTGCTGGTGATGATCCTCATCCCGCTCAACAACCTGGTGCTGTATCCGATGCTGCGCGTGATCGGCATCGAGCCGACGGCGCTGCGCCGCATGGCGACCGGCATCGCGTTCTCGGGACTGTCGTGGATCGTGATCGGCTCTATCCAGGTATCGATGGACGCCGGCGAACCGATGTCGATCACCTGGCAGATCCTGCCCTACGCGCTGCTGACCTTCGGCGAAGTGCTGGTATCGGCGACCGGCCTCGAATTCGCATACAGCCAGGCGCCTAAGTCGATGAAGGGCGTGATCATGGCGTTCTGGTTCCTGGCAATTACCGTCGGCAGCCTGTGGGTCCTGATCGTCAACGCAGCGGTCAAGAACGAAGCGGTGATCTCCCAGATTGCGAACAGCGGAATGGGGGTGATCGCATTCCAGATGTATTTCTTTGCCGCGTTTGCGTTCGCGGCCGCCCTCGCCTTCGCCTGGTACGCTACGCGCTACCGCATGGTCGATAACTACCGCATCAGCACCGCACTCGCGGCAGCCTGATCGCCCCCCCCCAACCCCTCCCGCCACACGGCCGGAGGGGTTTTTTTACAACTTTCAACGTAGTAAAGCTACACATATTCGGCTACCATAGGTGCAGAAGCAGACCAGTCACGTCCCTAAATCATGTAATTTAATAACACAATATCAGAGACCAGCCATGCGAAACCCTTCCCGCCACGTCCTCGCCCGCCTTTCGATCGCAAGTGCCGCCGCATGTACCGCAAGCGCCGCCCATGCCGCCATACCGCTCGAAGCCTGCAACAGCGACGGCTTCGAAAGCGTGGTCCACGCTTCGCCGGCCCGTTACGAGGCGCGCGCGGTGTGGCTGAACCGGCACCTCGTCAAATGGCCGGGCGCCGACGCGTCGGCCAGCTTCCGCCTTTATCACTCGCCTGCCGCATCGATCAAGGCCAGCGTGGGCGGCAAGGTAGGCGGAGCGGCGGGATCGCTGCCGCTGGCCGCGCTCAAGGGTGAAGTGCCGGCCGGCGCGGCCGAGCGTTTCAAGTACGTTGCGCCGGGCCCGGTGTTGGCAGTCGCGCCGGCAGACGTGCCGAAGCTGGCCGGGCTGCACACGCAGCAGCTGGTGCTGGTGCAGGAAGACGCCAACGGCAACGTCGTTGCTGCCACGCGCATCCAGGCCGCCGGTGCGCTGGACGATATTTACGCAGCTGCAGGGAAGGTGGGCGGCCTTGGCGCCACGCCCGGCAAGCAGCGCACGGTGTTTAAGCTGTGGGCGCCGACCGCGCAGCAGGTGGCGCTGTGCACCTATGACTCCGGCAGCGGCAAGGCCAATGGCATCGAAGCGATGACGCGCGATGCGGCCACTGGCGTGTGGAGCGCTGCAAAGGCGGGCGACCAAAGCGGCAAATACTACAAGTACGCGGTCGACGTCGTGGTGGACGGCGCCGGGGTAGTGCGCAACATGGCGACGGACCCATACTCCGTCAGCGTCACGACCGACTCGAAGCGCAGCTACATTGCCAACCTGTCCGCGCCAGCCCTCAAGCCTGCGGGCTGGGACAAGCACAAGTCCCCTTCCACGGTGAAGGCGCAGACCGACATGACGATCTACGAACTGCACGTGCGCGACTTCTCGATCAACGACGGCACCGTCACCGCCGCCAACCGCGGCAAGTACGGCGCGTTCGGCGAGACCGGTTCGAACGGCATGAAGCACCTGGCAGCGCTGGCGCGCGCCGGCATGACCGACGTCCACCTGCTGCCCGTGTACGACATCGGCAGCGTGCCGGAAAAAGGCTGCGCGCAGCCGAAGCCAGTGGGCAGTCCCGACAGCGAAGCGCAGCAGGCGCTGGTGCAGAAGACGGCCGAAACCGACTGCTTCAACTGGGGCTACGACCCTTACCACTACAGCGCCCCGGAAGGCAGTTACGCGAGCGACCCGGCGGACGGCGCGCGCCGCATCGTCGAATTCCGCGACATGGTCATGAACCTGCACCGCGCAGGGCTGCGGGTTGGCATGGACGTCGTCTACAACCACACCTTCGCCTCCGGGCAGAAGGAAAAGTCGGTCCTCGACCGCATCGTCCCGGGCTACTACCACCGGCTGAATGCGATCGGCGGCGTCGAGCAATCGACCTGCTGCGACAACACCGCGACCGAGAACCTCATGATGGGCAAGCTGATGGTCGACTCGGCCGAGCTGTGGACGCGCGAATACAAGATCGACTCGTTCCGCTTCGACCTGATGGGCCACCAGCCGCGCTCCGTGATGGAGCAGCTGCAGAAGCGCGTCGACCAGGCCGCCGGACGGCATATCCAGCTGATCGGCGAAGGCTGGAACTTCGGCGAAATAGCGGATGGCGCGCGCTTTGTGCAGGCTTCGCAGCTGTCGCTGAACGGCAGCGGCATCGGCTCTTTCAGCGACCGCGCCCGCGACGCCGTGCGCGGCGGCTCGGCCGGCGACTCGGGCGACAAGATGATCAAGCTGCAGGGCTACATCAACGGCATGGCGTACGACCCGAATGCGTCGGCGGAAAAGCGGACGAAGGAAGACCTGATGCGCACCGCCGACATGGTGCGCGTGGGACTGGCCGGCTCGGTGCGGACGTATGAAATGACGACGGCGAAGGACACGAAGCAGAAGCTGCAGGACATCGACTACGGCGGACAGCCTGCGGGATACGCCAGCCAGCCGGACGAAGCGGTCAACTACGTCGAGAACCACGACAACCACACGCTGTACGACGTCAATGTCTTCAAGCTGCCGGTGGCGACGACGACGGCGGACCGCGCGCGGGTGCAGATGCTGGGCGCCGCGATCAACGCCTTCAGCCAGGGCGTGGCCTACTACCACGCCGGCATCGACACGCTGCGCTCCAAGTCACTGGACCGCAACAGCTTCAACTCCGGCGACTGGTTCAACCGCATCGACTGGAGCTACCAGGACAACTACTACGGCACAGGGCTGCCGCGCGAAGAAGACAACGGCAAGGACTACGCGCTGCTCAAGCCCCTGCTCGCAAACCCCGCGCTGAAAGCCGCGCCTGCCGACATCGCCTACGCGCGAGACGTCTTCCGCGACCTGCTCGCGATCCGCGCCAGCACCACGCTGTTCCGCCTGCGGACCGCCGATGACATCAGGCAGCGCCTGCGCTTCTTCAATACCGGATCAACCCAGGAACCGACCGTCATCGCCGCCCGCATCGACGGCAAGGGCTACGCGGGAGCCAACTTCAAGGGCGTAAGCTACTTCATCAACGTCGACAAAGGTCCGCACACCCTGGCGATCAGCGAAATGAAAGGCAAGGCGTTGCGCCTGCATCCAGCGCACAGGTCCGACAAACGCGTGTTCGAAGCAAGGTTCGACAGCGCCACCGGCACCTTCACCATCCCTGCCCGTACCGCCGTAGTTTTCGTCGAGTAATTCGCGCCTTAAAAATCAAGCACTTATAAATCGGGGTCATATAAATCGGGGTCAGACCCATATCGTTATACACAAGTCGGAAGCCGCTCCCAGCTTAGCTAGAAATATCGTTAACTTTCAATGAGTTGCAGATGGGTCTTGTAAACTTTGGCGAGATCGCGTTTACTCTTTCATTTTGGGTGACGCATTGACCAAGGTAGCGCAGCGCTGGACGGATCACGAGTTTGCAGGACTGGCCCTTGGGGATGCCCGCCTCGACAAGAGGGCAAGAATAATGATGGAACGACTTTCGGCAAAGCCGACGGCCAGCATCCCGCAGGCGTGCGATAGCTGGAATGAGACGTGCGCGGCCTATCGGTTCCTCGGCAACGACGATGTCACGTGGGAGGGCATTCTTGCCCCGCACTGGACGCGGACGCAGGAGCGCATGAGCGCGCATCGCGTGGTGCTCTGTATTCAGGACACGACCGAGCTTGATTTCAACGGACAGGAAACCGAAGGTCTTGGCCCGCTGAACTACGAAGCGCGGCGCGGCATGTATCTTCATCCGACCTATGCGGTCACGCCGGAACGCGAACCGTTGGGAGTGCTCGATGCCTATATGTGGGCGCGAGAGCAACGCGGTGCGGACGGGGTCCGTCCTGGGCAAAGTGAGAGCGCACGCTGGCCCGAAGGCTATGAACGCCTCGCGGAGATGGCGCCCGAGATGCCGGACACGCGGTTGGTGTACGTGGCCGACCGGGAAGCCGACATGGTAGCGATGATGCGTCGCGCGCGTGACTTGGGAACGCCTGTCGATTGGTTGGTGCGTGCCAAACACAATCGCTGCTTGCCCGACGGCGGCGACGACAAGTTGTGGGCCTATACGACCAAGGGCGAGGCAGTTGGAGAAATTACCTTCAAGATGGGTCCCCGTGACGAACAGAAAGCGCGTACCGTTCGCCAGCAAGTCTGGTCCCGCGCAGTCGAGATATCGGATGGCAAAGGTGGACGCATTACCGCAACCTGCATCGTGGCGCGCGAGATCGGCGCGCCCAAAGGCGTCAAGCCCGTCGAATGGCGCTTGCTGACCAACCGCCAGGCATCGACAGTTGAGCAAGCTATCGAGCTGATCGAATGGTACCGGGCACGCTGGGAAATCGAGATCTATTTCAATGTCCTCAAAAATGGTTGCGAGGTAGAGGCATTGCAACTGTCGGCGATCGATCGGATTGAACGCGCGCTCGCACTCTTTATGGTTGTTGCCTGGCGTATCACCAATCTGATGCGGTTGGGCCGAACCTGCCCCGACCTCGATGCCGCGCTGTTCTTCGATCCGGACGAGATCCGGGGCGCTTACCTGCTAACAAAAAAGAAGATGCCGACCGCTCCACCCACGCTCAACGAAATCGTCCGGCTTGTCGCGCAGGTGGGAGGCTTCCTCGGTCGCAAGAGTGACGGCGAACCGGGAGTAAAGACGATTTGGCGCGGACTGGATCAAGTCATGACCGCCGCCGAAACGCTACGCGCGCTGCGCGAAGGACTCGGCTGACTTATGTATAACGATATGGGTCTGTCCCTGAGCCTTCCCCTCAAAAATTGCTTGTAAACAGGCTGGATGCCTGTTAACTTCTAATCCCAAAAACGGCGCATGCATGGCTGTGTTAACCCTTTCGTTTGTAGCGACCAAACTGCGAACGAAAGGAACAGACTATGCATGCAGGACGAATCATACAAGATTTGTTAGCCGATCAATGCCCATCGATACACGCCAAACGCCGGCATTGCCTTGCCTTGATGATTGAGGCGGCGCGGAGTGGCGGGCTTGGTTTGCTGAAGATGAGTAAGTCTGTGCAAGGCTCGAGCTCATTGCGTCATCGCATCAAGCGCTGTGATCGGCTGTTGAGCAATCCCCATCTGGCGACCGAACGCGTGGAGATATTTCGCGCAGTCGCGCAGCGCGTCTTGCAAGGCCAATCGAAGATCAGCATTATCGTGGACTGGTCCGATTTGTTAGCCGACATCAGCCAACACGTGCTGCGTGCGGCTGTCGTTGTGAAGGGCCGCGCTATCGTCATCTATGAAGAGATACACCCCACCGCGCAGTATGGTGCGGCTTCGGTGCACCGCGAGTTCATGAAGACGCTACGCTCGGTGCTGCCAGCCCATTGTCAGCCCTTGATCATCACCGATGCCGGCTTTCGCGCCGCGTGGTTCAAGATGCTCGATCAACTCGGGTTTGCCTGGATAGGACGCATCCGAAACCGCGACATGGTGACCCCCAGTGGCAAAAGTGACTGGCGCGGTTGCAAAGAGCATTTCGCGGACACGAAGGGACGTGCACGCGACCTGGGGAGCTTCAATTACGTCCGTTCGAACCCTGTGCCATGCCGTTTGGTGATGATCAAGAGAGTACCCAAAGGGCGCACATGCAAGACTGTGTTCGGGAAAAAATCGCAGAGCCACCATAGTAAGAAGCAGAGCGCAGGGCAACGGGAGCCGTGGTTGCTG
>NZ_QYUP01000060.1 GCF_003590855.1 Massilia cavernae
GCCTTGTCGGCCTCGAATCCATAAAGCGTTTTGTAGCTACGCTTGAACGAGGCCGGCTGGCGGCGATAAATCTGTCCACCACTGACTTGGCCTTCGTCAATAACGATTGGCCGTATCCCGGCCGTGATCAGCGCTTCCGCCGCGCGGACACCGGACGGCCCGGCACCGACTATCACTACGCTTGGCTCGGCCATGTCGCCTCCGCAGGTGGGATGGTGAGCAGATCCAGGCCTGCAGAGACGGCTGTGGTGCAAGCACGAATCCGTTCGCCTTTGCGGGTCCACATCCAGCAGTCCTGGCATGCGCCCATCAGGCAGAACCCAGCACGGCGTCCGTCGCCGAATTCCGATTCACGCAGCTCCGTGGCGTTGGTCAACACCGCGACCAACACGGTATCGTCGGCCCGCGCCAGGAATCGCGCACCATCGACTGAGATACTGATGTCCGGCCGGTGCATCTCGTCAATTCGGACGAAGCGTCCGTTCATGTTATTCACTGTCTTGTACCCCTTAAACGGTCAACGGGATTGGTGCACCTGTCCGAACCGCACTACCGTGACGCCGGTACGCACCTGCCGCAGCGACGGCATCACCAGTACGCAGTCGGCATAGGGAGTGAGGACCGGTACGCCCCGGTCCCAGCCGATCAGGCTGCCCGCGTCGGGGAATTTCTCCAGTCCGGTGTATGCGCCAGCGAAGCGGAAGTCCGGGCCGCTGGCCACCACCGGCACCGTTACCTTGATCACCGTTTGCTGTTGCGGCGCGGGCCGCAGCCAACCGTCCGGCACCTGCTCGGGGTCGAGATTGCCGCACAAAAGCAGAAAGCGCGCACAGTAATCCTTCGCCACCGCCAGTGCACCATGTTCCCAATGCTGTCCGGTTTCGATCAGCAGCGCGTTCTTGAGACTGGCCGGGTCGCCGAAGCCGCCGTAGTCGCGCAAGCGGCAACCCTCCGGGTGACCTGCGTCGCTGATGATATGCGCCGGCGTGCCCAGCTCCAATGCCATCCCGATGCCCTTGTCCAGCGGGCCGCAGACCGTCAACGGCGCGCTGCGCTCGTGCATCGAGTGCAGGTCGAGTAGGCAATCGACGCTGTCGACCAGCGGCCGCAAGGCGCGGGCCCGACGCAGTTCCGACGAGTCGAGCGTGCAGTCGTCCAGCATGGCGGCCTGCCACACGCGGTTCATATCCTGGTCGACAAAGCGCGACGCGTCCGGCTTGGTCGGGTCGAAGCTGTGGTAGGCGTCAACATTCGAGAATACCAGCGTCAGACGGCCACGGCGGGGCCGCAAGCCGGCGTCCAATATGGCCTTGACCGCCACCGCGCCGGACACTTCGTTGCCATGGGTTAGCGCGGTGAT
Organism: Massilia cavernae; assembly: GCF_003590855.1. Classification (GTDB taxonomy): domain Bacteria; phylum Pseudomonadota; class Gammaproteobacteria; order Burkholderiales; family Burkholderiaceae_D; genus Telluria_A; species Telluria_A cavernae. The sequence goes on from NZ_QYUP01000060.1 coordinate 1,361, forward strand.
CATCGTGTGCTTGCCCGGCTTGCCGCTGTCGAAGGTATGGGCGTAGGGGATGCCGGTATTGCCCTCGGCATAGGGGCGGATATCGGGGAAGTCGAACTCAATCGGATAGGCCTCCAGCTCGACGCCGGCGGCTGATGTGCTGATGGTTGTCATAGTGGACCTTTTATTCCATGTGGTACGCGATGTCGGCAATCCCGCTGATTTTTAACGAGGGCGCCGCAATTAGGTGCAAACACCAGCTCAGCGGTTAGCCACGCTTGCGAATAATGGCCGCCCGGAATAGACGCGTCGAGCGAGAATACGGTGTTCATGAAGATCCTTGAGATACGCTAAAATCACCAGCCGCCAAAGCGAGTCCAATACACGGTCGGCGCCTGATCGTCCGTAACGTGGGAGCCGCCGTGTTGCGCGGCCGTGGCGCAAGCATGAAATCACGGATCACTTTAAGTAAAAGAACTTTCATTACAATACCCAGCTATCTAGTCTCCGTATTCGACGCGAACAGGGCGGAGTTGACTGCTCTGCTCGACGCGAACACAATCTCGACTATCCGCACCGTAGCAACCGCGTATAACGAAGTGATCTAAACCACCACCCAGATTTTTCGAACTGTTTCGAGGGTGCGCCAAATTCCCTTATAGCCTGGCTTCATGATGAAATGATCGCCCGCCTTTACGATAATTGGCGGCTGACCGTCTTCGGTAATTTCAGCGACCCCCGACAAGATGGCGCAATACTCCCAAGTTTCACCCTTAATCGAACGGTTAGTGCCCGGGGTAGATTCAAACACCCCGGCACGTACCAGGCCGTCTTTGTCGCTATCGACGTCCCAGCTTCGACAAGTGATGTCACCCTCAATGATGCGATCTTCCGGCGGCCGGGATTCGCGGGGCTTCCCGAGGTTTTCAAAATCGAATGGAACTAATAGCTTGGTCATGTAGATTCTCCTTAATTAATTGCGTCCCACAAGTATAGTCAGCAGCATTTACCTTGTGGTGCCAAAAAACCCATAAGCAACAGCGCACTTCACTTAAAACACTTCGACAAACAGCATAATGAATCCCTGATATAAACCCGAGTGTCAGCCTCATAAGCGGAAGTTTATCGAGGCGACCTTTATTTGAACGGGGGAGCAAGGATCAGTTATCACCCTCAATAATGCGGTCTTCTGGCGGCCGGGATTCGCGGAGCTTTCCGAGTTTGTCAAAATCGAATGGAACTAATAGCTTGGTCATGTAGACTCCCCTTAATTTGTTGCATCCCACAAGTATACTCAGCTGCATTTACCTGCGGTGCAAAAAAAACCATAAGCAACAGCACACTTCACTGAAAACACTTCGATAAAAAGCATAATGCATCCAAGGTAAAAACCCGAGTATCATCCCCCTAAGCGAAAATCTATCGAGGTGACGTTCATTTTGGCTCGAGGAGCAAGGATCGGTCCCGTAGATCGTGGATAACAAGGACCATATCAGCGCCCTACCGTAAGTCATGATGTCTATATCCTTGCCAGCACTTGTCATTCAAAGGCCTGGCACATCACCTGCCCAACAAATTGGGGGAAGTTCATTTATCGAGTCACCATGGCCACGGAATAAGGCGTCCGAGACCAGCATGGCAGGCTGCATCGTAAAGGTATTCACCAACGACCAAGTCTTGCAACGCAAGGCCTGTCATGTCGAACACCGTCACGTCATCCGTATGCCGTATAAATTCGGATTTTCCTGTCACGATGTGACCAAGTTCCATATGTGGCACGGAAGGACTCCACTGCGCCTCCCCAAGACTCGTGGCTTGTTCGTGGTCATCGGCCACCAGCCGGCACAGATCCAGCAGCCCTTCCGGCAGTTCACGTTTGCCGCGGGTATCGGCGCCGATACAGTTGAAGTGTGTGCCGGGCCGAACTGCCTCCAAGGAGAACAGCGGTCCGCCGCCCGGCGTGGCCGTAATGACGACATCGCTGTCGGCAACCGCCGCGTTGGCATCGGCCGCCAAGGTCGGCCGGCACAAGCTGTTGAAGTGATTTTCAAAGCTGGTATCCGGCTTTCCATCATGCGAGACATAACGCACCATTCGCAAGGAAGGCAATGCCCGCAGCGCGGCGGACAACTGGGCACGCGCTTGTACGCCTGTGCCGAACACGCACAACGACGTGCTGTCCGCTCGTGCGAGCACCCTTAACCCGAGTTCTCCGGCCGCAGCGGTCCGTGCGGTCGTGATGGCATTGCCGTCCATGATGCAACTTGGACGCCCCGTCATCGGATCGAACAGCGTGATCGTCGCCTGGTGCGGCTCGCCGCCCAGTTCGCGGTTACGTGGCCAGAAGCCGGCTGCCTTGAAGCCCAACAGCGCACGCGCTGCAACGTCCCCCGACTTGATACCGAAAATCCCTCCAGTTTTCAGGGCCTCGCGGACTACCGGAAAAACTCGGCCCTGTCGCTGGCCATGCAATGTAAAAGCGTCGTAAACAGCACGGCTGACCATATCGGTCGTCATGATGGCTGCGAGGGCGTCGCGGTCCAGTAAAAGAAGTTGGGCATTGCCAGGCATTAGAAGTAGTCTCCTAAAAACGTGAAAAGGGTTACATCAACGTTGGCGAATATCTACTAACTGCGGCTGGGCTATCCGTAGATAGTCCTCGGTGGCGAGGACTATCGATGCGTCCAGGCGGCCCGCGTTGAAGGCGATTTCCTGATAGCGCGCCAAGAGTTCTGGATCCGCCACCAGCTGCAGGTCTTGGTTGAGCGAGAACGGCGGAATGGCGCCCAACACGCATCCAGTCAAAGTGTCGATTTCCTGGGGGCTCATCAGGCTCGCGCGCTTGGCCTGAAAATGTGCTGCAAGCACGGCCAGGTCGAGTTGACGATCGGCGGCCAAAACGGCCAGAACGTACCTCGATGGCGCATTTGGCATCTGAAGCTTGCAAGCCATGGCCTTGGCGCCTTGGCCTGCTTCGGTACCGCGAATTCGCGCGACCTCTTCGGATCTACCGGCAGCCCGATGCTCGATAACCCGGTAGCGAGCCCTGTGAGCGACGAGAAGCTCAACGAGCTTGAGAAAGACTGGCGTAGGGCCGACGCCCGGTGGATTCGATAATTCAGTCATGGATACGATGTATGAGAGGTCAGGGTTGAGTCATTTTCCAGCAGCGCGTCGAGCTCAATCTCGAGTTCTCGATGCGAATCGACGACACGATAGGCACCCATGAATGCATGCCCGGCGAGCAGTTCGGTGCGCAGCACGATGCAGCGCAACCCTGAGGCACGCGCGGCGGCCAGTCCGCGCGGCGAATCCTCGACGGCGATGCACTCGTCAGGATGCAGGCCTAGCTTGTCCATCGCATACAGGTAAGCGTCGGGATGCGGTTTTGGCCGCAACCTATCCGTCCTGGCGACAATGTGATCGATATGTTCGAGCACCGTATTCGCCCGGTGGGCCAACGTGATGTGCTCGTCGAACGATGCCGTGACGATACTCATCGATACCCGCTGGGCCAGACGGGCCAATATTTGTTCGACTCCCGGAAAGCAGAGAGACGAAGAGGTCGACACCAGGCGCGAATAAGCGTCGTCGCGTGCCACGCGGACTTGTGCGATCCGCGCTTCATCGTAGCCGCGTTCACGCAGCACGTGCCACGCACCGTGGTTGCCCTCGAGGTACCAGGCCACGTACTGCTCGCGCGTCAACGCGATCCCGAGGGGCCCCAGGACACTACGATTTGCCTCGAAAAACAGCCGCTCGGTATCGCACAGCACCCCATCGTTATCCCATAAAATCGCCTTGATCCTGGCTTCCCGACGTGTGTGCGAACGGGTAGTCCGGTGCTCGACGGGCGTTCTTGAACGAGACATATCAGCGCGCCAAAAAACCACTCAAGCGCGCCAGGTCGATATTGCCGCCGCTGACGAGGATGCCAACCCGCTTGCCTTTCAGTTTGTCCTTCATACGGCGCGCAGCCGCAAAGCCGAGGCATCCGGTGGGTTCGACCACGATCTTCATGCGCTCCGCGAAGAAGCGAATGCACTGTACCAATTCGTCGTCCGATACGGTCTGGATGTCATCGACATCGCGCCGAATGATGGGAAAGGTGTACTGGCCGAGATGCTGGGTCTGTGCACCATCGGCGATGGTCTTGGGCGTCTCGATGTGGACGATGGCGCCTGAGCGGAAGGACTGCTGCCCGTCGTTACCCGATTCCGGTTCAACGCCGTACAGTCGGCACCGCGGCGATAGGGCCCGGGTCGACAGGGCCGAACCCGCGAGCAGGCCACCTCCTCCAAGGCAGACGAAGAACGCGTCAAGCGGCCCGGTTTCCTCGAACAACTCCTTGGCGGCAGTGCCTTGACCCGCAATAACGTCGGGATGGTCATAGGGCGGGATCAAAGTCAGCCCGTGCTTGTGAGCGAGCTCGCGCCCGATCTGTTCGCGGTCTTCCTTGTATCGATCGTAGATGACGACCTTGCCGCCATAACCCTCGGTTGCAGCCACCTTCGCTGCCGGCGCATCGTGCGGCATCACGATCGTGGCCGGCATGTTCAGCAGTTTCGCCGCCAGCGCGATGGCTTGGGCATGATTACCCGAGGAGAAAGCGACCACGCCGGCTTGGCGCTGTTCGAGCGTGAACTTCGACAGCGCGTTATAGGCGCCGCGGAACTTGAATGCGCCCATCCGTTGCATGTTTTCGCATTTGAAGAACACCTGGGCGTCGAATTCTTCGTTGGCGGTGCGCGAGGTTAGGACGGGGGTACGGTTAGCAGTGCCGGCGATGCGTCGGGCCGCCTGGGCCACATCATCGTACGTGGGCAAATCGAGCGTAGTCATCTTGGTTTTCTCCAGTTACTTGATGTCGTTGTAAGCCGTGGCGCGCGAGATGCCCAAGTGTGACGCGGCGATCTCCATGGCGCGTCGCACCTCGAGAAATCCGCCGGCTTTCAGCTCCCGCATCAATGTACGGCGTTCTTCTGCCTTCAGCAGTCGTGGGGACGACGCCAGGCTCGCGGCATATTGGTCAATGCGCCGGCGAATCGCCTCGGCGTTCGCCGGATCGAGCGATTCCTGGACGGGAGATGCATCGGTCGCGTTGAATTGTTCGAGGGCGTTCTGCATCGAGCGAAACAGCGTGAGGTCCACGTTCAGGCACAGAGCGGCGATGTAACGTCCCTCAGCGTCCTTGATGCCGATCGACGTGCTCTTGGCCGGGCGGCCGTCCGCGAACTGGTTGGTGTAGTTGGCCAGGATCTGCGGGTAGTTATTGTCCGCGATGCGCGCCAGGCCGAGCTCCGTCGCCGGATCACTGGTCGCCCGTCCGGATAGATTGTTGTGGATGGCAAGCACAGCATGTTTCGGGTCGCGCAAGTCATGCACGACCACCTCACAAAACGGTGCAAACGTTTGGGCCAGGCCCTGCGCGATTTGCTGTACCTGGTCGATCAGCGAAGCCTGATCGGAATAGAGCTTGTTGTTGGGCATATTGGACATTTTTTCCGGTACAGGTTATCCAGCAGGCAACGTCTGTCGGGCGTTGTCCTGCGCCGGGAGAAAGTTATCTTTTGCTGGTGCGTAGTGCTCGGCTGAATCGAGCAGGTATGCGATTCGCGGACTTTTTCGACACGCCGGCTTATGTACGGGAAGCCGCAATCCAGCGTCTTGCCCGGTCTTGACGTGAGCGCGGAAAGCAACACTCAAGGTCCGCACGCGCTCCTGCATCCGCTCAATGTTGCGCTGCATGCGTGGTTCGCCCAGTTTCGACTGAAGTTTCATGATCCGTGCATCCACTCATTAAGACATATCGTCTAATTTTAGATAGTTTGCCGAATATTAATGATTAGCGCAAGCGCTATTTGGAAAAAACAACCACTACAGGTGGTCGCACCAAGATCAAAACCAGATCTACAATATCTCGGGCGCAACAGGCAATCGTGCCTATCACTGCGTGCGCATCCCGGTGCGGAAATGACGCCGTGCCTTCACCTTGTAATATTCCCCAAGTTACACTCGCCATTGCGTGCGTCGCACTGACACACATTACATTTGACGGAAGTGGTGCAGATAGCTGCGGCTGACCGGCAGCACTTCGGTGCGGCCACGCAGGCGGATCTCGGCGGTTTCATTCATGCCCCGCACGACTTCACTGACGCATCAGGGCTTCGCCGTCGCTCCAGATCACCAGCGTGTATTTGTCGTCGGCGCGCATGTAGACCACCTGCTCCACCGGAATCAATCGCACACTGCTGCCCACCGACGCCTTTATCCATTGCAGCCAGCCGCGCGCGGGACTGCGTTGGCGCAGTTGGCTTTCCAGCCGATCGAACATCGTGTCGAGCGCCTGGCTCGCTGCTGGCGGACACGCTAGTTGTTGTTGCAAGCGCTGCACCGTGTCGGACAGGCGTGCCGGGTTGATCGGCTTGACCAGGTAGTCGATGGCGTCCTGGTCGAAAGCCTGTATCGCATAGCTCTCATAGGCGGTGATGAACACGAGTTGCGCTCTGCGCCCTAGCGCCCGTGCCGTTTCAATGCCATTCAAGCCGGGCATATGGACGTCCAGGAATACTACCTGCGGCTGATGAAGTTCAAACAGCTCAAGCGCCTCGTTTCCATTGCGGGCGTCGGCCACGATGACAAGTTCGGGCCATAGCTGCGCGAGGTGCGCGCGCAGGCGTTCGCGCAGCAGCGGCTCGTCGTCGGCGATCAATGCGGTGATCTTGTTCATGCGTGGTTCCCAGGGTGAAAGACCAGTTCGACCCGCAGGCCGTGCGGTGTTTCTTCATGTAAATCGAGGCGCGCATCGGGACCGTAAATTGCCTGCAGGCGCGTGCGCAAATTGGACAGCCCGGTACCGGCCAGCGCCGTCTCCGACATGCCAATGCCGGTGTCAGCGACCGACAAGGTCACGATGCCGGTCTTGCTGTCGCGCTTGCCGCCAACCTCGATCCGGCCACCTGTCAGGCTCGGGTCGATGCCGTGGCGCACCACGTTCTCCACCAGCGTCAGCAAGGCCATGGCGGGAAAGCGCATATGGTTTAGATCCGGCACGTTCGGCACGCTGAACTGGAGGCGGTCCGGCATGCGCATGTGCATCAACTCCAGATAGGCGCGCACCAATTGCAGCTCGGTGTCGAGGGTCGCATCGGCGTCACTCAGGCGCGGCATCGCCGCGCGCAAATAGGCGATCAAATGCCGCAACACCGGTCCCGCATTGTCGGACCTTGACTCGACCAGGGCCTCGATGTTGGCCAGTGTATTGAACAGGAAGTGCGGTTCGATCTGCGCCTGCAGCAAACGCAGGCGGGCGTCCAGCAGTTCGCGCTCCAGCATATTTTTTTCCAGCTCGATTTGCAGTCGGTCGGCACGGTCGCGTTCCTTGCGTTCGAGGCGAAGCGCGACCAGCGTGACGATCACGCCGAACACCAGCCCTACAATCGACAGAACGACGAAACCGGCGAAATTTTTCGGCGTGCGCATATACGCCACGACATCTCCCCCGTCGACAGCAAGAAACTGGCGAACGAGGCCAGCGGCGCCATCAAGCCAACCGCAAGCAGCCTGAGCACCGATTTCGGTACGATGCGCTGGCGCACCTTGCCAGCTGCCGTATAGGCCAGCAGCAGGGCAATGCCGACAAAGCCGATGCGTGAAACCACCTTCACAAAGGCAGTGGACGTGGCTACGTGCAAGAACCACGAGAGCAGCACGATGATGACGAGCACGACGACGAATTGGCGCGCTGTAGGCAGCACCGAGCCGAGAAACGGTACGGATCGTGGAAGCATGTTTTTCATGCTTGCAACAATCGCCGTTCACTGACCGTCGTTCAAGTCCCGAAAACCGTCGCTTGTCGCATCGGCAGCCGTTCAGCCTTGGCATTGGCGAAGCCGGTAGCTATGGTTGGCCCGGAATATCAATCAAGGAGGAAACTCAAATGAATTTCAGCGCAACAACAAGCTCAGGCATCCCTATGAAATCGCCCGAAAGCAAGGCATTGCTACAGCGGCAGTCCTTGCAGCGCATTGCAGCCGGCGTCATGAAATCGGCAGCCGTTTTCTGGTTCTTGGTGACCGTCATTGGTCAGCTTCTGTTCGTGTTTTACGTGGCGGCTTTCTATGGCGGCGCGGTCGTGCAAGGGGATTTGGCGAGGTGGAACAAAGTCCTTCCGCATGGCGGCTACATCGCCGGGGACACCATGGGCAATCTGGCGATTGGCACACATGTCCTAATCGCTGTCATTGTTATCGCCGGCGGAGCGCTTCAGCTGATTCCTCAAGTCAGACAGCTTGCGCCAACGTTTCATCGCTGGAATGGGCGTGTCTATGTGCTGCTCGCTGTAGTGTCCAGCATCATTGGCCTGTATATGCTGTGGTTTCGTGCCGGCATTGGGGGCACGGTTCAACACATCGGCATGAGCGTTGACGCTGGGCTGATCATGTTCTGCGCCGCCATGGCCGTGCGCCATGCGCGTGCCCGCAATTTCGACGCTCACCGTCGTTGGGCGCTGCGCCTGTTTCTGGTGGTCAGTGCAGTCTGGTTTTTCCGGGTGGGTCTGATGTTCTGGATTCTCATCAACAAGGCCGGTCGGTTTTGATCCGGTAAGCTTCCAGGGGCCGTTCCTCGATTTCCTGGCATTCGCCCAGTACCTGCTGCCGCTTGCCGTCCTCGAACTTTACCTGCGCGCGCAGGATTGGAAAAACGCGGCCGGCCGCGTCGCGGTGGCAACTGGCCTGGTGGTGATAACCGTCGCGATGGGCGTTGGTATTTTTGCGGCGGCCATGGGGATGTGGCTGCCGCGTATCTAGCGAGTTGGCGCAGCTCGTTTGGCAAATCTATTCTAAGAACATTGCAGAGAGTAGCGTGCCATATTTTCCGGCGAAGCCGATGGAGTCGATTAGCTGGATCAGCACCAACGTCGCGAGAAAGGTGTAAGAACCTGCCGTAGTACGCGAGAAAATATTCCCCATTGGGGAATATTCTTCATATGGGGGCGCAAAAAAGGCTTACGCGCCGAAGCGGGTAAGCCTGATCTGGACAACTGTATTCGTGGTAGGCCGTGCGGGATTCGAACCTGCGACCAACGGATTAAAAGTCCGCTGCTCTACCAGCTGAGCTAACGACCCGAAAGAAGCAAGATTATAGGGGGCGCTGGCGATCCTGTCAAATGTCAAAACCCACAAATTTCCAACAGATACTTACTTCAGCGCGGCCAGTCGGTCCTTCGCCGTCTTCGCGGCAGTCGACTGCGGATACTTCGAGACCACCTGCTGCAAGGTCTTTTTCGCGTTCTTCTTGTCGTTCATGTCGACATAATTGCTGGCGATATTGAGCAGCGCGTCCGGCGCCTTGGCGCTGTCCTTGTAAGTGCTGGTGACGACCTGCTGCGCCGCGATCGACTTCTTGTGGTCGCGCAGCACGTAGTAGGCGTTGCCCAGCCAGTACTGTGCGTTCGCGGCGTACGGCGATTCCGGGTTCTTGCGCACGAAGTCGGTCAGGGCGGCGGCGGCGGCCTTGTAGTCGCCCGCCTTCAGCGTGGCCATTGCGGCTTCATACGTCTGCTGCTCGGTCGGCGCAACCGCGGTTTCCTGGCCGTCGATGTTGACCTGGCGCGGCTCGAGCTTCTTGATGCGCGCGTCGATGTCGGCGTACAGGTCCTTCTGGTTTTTCTGGACGTTGGCCAGCGCATTGCTCAGCACTTCGATCTCGCCGCGCAGGCGGGCGATTTCCTGCATGGTCTGCTCGTGGCGGTTCAGCGCTTCCAGCGCGGAGGTCTTGTCGGACTTGGTCTCGAGCCGCGCGTTGATGTCGCGCGCGAGGGTGTCGACCTTGGCGCGCAGGTCGAGGATGGCGCGGCGCGCTTCGTCGTCGTCGAGCAGGCCGGCACTGGCTTGCAGCGGCAGCAGGGCGGCGAGCACGAGGCCGGCCGCGGCGAGGCGGGACTTGGAGAATATGATCATTGGTCGTAACTCTTTCAAACCTGTTGTCGAATCTGTACTGCAAACTTCGCAAGCCTGCGCGCAGCGCGCCCATCGTGCTTGCACCGATCCCTACAATAACACGGGGCGCAGCGCGCCCCGTGTCTTACAACTCTAGACCGTCGGAAATCAATAGACGATGTCTGCGCGGCGGTTTTCTGCCCAGGCCGCTTCGTCCGAACCGCTTGCCTTCGGCTTTTCTTCGCCCAGCGAAACCGCTTCCATCTGCGACTCGGCTACGCCCAGTGCCGCCATCGACTTGCGAACAGCTTCAGCACGCTTCTGGCCCAGCGCCAGGTTGTACTCGGTGCCGCCGCGTTCGTCGGTGTTACCCTGGATCAGGATCTTGCGGCCGGAGTTCTTGGTCAGGTAGCCGGAGTGGTTCGCGACCACTGGCTTGCCGTCTTCACGCACAACATAGCTGTCAAAGTCGAAGTACACGCTGCGGTTCGCCAGTACACCCTTTGGATCGTTCAGCGGGTCGACCGAACCGGTTTCCACTGGACGCACGTCGCGGGTGTCGGTTGCCGGCGCTGGTTCTGGCGCGCGCTCGACGACTGGGGTTTCGGCCAGCTTGACAGGTGGGGAGCTGCAAGCCGAGAGCAGGGCGGCGCTCGCGATGATGAATGCTAAGCTTTTAGTATTGCGCATGGTTCTTCTCCTGATCGGGGGGTTAAAAATTACTTCATGAAGGGACCCCAATTGGGCTCCCGGATGTTTCCTGCTTGGGTTGTTAAGCGCTGCTTGACGCGTCCATCGACTGACACCACGGCCAGGGACGTGCGTCCCCCTCCCTTGGTCGCATACATGATGTACTTGCCGTTAGGCGAAAAACTCGGTTCGGTGGCCTGGTCGGCCAGGCGGATTTCCTGGCCGCTGGCCAGGTCCATCGCATACAGTGAGAAGCCGTTGCGCTGCGAGACCCAGGCCAGGGTCTTGCCGTCGGACGATACGCGCGGGCTGATGTTGTAGTTGCCGTTGAAGGTCACGCGGGTGGCGTTGCCGCCGCCGGCCGCCATGCGGTAGATCTGCGGGCCGCCGCTGCGGTCGCTGGTGAAGTAGATGTGCTGGCCATCGGCAGACCATTGCGGCTCGGTGTCGATGCCGTTGCTGTTCGACAGGCGGCGCAGGCCGCTGCCGTCCGCGTTCACGCTATAGACCTGGGTATGGCCGTCCTTCGACAGCGACACGGCCAGCTTGCTGCCGTCAGGCGACCAGCTCGGCGCCGAGTTGCTGCCCTTTTGGTTGACCACGATGCTGCGCCCGCCTGTGACGAGGTTTTGCACGTAGATGATTGGCTTGCGCTTTTCGAACGACACGTAGGCGACCTTGGTGCCGTCCGGCGACCAGGATGGCGAAATGATCGGCTCGTTCGAACGCACCGCGACCTGCACGCCTTCGCCATCGGCATCGGCGATCTCGAGGCGGTAGTCCTTGGCGCCGCGGTTCTCGTTGACATAGGCGATACGGGTGGCGAAGGCGCCGCGGCTGCCGGTCAGCTTTTCATACACGTCGTCGGCGATCTTGTGGGCCGACAGGCGTGTGTAGCGCGCAGGCGCGGTCTGGCCCATCGACGACAGCTCGGCCGACTTGATGGTGTCGTGCAGCTTGTAGCGAATGTTGAAGCTGCCGTTGGCCAGCTGTTGCACGCTGCCCACCACCAGCGCGTCGGCGCCGCGCGCTTTCCACTGGCTGTGGTCGATGCTGGAGGTATCGGACAGCACGGTGCCGGCATCGATCACCTTGAACACGCCACTGCGCTCGAGGTCGGCCTTGATCACGGCCGACATCTGCGCGGGGGCCACGCCTTCGTCGGCGAAGATCGCGACGGCGACAGGAATCTGGCCGCTGCTGACGCCGGCGATTTCAACTTTCAGCTGGGCGTTCGCATTGGCGCCAGCCAGCAGGGCGGCGCTGAAAAACAGGGTACTGAGTCTTTTCATGGTTCCGTTTATCCAGGTTCGTGGTTCTCGAATCGGCCTCAGTCGAGGTCCTTCATCGAGAATCCGATTTCAAGTGATCGCTCTACCGTACCATCTTTCTTCTTGGGCAGCGGTGACGATTTGATAATGCCTTTTTCCACGGCATCGTCAAACCCTGGTACGCCGCTGCTCTTAACTTTTCTTACCGAGAGGATCTCGCCGGTCGGCAGCTGGTCGACCTTGAACACGGCGCGCGGGTTGCCCGCCACGTCGAGGCTGCCCAGGTACGTCGTGCTGCTCTTGATCTTGGCGGTGATGCTGGCCAGGTAGCCGCTGTCGATGCGCGGCGCGGTCGACTTGGCTGCCGTGCCGGAAGTGCCGGCCGCGCCCATGATGCGGCGCATCTCTTCCTTGCGCATGTCGTCCAGCTTTTTCCTGGCGTCGGCTTCGGCCTTGGCCTTGGCCAGCTTCTCGGCCTTCTCGCGCTTCTGCTTTTCAGCCAGCTCCTTCTTTTCCTTTTCTTCTTCCAGCTTGCGCTCTTCCAGCTTCTTCTGTTCGGCTTCCTTCTTCGCTTTTTCTTCCTTGAGCTTCTCGGCGCGCAGGCGCGCCTTTTCCAGCGCGATGTCCGGCGGCGTCGGCTTGGCTTCCACCTCGGGCGGCTGCTCGACCGGCTTCGGCGGCGGCTTTACCTCCTCCGGCTCCGGTTCAGGCGCCGGGGCAGGAAGCGGCGGCGGGGCGGCCGACTGCACCTTCATGTCCCACACCTCGGCCTCGACCGCGACCGGCGGCGTGCTCTGCCAGCTTACGCCTGCCCACAAAAACAGCAAGAGCAGGACGTGCATGCCTACCGCCAGGGACAGGGAGCGCCAGCGGCCAGGCTCGGGTGGAACCCGGTACGGCGAGCCGTTGTTGGCGGCAGGATTCATTGCGGCCATGTCTGCTTCATCAATTGGTGGCCAGTCCGACCCGGTTGATGCCCATTTTCTTGGCTTCCGAAATCAGCTGGATCACGTCGTCGTACTTGGCCTCGCGGTCGCCCGCGATCATTACCGGATATTCCGGGTTGGCTTCATGCAGTTCGCGCAGGCGGCGCAGCACCGCGGGGCGGTCGGGCACGTCCTCGGCGGCCACCGTGTTCTTGCCGTTGACGCCGATCGACAGGCTGGCGTTCGGTTTCAGCACGATCTGGATGTAGTCGTCCGGCGGCAGCGCCGACTTTTCGGCGCGCGGCAGGTTGATCACGCTCGGGCTGTTTGCCGGTGGCACCACCATGAAAATAATGAGCAGCACCAGCATCACGTCGATGTAAGGGACGACGTTGATCTCCGACTTGAACTTTCGTTTGCGTCCGCCGCGCAGGCTGCTGGAAAATGACATGTCCGGCCTCTTCGATCAGCGCGACTGGCGCTGCAGGATGTTCGAGAATTCTTCAACGAAGCTCTCGAAGCGGTTGGCAAGACGGTCGATATCGTGCGTGAAGCGGTTGTAGGCAACTACGGCGGGGATCGCGGCGAACAGGCCGATTGCGGTGGCGATCAGCGCTTCGGCGATGCCGGGCGCCACGGCTGCAAGCGTTGCCTGCTGCACGTTGGCCAGGCCGCGGAAGGCGTTCATGATACCCCACACGGTGCCAAGCAGGCCGATGTAGGGCGATACGGAACCGACCGATGCCAGGAAGTTCAGGTGCGAATCGAGCGCGTCGAGCTCGCGCTGGAACGATGCGCGCATTGCGCGGCGGGCGCCATCGAGCACCGCGCCCATGTCCAGCGCCTCGCGCGTGCCGGCCGCTGCCTTGCCCTTGATGAACTCGCCCATGCCGGCCTCGAAGATGCGAGCCAGCGCGCCGCTCTGCTCGCGGCTGCTGCTGGCGCTCTGGTGCAGGGTGTGCAGGTTGCCGCCGGCCCAGAAGCTGCGTTCGAACTGCTCGGTCAGGCGGCGTGCGGCCTTGATCGCGAACATCTTGCGGAAAATGTAGCTCCAGCTGACGAGCGAGAGCACCACCAGCAGCAGCATGATCAGTTGTACGATCAGGTGCGCATTGCTGATCAGCGCGAGGAAGGAAAGGTCTTGGGCTGCATTCATCGGAAATGGTCTTGTATATGTGTAATGGTTCAGGCGGCACGCATTTTAGCAGCCGTGGCGCCGGGCAGCGCGCGCGGACGCAGCGTGGCGGCGTCGACGCAGCCGACTTTGACGCTGGCCGAGGCCCGCAGGGATCCGCCGCACCAGGCTTCCTGCACGAAATTGACGGACGCGCGGCCGAGTTTTTCAACGCGCAATGTTAAGTTTAGTGAATCATCGAGGCGGGCTGGCGCGTGGTAGTCCACGCTGGCGTTCTTGACGACGAAGATCGCGCCGTCTTCGCTGGCCAATCGATGCTGTGAAACGCCAATAGCGCGCAGCCATTCGGTGCGCGCGCGTTCGAAGAACTTCAGGTAGTTAGCGTAGAAAACGATTCCGCCGGCGTCCGTATCTTCGTAATAAACCCGTACAGTCCAGGAAAATGCTGGAGGCATTTCAATTGTTGTCATAAGTGAATTTGGGCAACATTTTACGCTAATTACGCGCGAATATGTGCTTTTGCGTACATTAAGTATGTATCGCAAAGTATATTGGCGCCTGGTAGCGGCCCGCATCGCACCAAACTCAGACCCGCTTGATGTTAAACGGCGCAAACCCCTGGCAAGTCGGCATCAGTTCGATACTGTTGACATTGACATGCGGCGGCAGCGTAGCGATCCAGTACGCCGTCTCCGCGATATCCTTCGCCGTCAGCGGGGTTGTCCCTTCATACACCTTGGCCGCGGCCGCATCGTCGCCCTTGAAGCGCACGTTGGAAAACTCGGTTCCGCCGCACAGTCCCGGCGCCAGGTTGGTGGCGCGCACGCCGGTGCCGGCCAGGTCGGCGCGCAGGTTCAGCGTGAACTGCTCCACGAAAGCCTTGGTCGCCCCATACACGTTCCCGCCGGGGTAAGGGTAGTGGCCCGCCACCGACCCCAGGTTGATCACCAGCCCGCTGCCGCGTTCGACCATCGCGGGCAGGATCGCGCGCGTCATCCGCGCTAAGCCGGCGCAGTTGGTGGCGATCATGGTCTCCCAATCCTCCAGCGGCGCTTCCTGCGCCGGTTTGGTGCCCAGCGCCAGTCCGGCGTTGTTGATCAGGACATCGATTTGCCGCCACGACTGCGGCAGCATCGCCAGCGCGTCGGCGATCGAGGCCGGGTCGGTGACATCGAGTTCGAGCGGCAGGGCGGCCTCGCCCAGTTCGGCCGCCAGTTCCGCCAGCCGTTCGGAGCGGCGCGCGCTGATGACGACCTGATGGCCATTTTTAACGAAGGTACGCGCCATTTCGGCGCCGAATCCCGCCGAGGCTCCGGTGATAAATACGATCATGGTTCTGGTCCTGAGTGTGATGAGCCCCTTGGATTGTAGCCGAACTGGCCACATTGCTCCCCGCCTGACGGTTTTTCCCCGGCCCTTCCTTGCCCAAAACAGTGACTTAACTTACAATTTGGCCTCCATTTCGTCTCACATGACTGGCGAAAAACCGCGGCAGCAATGCTTGTCGGCGAAAGGTGGGCACCCACCGGGGAATGTGAGATTTCAAACGCCGTTCGCCTGGGCAGCCCACGATGGAAGCGCACGACGAGGCTGTCCGCCGTATTTCCGGCCCCCCTCATTCGATCCAAAAAAGCCAGGTGCCGCGCACCGTAATCGATTGGAGTTTTTCATGTTTGCTAAAGACCACACCCTCGCCAACGTCGACCCTGACCTGTTCAAGGCGATCCAGAACGAGAACATCCGCCAGCAGGACCACATTGAGCTGATCGCTTCCGAGAACTACACTTCGCCAGCCGTGATGGAAGCCCAGGGCTCGCAGCTGACCAACAAGTACGCCGAAGGCTATCCGGGCAAGCGCTACTACGGCGGTTGCGAATACGTCGACGTCGTCGAACAACTGGCGATCGACCGCGTCAAGCAGCTGTTCGGCGCCGAAGCTGCCAACGTGCAGCCCAACTCGGGCTCGCAGGCCAACCAGGGCGTGTTCTTCGCCATGCTCAAGCCGGGCGACACCATCATGGGCATGTCGCTGGCCGAAGGCGGCCACCTGACCCACGGCATGGCGCTGAACATGTCGGGCAAGTGGTTCAACGTCATCTCGTACGGCCTGACCGACAAGGAAGACATCGACTACGAAGCAATGGAGCGCCTGGCGCACGAGCACAAGCCGAAGCTGATCATCGCTGGCGCATCGGCGTTCTCGCTGAAGATCGACTTCGAGCGCTTCGCCAAGGTGGCCAAGGCCATCGGCGCCTACTTCATGGTCGACATGGCCCACTACGCTGGCCTGATCGCCGCCGGCCTGTATCCGAACCCGGTGCCGCACGCCGACTTCGTCACCTCCACCACGCACAAGTCGCTGCGCGGCCCGCGCGGCGGCATCATCCTGATGAAGGCCGAGCACGAGAAGGCGATCAACTCCGCGATCTTCCCTGGCATCCAGGGCGGTCCGCTGATGCACGTCATCGCCGGCAAGGCAGTGGCGTTCAAGGAAGCGCTGACGCCTGAATTCGTCGCATACCAGAAGCAGGTAGTGAAGAACGCCGACGCACTGGCCAAGGCGCTGATCGCGCGCGGCCTGCGCATCGTTTCGGGCGGCACCGAGTCGCACGTGATGCTGGTCGACCTGCGCGCCAAGGGCCTCACCGGCAAGGAAGCCGAGGCACTGCTGGGCGCGGCGCACATGACCTGCAACAAGAACGGCATTCCGAACGACCCGCAGAAGCCATTCGTCACTTCCGGCATCCGCCTGGGCAGCCCTGCGTTCACCACGCGCGGCTTCAACGAGCAGGATGCAACCACCGTCGGCAACCTGATCGCCGACATCCTGGACAACCCGAACGACGCTGCGGTTATCGAGCGCGTGAAGGCGGAAGTCAAGAAGCTGACCGACAAGTACCCGGTCTACGCGCCTAAGTAAGCACCACCCGGGCCCCGGCTTTCGCGCCAGGGCCCGTTTCAATTTCAGCAGTTCCACGGCGGCCTATATGAAATGTCCGTTCTGCCAGCACGAAGACACCCAGGTCCTCGATACGCGCGTATCGGAGGAGGGCGACGCCATTCGCCGCCGGCGCCGCTGCACCAAATGCGATAAACGGTTTACCACGTATGAACGCATCGAGCTGTCGATGCCGATCATCGTCAAGAAAAACGGCAGCCGTACCGAATTCTCGTCCGCCAAGCTGCGCGGTAGCCTTATGCTTGCCCTGCGCAAGCGCCCGGTGGCCGCCGAAGCCATCGACACGGCCGTCGCCACCATCGAAGAAAAGCTGCTGACCAGCGGCCGCCGCGAAGTCGAAAGCGGCTACGTCGGCGAACTGGTGATGCAGGAGCTGAAGCGCCTCGACAAGATCGCCTACATCCGCTTCGCATCCGTCTACAAGAACTTCGAAGACCTGGCCGAGTTCCAGGAAGCCATCGCCGAAGTCGGGCACGAACGCAAACCCCGCAAGTAAGTTCCTCCGCACCGCCCCTGCACAGTTGAGCTAACTCAGGCGCCGCACAAGGGCGCCTGATAACTTGGTCTCTCCTTTTGCGGAGGTGCCAGGTGCGTTGTCGTGTCTCGGGCGGGTTCACGCTGGTTGAAGTGCTGGTCGCGGCACTGGTGCTGGCCATCGGCGTCATGGGCGCGGTGGCGGCGCAGACGGTGGCGCTGCGCACGCGCGCCCAGTCGGCCCTGATGTCGCGGGGCGTGCAGCTGGCCACCTCCTTTGCCGACCGCATGCGCGCCAACACCGTGCAGATGCGCGCGCCCGATTCTTCCAATCCCTACCTGCAGGTGCGCTACGACAGCGCCGCCGCTCCCGGCGTTTCCGAGCAGCCGCCGCGCATGTGCCGCACCGGGTCGGCCTGCGACAGCGCGCAGCTTGCCGGCTTCGACGTATACGAACTGCAGCGCGAGCTGCGTGCATCGTTCCCGAAGGGGCGCGC
>NZ_QYUP01000007.1 GCF_003590855.1 Massilia cavernae
ACGCCTGTTCCAGCTTCCTCTGAAGCTCGCGAATAACCGCAGCGGTTTCCTCGGACTGACGCCGCACTTCGCTTTGCGCTATCGCGGTGTTTTTCCCAGACTCAAATGACGACACCATATTCGACAACACGGTCGCGTTGAACGCGGCTACGCTCAAGACAATCGCGATGGCGGCGCTCAGCGCTGTCACGATTATGGTCACCCTAAGATTTCGAATCGAAGTTTGCGTTTCGTGTGACGCTGCTTCAATGCGCGCGAAACGTTCATCGGTGCGCGTGGCGCGCTCTTCCATTCGTCCCATGAAACCCTCGATGCTTGCCTGGATTGCAGCGACGCGACCATCCATCCTCGCCTCTATGGTCTCGAGCTTTGCGTCGAATTCTTCGCGTGATGGGGTTGTCATCGAATCAGAATCCCTTTTAAGGGCGAAAGCTGTCCATCGTATTGGGCGAGATCCAGCCGACGAATTCGCCACCGATCTTAAATGATAGGCCGCGACCCTACGCCCGCAACCGGGCACAGCCAGCACGAGGCAATTCCTGGTTGATGCACGCCAAGCGTTCAGTACCTGTCGTGAACGCAACAAGATCAAAACCTCATCCTTAACTTTCTTGAATCCACCTCGCCCCCTCCCCCGTACAAGCTGTGCAACCACAACAACCTATGGGGGTAAGTCATGTCACACATCATCAAGCGCTCCTTGCGAGCAGCTTTTGTCGGCAGCCTGCTTGCCGGAGCCATCGTCCCTCAGGCGCTTGCGTCGAGCCACCGAGAGGCGCCCTTCATCACGAAAAGCCCGAAAATCGACGCCACCGACTTCTACATGTTCCGCAGCTACGAAACCGGCCGCGCAAACTTCGTGACCCTCATCGCCAACTACGTCCCACTGCAAGACCCATACGGCGGCCCAAACTATTTCCAGATGGACCCGGAAGCCCTGTATGAAATCCACATCGACAACAATGGCGACGCCAGGGAAGACTTGAGCTTCCAGTTCCGCTTCACCAACACCGTCAAGGACGCCAAGTTCACTGTCGGCGGCAAGCAAGTGTCGATCCCGCTGGTCATTAACGGCGGCGCCATCGCCGACATCAATGCCGCCGGCACCAACGTCCGTGAAACCTACGCCGTGACGGTCGTGCGCGGCGACCGCCGCTCCGGCACCCGCTCCAGCGTGACCCACGCCACCGGCGGCAGCGCCACCTTCGACAAGCCGATCGACAACATCGGCAAGAAAGCTATCCCCGACTACCAGGCCTACGCCGCCAAGCACGTCTACAGCGTGACCATCCCCGGCTGCAGCCCCCCGGCCCGCCTGTTCGTCGGCCAGCGCAAGGATCCTTTCGTGGTCAACCTCGGCGAGACCTTCGACCTGATCAACATTAAAGCCCCGGCCATCGAGTTCCTGCCTAACGCCGAGCGCAATGCCAAGGATGACCTGGCCGACAAGAATGTCACCTCGATCGAGATGGAAGTCGCCTCCTCCTGCCTGACCTCGGGCAGCGATCCAGTCATCGGCGGCTGGACCACGGCCAGCATGCGCCAGGGCCGCCTGCTCAATCCAACGCCTCCCTCGAACGGCGCACCATCGAAGGAAGGCGGCGCCTGGACCCAGGTCTCTCGGCTCGGCATGCCGCTCGTGAACGAAGTGGTGATCGGCCTGAAGGACAAGGACAAGTTCAACCACAGTAAGCCCTCGGGTGACAGCCAGTTTGCCGACTATGTCACCAATCCGACGCTGCCAGCGCTGGTCGAAGTCCTGTACGGCAGCGCCGGCGCCAAGGCCCCGACCAACTTCCCGCGCAACGACCTGGTCGCCGCATTTCTTACCGGCGTCAAGGGAGTCAACCAGCCTGCGGCGGTCACCCCGGCGGAGATGCTGCGCCTGAACACATCGATCGCGCCGACCGCGATGGGCGCGCAAAAACGCCTCGGCGTCATCGATGGCGATAACGCCGGCTTCCCGAACGGACGCCGTCCCGGCGACGACGTGGTCGACATCGCGTTGCGCGTCGTGATGGGCAAGCTGTGCACCATCAACCTCGGTTGCGCTCCGGCCGACGCACCCGCCGGCGCGCTGCGCTTCACCGACGGCGCCTACCTCGACGACAGCTTCTTCACCGCGGGCTTCCCTTACCTGAAGACGCCGATCGCCGGCTCGCCGCAGCAATAAGGAGGACGCCTTGACATCCTCCCCTTCGTGAACGGAAGGGGATTCCCACTGCTGGCGTCTGATGTCCCAGACGGACGCCGGACTGAAACGAGCCCAGCATCTCATTCAATCCGCAGGATATCTTTCGACCTCGCCTAAGGCGACTGCGGATTGGAAAAAGCGGTACTAGTAAATCATGCCCCAGCACGTAATCGCATACTGAAGCACTTAAGGAGTTTGACCGTGGACCAACACCAAAGTTCAAAACATTTTTTCACTTGGACGGCTGCGGGCGCGTCGCGCCCGGCTCGTTTCACTCCCTGCCCTGAAGGACAGGGTTTCTTGGAGCAATTCTGATGAAAAAAATCGCACTCATCGCCGCGCTGCTGCTCGGCGCATGCGGCGGCAGCAGCCGCCACGACAGCCCGCCGCCATCG
Source organism: Massilia cavernae (assembly GCF_003590855.1). GTDB lineage: Bacteria > Pseudomonadota > Gammaproteobacteria > Burkholderiales > Burkholderiaceae_D > Telluria_A > Telluria_A cavernae. The sequence goes on from NZ_QYUP01000007.1 coordinate 2,590, forward strand.
CCGCCCACCCCGCCCGTATCGATGGTGGACGTCTTCTTCACCGCGGTGCAAAACCTGGTGTCTTCATCGCCGGACAATACGGAGGCGGTCGCCATCGACAGCACCGTGGCCACCACGCCGGACGACGCCGCGCCGGTGCAGTTTCAGTAAAGGGAACCGCGTTCCCCAAAAAAGAAAAGCACCTCGCGGTGCTTTTCTTATATGCCTTAGATCCTCACCCAGCTGCCCTTGTACAGCACCGGCCCGGTCGGGCCGTTCGGGTCGGGCGAGCCGCCTTTAGGCTCCAGGCTTATCGCCAGCATCACGACATCGGCGCCGATGGCGCGCTCGCTCAGGGCCAGCTTCGCGCTGCGATTATCCGGCAGGATGCCCAGCGAACGCGGCGCGCCTTGCTTCGGAATCGCCCACAGCTGCAGGGTCTTGTCGGCGGCCACCGCGATGCTGTCCGCAACGCGTACCTCGATCGTGCGGCGGCGACTGTCAGCCGTCACGACCAGCGCGGTCTGCGCCTTGTCGTCGGTCAGCGTGGCGATGCGGTCGATCGAAGGCGCATCCGTCGTGCGGGTCGCAAGCACCACCACTAGCACCGCCGCAATCGCGCTCGACGCCAGTCCCAGCGTGCGCCAGAAGCCGACCGCGTCGTCGCGCCACACCTGCCACGGTTTGCGTTCGGGCCGCAGGTCCAGGCGCCGCTCGATGCCGGTCCACACCAGCGGACGCGGCGTGACGGCGCCCGACAGCTCGGCCATCGGCGCCAGGCGGTCCTGCCACTGCGCCACCAAACGGCGCAGGGCCACGTCGTTGTGCATCAAGCCTTCAAAGCGGCGGCGTGCGCCCCCCTTCAGGGTACCGAGAACGTATTCGGCCGCCAGCTTTTCGCGCAGCGGCAGGTTGTCGCGGATATTCATGCGCGCTCCCGTCTCGCCAGGCAGGCCTTCAGCCGTTCGAGGCTGCGCCGAATCCACGTCTTGACCGTCCCGATCGGCAGCGCCATCTGGCGCGCCACTTCGCTGTGCGACAGGTCATGGAAGAACGCCATGCCGACCACTTGCCGCTGCTTGCCTTCCAGCGTGGACATGCAGAAGGCCAGCGCACGCGCGTCGCTGCTGATCAGGAGCGCTTCGATCGGCGTCGCGCCGGGATTCTCCAGCGCGTCGATCACCTCGCTGTCGAACTGCCCTGCTGCCAGGTCCGCCGCCTCGCCGCTGCGGCGCAGGATATCCAGTGCCTTGTTCCGCACGATCGTCACCATCCAGGTCATTGGCGCGGCAAGCTGCGCATCATAGGTGCCGGCATTGTTCCAGACCGAGACGAAGCATTCCTGCAGCGCCTCCTCCGCCAGCTCCCGCTTACGCAATATACGCAGCGCGAAGCCAAACAGTTTCGGTGAAGTAGCGTCGTACAGCGAACGGAACGCTTTCGCATCGCGCCGGGCGGCGGCCTGCAGCCAGGTCCACAGCTGCTGGGGATCGGATTGGGGATCGTTGGACACGGCGCGCCTTGTTTGTTGTTCTGATGAGCACACTCAGGATAACTCGACTGTGAACGACAATCCACCGATTCGTTAAATCCCGAAACGCCCGTAGCAGCGCCGGGGCGGCTGTGTCGGGAAACTTTACATCGTCGAGCTTGCGCCGCCGGACGTTGTTGAGGGCATCGACGACCAGCGAGTACCATGGCTGCCGTGCACCGTCGCAAGGCATAAGGCAGTACGCGCACGAGCAAACGGCGGCCTCGGCCGCCGTTGTGCGCTTACCGTCGTCCCAACGGCGCTATGAGGAAGGACCGAGGTCCGCGACCTGGGAACTGACCATCAGCTCCTTGGCCAGCGCATCGTTAAACGCCGGAATGTCCTTCGGCCCGCGGCTTGTCACCAGGCGGTCGGCGATCACGACCTCCTGGTCGACCCACTCGGCGCCGGCGCCACGCAGTTCCTCCGCGGCATCTGCCGCACTGGTCAGGTTGGTGGCCTTTGCCAGCCCCGCGTCGATCAGCACCAGCGGCCCGTGGCAAATCGCGGCCATCGGCTTGTCCTCCTGCCCGAATTTGCGGATGAACTCGATCGCTTCCTTGCTCTGGCGCAGCTTGGCGGCGTTGGCCGAACCTCCCGGCAACACCAGCGCGTCGAGATCGGCGGGATTCGCATCGCGCACATGCTGGTCGACCGTGAAGCTGTCGCCCTTGTCCTTGTGGTTCATGCCCTGCACGTGCTCGCCCTTTTCCTTCGGCGCAAGCAGCATGACGGTAGCGCCTCGTTGCTCCAGGAACTCGCGCGGCGCGGTGTACTCGACCTGCTCCACGCCGTCGGTCATCAGCATGCCCACCAGCTTGCCTTTCAGCGGATGTCCACTTTTCATCGTCGCCCCCATTTTTTGTTGAACGTCCTGTCAGCCATAGTGTAAAAGGCATCCGCCAAGTGCGTCGCCCGGATGCGGGCTGGCATCCGGGCCTAACCGCCCAGTGCGTTCAGGCGCGCCCTGAGCCGGCGCACTTCGTCGCTGAGGTCGACCACCAGCGCGGCCAGCTCGTCGCCGGCGTCGAAATCGCGCTCGATGCGCAACAGGCGCCGCGCGCGCCGCAGGTCGCCGCTGCCGAAGCGCCAGGTAGCGACCTCCAGCGTGGTGTCGCTGCCGAGCGCGCCTCCAGCCACATGACGGACTACCCATGCCGGCTCCACGCCGCACGCCTGGGCAAGTTCATCGAGCGTCAGCGCCACTTCATCGAGCACGACGGCGGTAACGAGGTTTGCCTGGGTCATTGTTCAGCCTCCTATACCGGCGCGCGGATTGAACGCCATGTCACGCGCCATTTGCTGGTACAGCTCGCGCGCCTTGTCGTCCCTGGCAGGCGGCAGCACCACGTCGAGGATAAGGTAAAGGTCGCCCGCCGTAGCGCCGGGAATGCCTCGCCCTTTCAGGCGCAGCTTGCGCCCCGGCTGGGACTCGGGCGGCACCGTCACTTGCACCGTACCGGACGGGGTCGGCACATCGATTTGCGCGCCCAGCGCCAGTTCCCACGGCGCCACCGGTACGTTTTCGTACACGTCGCGCGCTTCGACACGGAAGCGCGCATCGGGCTGGAACTGGATTTCAAGGAACAGGTCGCCCGCCGGCCCGCCGTTGGCGCCTGCGTGGCCCTGGCCGCCCAGCCGCAGCTGCTGGCCGGGGATCACGCCTTTGGGAACGGTAACGTTGAGCGAACGGTCGCGCGTGGTAATGCGGCCGTGGGTATCGCGCTCGGGCACGCGCATGGTGATGGTGCGCGAGGCGCCGTTGTAGGCGTCCTGCAGTGTGATGGTGATCGACGCGTGGATATCCTCCCCGCGCATCTTGAAGCCGGCGCCGCCGCGCGCACCGCCGCGCATGCCGCGGCCGAACAGCTCGGAGAAAAAATCGCTGGCGTCGCCGCCGCCAAAATGGTAGCCGCCGCCCCCGCCTCCCCAGCCCTCGGGCGGCTCGAACGGCTGGCCGTGGCGGTAGCCGCGCCCCATGTCATCGTAGGCGGCGCGCTTTTCGGCGTCTCCCAGCACGTCGTAGGCCTCGTTGATTTCCTTGGTTTTCGCATCCGCGTCCTTCGCCTTGCTGACGTCGGGATGGTATTTGCGCACCAGCTTGCGGTAGGCTTTCTTGATGTCCTCCGGCGACGCGGTTTTTTCGACTCCAAGCGTCTGGTAATAGTCCTTGTATTCCACGGTCGGCGCTCCGGAATCGATTTCCGCAATCGTACTGCGCACCGGCGCGGCGAGGCGCACGCTTCGGGGGCGATGTTCGCGGTGCTCGGCGGCGTCGCGCAGAGCGTGCAAAGCCGTTAGAATTGACGGTTTCGCCCGCCGCCGCTTCCATGCAACAGATCCGAATCCGTACCGACTACTCCGCCCGCTCCGAAATGTCCGCGCTGTGGCGCCTGTCCTGGCCGATGCTCATTGGCCAGCTGGCCACGGTCGGCATGGGCGTGGCCGACGTCGCCATGACCGGCCACGTCAGCGCCTTCGAACTGGCGGCGGTATCGATCGGCACCTCGGTCTGGTCGATCATGCTGGTCACCGTGATGGGCACCATGATGGCGATGAATACCGTGGTGGCCCACGAAACCGGCGCCGGCGAATTCGGCCGCATCCCGCACGTGGTGCGCCAGGGGATGTGGAAAGGCTTTGGCGTGGGCATGGTCGCCGGGGCGCTGACCAACCTGTCCACGCTGCTGTTCTACCAGGTGGGGCTGGAGACGGCGGTGGCCGACCGCGCCGCCATCTTCGTCCACATCATCAGCCTCGGCATGCCCGCCTTCGGCTGCTACCGCGCGCTGTACGGCTATACCACCAGCATCAACGCCACCAAGCCGGTGATGGTGATTGCCATCCTCGGCCTGCTGTACAACATCGCCGTCAACTGGCTGCTGGTGTTCGGCAACTGGGGTTTCCCGCAACTGGGCGGGCTTGGATGCGCGATCGCCACCGCCAGCGGCATCTGGCTGATGCTGGCCGCGATGATCGCCTGGATGCGCATCGCCCCCGCCTACCGGCAGACCTTCCCGTTCACGCACTGGGAGTGGCCGAACTGGCCGGAGATCGGCAGCATGCTGCGCCTTGGCGTGCCGATTGGGATCACCTACTTTGCCGAAGCGAGCGCGTTTGGCGCCATCAGCCTGCTGGTGGCGCGCTTTGGCGTGGTGCAGGTATCGGCCCATCAAATCGCGCTGAATTTCTCGGCGCTGGTGTTCATGGTGCCGCTCAGTTTCGGCATCGGCATGATCACCCGCGTCGGCCAGGCGCTGGGCGAAGGCGACCCGCAGCGCGCCCGTTTCGCGGCATGGGTCGGCACCGCCATGGCGGTGTCGTTCAGCGTGCTGTCGGCCGCTTTCATCGCGCTGTTCCGCTGGGAGATCGCGCGCGCCTACACCAGCGACCCGGCGGTGCAGGAGATGAGCGCCCAGCTGCTGCTGTTCGCCGCCCTGTTCCAGCTGTCGGACGCGACCCAGGTCGCCACCGCCAGCGCGCTGCGCGGCTACCGCGTCACGCGCCAGCCGATGCAGATCCAGCTGCTGGCGTTCTGGGGCTTCTCGCTGCCGCTCGGGTATATCCTTGGCCGTGCGCCGGAATGGTTCCCGTGGACGCCGGCCGCGCCGATGGGCGCCAGCGGCTACTGGATCGGCCTGGTGCTGGGCCTGACGGTGGCCGCCGTGCTGCTGACCTTGTCGCTGCACTACCTGTCGCGCGAGCGCGCGCTGGAAGCGGCGCACGTGCGCAAGCCAGCGGGCGGGATCGCCCTGTAATTACAGCGTTTTGCACGCGACTCTGGTATCGTCTCGCAGTTGTTCCGATTCAATTTCATCTGCGAGACCTTCTTCCATGCGTTTTCTACTCCCCTTGTTAGCCGCACTGTCGTGCGTTCC
>NZ_QYUP01000061.1 GCF_003590855.1 Massilia cavernae
ATGGAGCAGTCGATGATTACGAAGGAATTCACACGGTAGACCATGCCGTCCACTGCTATCGAACGGGTATTTTCACCGCTGGCGGCAATGCTCCGTCGTGCAATCAGAACGGTAATTGGATCGAACCTGACGGTCACGGGCGAACGTTTTACGTTGGTAAGCGTAAGAACGGAAAGATGCTTAGGGTCTACGAAAAAGGGATGCAGCTTGGCGGACTCTGGCATCCCTGGGTTAGATGGGAAGTGGAGCTTCACAATGTCGACCGGGTGATCCCGTGGGAGGTTGTGTTGGAGCCAGGCCGCTACGTTGTTGGATGCTACCCCAGAGCCCTTGCGTGGGTTCAGAACGAGATGACCAGAATCCAGACGATCAAACGTCAAGCGCAAATCAGTTATGAACATTTGATTGGATATGCCGCCACTGCCTACGGCCCGCTGCTAAACGTCATGCTGGAAGTAGAGGGCGACGCGGAAGCCGTACTCAAGAAGCTTCATCGCAGCGGAACGCCTAAACGCTTGCAGCATCCCTTCATTGACAAGGCAAGTGAATTTATCGTGACTTGTCACGGAAATGCAGGTGGCGAATGAGCATGTCCACCATGTTTTCCATGTTCCTGAGTCGCGACGAGTTACACGGGCTGACCAATCGAGTGCAGTCCTCAGCGCAGTTGCGTGTGCTGCGCGCGATGGGAATTGAACATCGCAAGAGGCCGGACGGAAGCGTTGCAGTACTTCGTTCGCATGTCCATCAGATTTTCGGTGCGGCCGCCGGAACTAGAGCACCAAAGCCCGTAGAACCAAATTGGGGAGCGTTAAATGCCACGAGCACGTAAGCCTGAGAACCGCGGATTGCCGATGCGATGGAGATTCGATCACGGAGCCTATTACTATCAAGTCCCAATCGGGAGTGAGGCATCCTGGGATGGAAAGCGTACGTTCCGACTTGGCAGTTCGTTACCCGAAGCTTACAAGGTATGGGCTGATCGCATCGGTGCCTTGGAGACTGCAAAGACTATCGGCGCACTACTCGACAGATACATGTTGGAGGTTGTTCCGACCAAAGAAGTGTCCACGCAAACGCACAACCGCATCGCGGTCAGGCCACTACGCGCCGTCTTTGCCGATATGGGGCTACTTGATCTCAAGCCGAGGCACATCTACCAGTACATCGAAAAGCGCACGGCGAAAACATCTGCAAAGCGCGAGGTCGAAGTACTGTCTCACGCGTTTACGAAAGCGGTTGAGTGGGGATACATTGACCTCCATCCGTTCAAAGGACAGGTGCGGCTGTCAGGCGAGAAGGCGCGTACTCGATACGTCGAAGATTGGGAAGTAGTGGAGTGCCTTTCGCTCTCGTCTCGTCGCATCGCGGGAAGCGTGAAAGCAGTCCAGGCCTACATCCGGGTCAAACTACTTACTGGAATGCGTCGCGGCGATCTCCTTCGGTTGACGATGTCCGACATCAAAGACGATGGGATTCACTTCACGCCGAACAAGACCAAGAATTCGACTGGAAAACGATTAGTGATCGAATGGTCGGAGGAGCTACGCGCCACCGTCGATGCGGCGAAAACCGTCAGACCGGTTCAGATCTCGCCATACCTCTTTTGCACGCGAAAGGGCGAATGCTATTTCGACAAATCGACGGGCCGTGCCGGTGGATGGGACTCGATGTGGCGTGGCTTCATGAAGCGTGTTCTCTCCGAAACCAAAGTCGAAGCTCACTTCACCGAACACGACCTACGTGCCAAGTGCGCAAGCGATGCTGCGACGCTTGAACACGCAAGGGCGTTACTGTCTCACGTCGATAGTCGATTAACCGACCGTGTATATCGAAGGAAGCCCGAAGTAGTGAAGCCTCTACGTTGACGATCTCGTGCTTGCCCAATGCGGCGCGAATCGGTAACATTATCAAATGGCCGGATCGAGGCCTGGCAGCCCACCTTGCGCACCCGGACGGGACGATCATTCCAAATATCTCTTGAGAGTCCTCTTTACTGCGGGATTGCGTATTCCGCGGCAAACTGGACACCCATTCCACGCCAAACTGGACACTCGTTCCACGGCAAACTGGACACGCATTCCGCGCCAAACTGGACACCCAGTCCAGCGCAAACTGGACAGTGATTCCGCTCCAAACTTGACAGTTTGAAGCGGCCTGAAGAGGCGTGTAGCAAGGGGATAACTGTGGCAACCTGCCGGATTTTTTCCGGAGGGTTGCTTGACCAATAAAAGGTTATCCATGCGCAAAATCCATGAAGTCCTGCGGCTCCATTTCGAGCACGGGCGTTCCAAGCGGGAAATCGCCCGCATCATCAAAGTATCGCCAACCACGGTGTCAGACTACCTGGCCCGCGCGAAGCTGGCCGGCTTGACCTATCCGCTACCAGGAGCACTTGACGACACAGCCCTCGAGCGGGCGCTGTTCCCGCCCAGCGAACCGTCGTCGGTGCAGCGCGCCGAACCGGACTGGCCCAAGGTCCATCGGGAGCTGCGCCGCAAGGGCGTCACGCTGGAGCTGCTGTGGCAGGAATACAAGGCCGAGCAGACCGAAGGCTTCCAGTACAGCGCCTTCTGCGACCACTATCGCCGCTGGCGCCAGCGCCTGACGCTGTCGATGCGTCAGACCCACACGCCGGGTGAACGGCTGTTCATCGACTACGCCGGCCAGACCGTTGGCGTCATCGATGGCAGCACGGGCGAGATACGGGAAGCGCAGATCTTCGTCGCCGTGCTGGGCGCATCGAATTACACCTTCCTGGAGGCCACCTGGAGCCAGCAGCTGCCCGATTGGATTGGCAGCCACGTGCGTGCACTCGACTTTTACGGAGGCTGCAGCGAACTGTGGGTGCCCGACAATTTGCGCAGCGGTGTATCGAAGGCGTCGCGCTACGAGCCGGACATCAACCCCACCTACCACGACCTGGCAGACCACTACGGCGTCGCCGTCCTGCCGGCGCGGGCCCGCAAGCCCAAGGACAAGTCCAAGGTCGAGAACGGCGTGCTGGTGGTGACGCGCTGGGTGCTTGCCCGACTGCGTCACCAGCGCTTCTTCAGCTTGAATGAACTCAATCGTGAACTGAAAGTGCTGCTCACCGACCTGAACCAGCGTCCCTTCAAGAAGTTGCCGGGTTGCCGCGCCAGTGCCTTCGCCGAGATGGACCAGCCCGCACTGCGCCCGCTCCCGCAACAGGGCTACGAATATGCCGAGTGGAAGGTGGCACGTGTTGGCGTCGACTACCACGTCGAGCTCGACGGCCACTACTACTCGGTGCCGTGTCAGCACGCCCGTGTCCAGGTGGACGTGCGCGCCACCACGAACACCGTCGAAGTCTTTCTGCGCGGGCTGCGCATCGCCAGCCATGCGTACTGCGCTTTCAAAGGGCGTCACACCACAATTGACGCACACATGCCGGCGGCGCACCGCGAGGTCGCTGGCTGGAATGCCGAAACCCTGACCAGTCGCGCAGCCGCCATCGGCCCACGCTGCTCGGTGCTGGTTGAGCGCCTGCTGCATCAGCGGCGCCATCCCCAGCAGGCCTTCCGCAGTTGCCTGGGGGTGCTCTCACTCGGGCAGAAGTATGGCATCGCGCGGCTGGAGGCGGCCTGTGCACGCGCGCTTAAACACAACGCGGTGAGCTGGTCCAGCGTGCAGTCGATCCTCAAGAATGGCCTCGATCTCGAGCCGCTCACTGCGCAACGCACGCTCGATCTGCCCGAGCACGAGAACCTGCGTGGCGCGGCTTACTACCAATCGAATCATCTCCATTGATTTATTAACTAAACAGTATAAACCGTTTATTTCAGATTCGACTGAGCGCTGCCAGCGCCCAGCCACCACCAAGGAACAACCATGTTGAATCACCCAACCTATGACAAACTCACCCGCCTCAAGCTGTTCGGAATGGCGCGTGCCTTCGCCGAGCAGAGCGGGCTGGATCTGGATCATCTCGGCTTCGATGAACGGCTCGGCCTGCTGATCGACCATGAAGCCACGGAACGCGATGGCAAGGCCTTGGCGCTGCGCCTGCAACGCGCCAAGCTCAAACCGAATGCTGCTGCCGAAGACATCGACTACCGCCATGCGCGCGGCCTTGATAAGCCCTTGTTCCAGCGCCTTCTGAACGGTAACTGGCTGACTGCCCATCAGAACGTGCTGTTGACCGGCCCCACCGGCGTGGGCAAGACCTGGCTAGCCTGTGCACTCGCGCACCAGGCTTGCCGCCAGGGGTACAGCGCCTATTACGTGCGCCTGCCGCGCCTGCTCGATGAGCTGAGCATCGGCCGTGCAGACGGCCGCTACAGCAAGTTGCTCAAGCAACTGGCCAAAATCGACACCTTGATAATTGACGATTGGGGCCTTGCCGTGCTCGACGACGTGCACCGGCGCGACCTGCTGGAAGTACTCGACGACAGGCACGGGGTCCGTTCCACGATCGTCACCAGTCAAATTCCCATCGAGCACTGGCACGCCGCCATCGGTGACGCGACCTTGGCTGACGCGATCCTCGACCGCCTGGTCCACAACGCCCATCATCTCAATTTGAAAGGAGAATCAATGCGGAAAAAGCGTGCAGGTTTGACAAGTACCCACCAACAGGAGTAAAACCCAAGCTCGACCCCGCGCCGCATCGCCTCAAGTGTCCAGTTTGGCCTGGACCAAGTGTCCAGTTTGCGCTGGAATGAGTGTCCAGTTTGCGGCGGAACGACTGTCCAGTTTGCGGCGGAACAGGTGTCCAGTTTCGGCGGAATATGCAGCGGGATTCGGTAGTGGGCGCTGGACATACCGCATGGAAGGAGTATCTCATGCAGACTCAGTATCTATTTTCCTCAGCAATCTTCGGCAAGTGGAAACAAGAAGCGCGTGCCTTGAAACGTTCAACCAACCTCATGCATCATGAGGCGCTTGAGCAGGTCGCAAAATCAAAAGGTTTCGAAAACTGGCATCAGGTTGCTTGTGAAGCCAAGCTCAACCGCGCGAGCGAAACATCGTATCAGTCAGGGCTGCTCGTTGCATACGACATCAAGGACGCAATGGACCACTGGGTTCCTGACGACTCATTCGTCGACGATTGGCGCGTGCTTCATTTTTGCGAAAGCGATATCTTCACCTGGTTTCGACGCGGTGACGATGAAGCAGAAGGAGAGGAGAAAGATGCAGTTCCGTCAGACCCGGACGAGTACCGAGAACGGTTCGTAGAGTGGTTGACAGAAATTCACCTCTTTCGCTACTGTGGGCCAGCCATGCCAACCACGCCGAGGGCGGTACTTCCCTTGTTGGATGAACGATGCTTCTTTGCACCGTTGTTCTTTTGGCACAACGGCAACTTCATCGATCCGTGGCGAGACCTGGCAGTTGGGAACTTCTTGGATATGAGCGGAAACACCGCTTCTAATAGCGCAGGTTAAATCTATAGCGCAAATGAAAAGGCCCCCATCGAAGGAGGCCTTATGAAACCTTGGCGGAGAGACGGGGATTCGAACCCCGGATAGGCTATGAACCTATACACGCTTTCCAGGCGTGCGACTTCAACCACTCATCCATCTCTCCTGCATCTTCGCTTTCGCGAAGCCGCAGATTATAGCAAAGATTCTGATAAGTATGAAAAAATTTGCGCCGCTCCCAAGTCCGCGATTGAGCCGGATGTCGCTTCGATCCCAACTTCGCCTGGTAAGCGCCAGCCGGGAAAAACACGCAGCGGCGGCGCATAATGAAGCAGATGGCACCAGGAGAGGAGATAATTATGATCTTCAAGCAACTTCACGAGTCGCTGTCGGACACCTACACCTATTTGCTCGGGTGCGAGACCACCGGCCAGGCCCTGCTTATCGACCCTGTCATCTCGATGGTCGAGCGCGACCTTGCCAAGGTGCGCCAGCTCGGCCTCACGCTGGCTTACTCGGTCGATACCCATATCCATGCGGATCACATCACCGGCGCGCTTGAACTGAAGCGGGCGGTCGGATGCAAGATCGTCACGCCAGCCTTCGACCGGCTGCCTTGCACTGATGTCCCGCTCAAGGAAAACGCAACACTGCAGATGGGCAGCATCACCCTCAAGCCCTTGCACACGCCAGGACATACGGACGGTCACTTCGCCTACTTCGCTGGCGACCGTGTGTTCACCGGCGACGCCTTGCTGATTGACGGCTGCGGCCGCACCGATTTCCAGAACGGCGACGCCGCAACCCTGTTCCGGAGCGTGCGCGACAAGCTGTTCGCGCTGGATGACGATGTGCTCGTATATCCTGCCCACGATTACACCGGCCGCCACGTGTCGTCGATCGCGCAGGAAAAGGCTCGCAACCCTCGCTTGGGCACAGCGAAGTCGCTGGAAGAGTTCAAGGAAATCATGGCGAACCTGAAGCTTGCGTATCCGAAATTCATCGACTACGCCGTTCCGGGCAACCGCCTGTGCGGCGCCTGCCCGCCCGACCTGCCGGAAAGCCTCGAAGGATATTGCAGGCATATGTCGGCGAGCCCGCAGGGCTGAGGGCCGCCGTGCCGCAGCAACATGAACGAATGCCCGACCAAATGCGTCGCCGGGTTTCTTTGACACGTTCTCAGATCAGGTGATCAGGGCGATGAGAATGATGATGGGAATAGGTACGCCGAGCAGAAACAAGAGGATCGATTTCATTAGAATTGCTCCAAGAAACCCTGTCTTTCAGGGCAGGGAGTGAAAGGAGTCGGGCGCGTAGCGCCCGCAGCCGTTCAACTGAGAAAATGTGTTGAACTTTGTTGTTGTTTCACGGTCAAAATTTACAAGTGCCGCAGTAAGCGATTACGCGCTGGGGCATGATTCATCAGTACCGCTTTTTCCAAGCCGCAGTCGCCATCGGCGAGGTCGAAAGATATCCTGCGGATTGAATAAGAAGCTGGGCTCGTTTCAGTCCGGCTTCCGTCTGGGGCATCAGACGCCAGCAGTGGGAATCTGTGGTGGTCAAGTAAATTCGGACACAACGATAGGTTTTTTTGCTGCCATGTTCCGTTCGTAGACGGAGGGCGGCAGATTGCCCAGAACTGAGTGCAGACGTTCGCTGTTGTAGAAGCCGACGATGTAGGCGGCGATATCGATCTTGGCCTCAGCGTGGTTGGCGTATTCTCGCTGCCACACGCGTTCCATTTTGAGGTTCAGGAAGAAGCGTTCGGCGACGGCGTTGTCCCAGCAGTTCCCTTTGCGGCTCATGCTGCAGATGAAGCCGTGGCTGGCCAATTTCGCCTGGTACTGAGCACTGGCGTACTGGCTGCCGCGGTCTGAATGAACGATCAATCCTTCGCCCGGCCGCCGCTGTTGAACCGCCATGTGCAGAGCATCGCAAACCAGCTTGGCTGGCATGTTCGGTGCCATGGCCCAACCGACCACCTTGCGCGAGAACAGGTCGATCACCACCGCCAGGTATAGCCAGCCGGCGCCGGTCCGGAGTAGAGTAAGAGGCAGGGCGTAGTCGAACTATTTCCCTGCCTCTCCTCTCCGAACCGGACTTGCACCTTTCAGTGCATCCGGCTCTCCATTTAAGTGCTGCTCATAGCAAAGGCAACATCGGCGTATCGCGACTCAATCGTTCGTCGCGCTACGTCGCGCACGATGTACGGATTTTCCGACGAGGTCCGCCATCTGAATTGCCCCTTACGGCTTGTGATGAGGCGCCGAAGCGCTATCGCTCCATACCAGCCACGACTGTTACGACCTTCTACTACCCATGTCTTTGCTTGCCCCGGTTCTGGTTCACAGACATGGTCGCGCATTAGTGACGGGAAGCCCCGTCGATACTTACGCGCAAGCCAATACCCAAATTTCCAGAAGACAGTGCGATCCAGCTTGCTAAACATGGTGGCTGTAAAGTCGGTGTACTGATAGAAGTTCGCCCATCCCGCAAGTTGCCGATTCAGGCTTTCCACGACATCCATCCGGTTTGCACCATAATCGCCTGACAGTTGCTTGACCAGTTTCTCGGCAAAGCGTCGGTACTTCTCCCACGGTATTGTGCTGACAGGCCGCATGCGACCGCGTGGACCTCGCTTACGGATGATGCGATGGCCGAGGAATACGAAGCCATCGTTGACATGCGTAACATGGGTTTTCTCCATGTTCAGCGTTAGTTTGAGTTGGCCTTCCAGAAACCCACGACACGCTTCGCGTACGGCTTCCGCATGCGCCTTGGTCCCTTTGACGGCTACCACAAAGTCATCAGCGTAACGGCAGTACGATATTGCAGGTATCCACTGCCGATTCTCCCGCACGGCAATGGGCCGCCGATTGAGAATGCTGAAGTTCCACGCCCCCCGGTCTTGGCGCACTTTCTTGCTAAGATAATTCTTCTCCATCCAAGCATCGAATTCATGCAACATGATGTTGGAAAGCAATGGTGAAATTACCCCGCCTTGTGGAACGCCTTCGCTTGCTGCTCGAAATAGACCGTGATCAACGCATCCTGCCTTGATGAATTTCCAGAGCAGTGCCAGCAAGCGCTGATCAGCAATACGCTTACGAATCCCCTTCATAAGCAAGCGGTGATGTACGGTATCGAAGTAGCTGGCGAGATCACCTTCGATCACCCAACGGCCTGCGGTATTTTCCGTACCACTATCTTGCAGTTGAAGTTTCACGGTACGTATCGCGTGGTGCACACTGCGGGCCGGTCTGAATCCATATGACGCCGGATGGAAGTCACTCTCCCATATCGGTTCCATCACCATCAGAATGGCCCTCTGCACAATTCGATCACGAAGACAAGGAATGCCTAACGGCCTCATTTTGCCGTTCGCTTTCGGAATCAGTACACGTCGTGCTGGCAGCGGGTGGTACGCCCCCGCCAACAGCTCGGAACGGATCGTCGCGAGTTCAGCGTGGAGATGCTCCTCCATCCGAACCTTGTCAACACCGTCGACGCCCGGCGTCTTGGCTCCGCTGGAAGCCAGCGTGATACGAGCCGCCTCACTAAGCCAGGCGCTGTCGGCGACCAGCCTCAGGAGGCGATCGAACTTGCGTTCTTTGTTCTCCGTTGACCATGTCGCCAGCTTGCTTTGCATTTCACTGATTATCAAAGGTCTTCACCTCATTGTGGTCAGTTAATCGACCAAGCAAACCACTTAAACTGCCCCCCTTCGCCATGTGACCGGATTTCCCGGCCTCGGACTACTACGAGGGCTCCGCCAGCTTGCACATCATCGGGGGCACACTCCCTTGGCATCTGCGCAAACCTTCCCCAGTTCACATGCTGGACTTAACGCATGGGCGAGGTTGCCTATCGCAGCCTTTATCCTTGCTTTCCGCAAGTCGGCGCGGATGTCATGGTCTAGCTACGCGCTCTCCATGACCCCATGCCGATCAGCATACATGTCTGATCGGCACTCGCGATTCCAGGTCATACGTATAACTGAAATCGATCCACGCCCTGCCTGTTAAACGGTGTAGGCAGGGGTGACATTTCAACCCTCAGGTACGGATTAATAGGTTCGTGTTCCTCAACCGTCCCATGCTCAGCCTAGAGATTCATCTTGGCGTAACCGTTTCGCCGCAAATCCCGTTTCCCACGGACTACGTCACCTTGCCAGTGTCAGCAAGTCACCGCCGCTTCGGCTCACTTTCTCTCGTAGCAGAGAAAGGGCATTCCCGAAAAAAAAACTTGCCGGGTACTGCATTCCAAACATGCTCAAGCAGCGTCACCCCAATGCAGGCGGGCTACGCTGGCTGGGCGTACCGTAGGTGATGTCGGAGACGTAGGCCTTATTTGGCGCGGCCGGATTGAACTGGCGGGCCAGTACGTTGGCGGCGATCGGCAGATCATGCTTGCTGTCGGTCGTATGAATGAATTTGCGCTTCCAGACGGGTTTTAAGCCTGCCTGGCGCATCAAACGTCGAACCTTGAAGCGACCGGCCGTAATGCCCCGATTTGACAGCTCTGCCACCATACGGCGACTGCCATAGCTCTGGTGACTTGCCACGAAAGCTGCGCGTAAATGGACACTCGCTTTGCAAACCGCCGGCGCAGCAGCACGGCGCTTAGCTTCATAGAACCGGAACGGCTAACGCCCAGTACACGGCAGCTTTGCGAGACAGGGATGGCCTTCGTTTGCAGCTCGTCGATAAGTCGAAAACTCATTTCAGCTCGCGGCAAAGAAGGCCGACGCTTTTTTTAAAATTTCTACGTCTCCTCGCAGTTGGCGGTTCTCCTGCTCCAGTTGCCGGATTCGTTGCTGCTCAGGCGTCAACGGTTTGCCAATGCCTGACTGGCCAGCCTGCTCGGATTCGTACTGCTCCACCCAGCGACGAACGGCGGTGGGACCAATGCTCATGCTCTGGCACACATGCTGAACACTCAGTCCCTGTTCTTTGATCATTTTGACGACCTCAAGCTTGAAGCTGGGATCGAAACTACGGCGTTGCCTTGTCATGCAAATCTCCTCGGATGGTGGATTGTCCACCTATCGAGGTGTCCGGGCAAATTAGACCACAGCAATCCGCTTCCGTTCACGAAGGGGAGGATGTCAAGGTGGTGTCTCCAGAATAGTCAGATATTACGCACGGGCGATGACGCGCTCGTCGTCGCGGTTACGGCCGCCGAAGGTCGCTGCGAGGCTGGCGGTGAACGCACCCAGCAGGAGGGCGACGAACATCCACAGCGACGCCTTGGCGCCGGCCTTGCGCGCCTCGTCGGCCATTCGCATTGCTTTCGCCTTGGCGTCGGCGGCAGTCCTGGCGGCGCGTGCGTAGATCTCGTCGGCGCGGCGCTCTGCGTCCGCTTGGGGCATTCCGGTGCGCTTGGCAATGACCTGGGCCAGGTAGTTGCGGTCGTCGCCAGTCATGCTGCCGTTGACTACCGAAGCCATGATGATTTTCTTGATCTCGGCGCGCTGCGCATCGGTGGCGGCTTCGCCAGTCGGCGAACGCAGCAGCATGTCGGCGAAGTAATCGGTCGGGTCGTTTGCACCGTCCGCATTGTCGCCAGCGGAAGCACCCGCCACGGCCATTGCCGGCGTTGCCGAGGCAGCGGTGTCGATGGCGCCGCCCAGGACCGCGTTGGCGCCGCCGGCCAGGATGCCGACGGTCACCAGCGTCGCGACAGCCCATGCCAGCATGCCGTGCGCGGTGTCGCGGAAATGGACTTCGTCAGTGTGGATGTTCGACCATTTCACGCGCAGGCGGCCAGCGACATGAAGGCGATCCATGCGATCGCCGCGCCGCCAAGCGGCTTGTCGGTGTACGAGTATGGCGACACTGATGACAGGCCGAGGCCGACGCCGAGGATCAGCAGGATGAACGATAGCGCGGCAGCGGCCGCGGCGCCGGCGAAGATCGCGGGCCAGGATACGCCGGATGCATCGGCGGCTGCCGACGACGTCGCATACGCGGAGCTCGTACCCTCGCTTACTTGTATTTCCATGTTTCTCTCCTTATTGGTTTTGTTTGGCGGGCGCTTCATTTGCCAGCATGCCGGCGGCACTGGCGCACGTTTGTGTGAGCGTGAAAGGGCAGCTTGCCGGTACAGATGAGAGGGGTATGTGCGCACACGAACATAAGGTTCGAGCGATGGCGTATGCACGTCGGCGGTGCGAAGGGTGGTGCTGTCGGGTTAGCTCTACGGCGCATCTGTCCGACTCGCGCACAAGGCGTTCTCCTACGCGCGCCAAGTAGTGCTGGTGAGAAAATTGCGGGCTTGAATTAACGCCCGCACTAATTCGCTTACGGATGCAAATAAATGACCGAAATCGCAACGCCAAACAAGAAGTACGACCCGAACAAGCTGATCGACACTGTTATCCAGAAACTCCAACTGAAGAACGACCGCGGCGTTGCCAAGCTGCTGCAGGTCGAAACGCCGATCATCACCAACGTGCGCAACAACCGCTTGCCGTTGAGTGGCCACCTGTTCATCCGTTTGTGCGAAGTGACCGGCATGAGCGCGGCCGACCTGCGGGACCTGATGGGCGACCGCCGCCGCAAATTCCGCATGGCAGCCGCACATTCCATGCCGATCGCAGTCGGCGCGTGGGGGTAGATGGTATTTCGTCTCAGCCTGGCTGACGTGTGGATTCGACCCGCTTACCGAGGGAGAATTCCACAGCCGCTTCCACATGAATGGCCGTGGAGTCAAACCCAGGCAAGGGCAACTTGTCCGTTTCCAGGATCATGCAGATTTCAGTGCACCCGAAAATCACGGAGTCGGCACCCTGGGCCCTGGCTTTTTCGATCAAGGACACCAGCACATCGCGGGACGAATCCAGCACCTTGCCGACGCTAAGTTCGTCAAAGATGATGTTGTGCACCCGAGTGCGGTCATCGGCGTCGGGAACCATGACGTGGATGCCATGCGGCTTCATGCGTGCAGAATAGAAGCCGTTCTCCATGGTGTAGCGCGTGGCGATCAGCAAAGGCTTGCTGCAGCCTGCCGCCTTGAGACGCTTCGCAGCTTCATCGACGATGTGGATGAAGGGTAGATCCGTCGCGGCCTCAACCGCATCTGCCACCAGGTGCATCGTGACCGCGCATATCATTACGCACTCAGCCCCGCCAGCCTTCAGGTTACGTGCCGCCTGGGCCAGTCGCGCACCTGCTTCGGCCCAGCGGTTTGACTTTTGCAAGGCCACGATGTCCTGGAAGTTTACGGAATCCAGCAGGATCTCTGCCGAATTCAGCTCGCCCAAGTGCCGGTTCACGGCCTCATTGACCTTGCGGTAGTAGACGGCCGTGCCTTCGAAGCTCATGCCGCCGATCAGGCCGATTTTTTTCAGTGCCATAAAGTGTTTCCTTTTCTCAAATGCCCTTTGAAGGCTCGCAAAAATGATGGAACCATGCCGACTCGGACGAAACTTACAGGTACAGCTGGCCGCTGGCGGCCACCGCTGCCTCGCCGCCGATGCGCACGCGCAGGACTTCGCCTTCGCGCTCCCATGAAGCGTGGACCTCGCCGTCACGGCCAATCTCGATACCTTGTTCGGCAACATAGCTACCTGTCGCTTCCCCGGCATGCTTGTGGCGCGCGATGAAAGCCGCGACCGAGCCATTGCCGGAACCGCACACCGGGTCTTCGGCGACGCCCTCGCCGGGCGCGAAGGTCCGCACACGGATGCGCACGGGACCAGCGTCGCCGCGCTCCACGAACACCGTCAAACCAGCCGCACGCAGTGCCTTGCATTCGCGCGCGATCAAACCCTGGTCGGGAACGAGCCTCGAGATGGCCTCGAACCGGGACAGTTCGACGACGAGCCAGGGCGCGCCGGTCGACACGACCTCGAACGGGCTGTCGGCCAGGTCGGACTCGGCGCAGCCGAGCATCTGCGCCACGGTTTCGCGCGTAAGCCCAGTATCGCGGTAGGCCGGGGCGCCCTGCGTCATGCGCAACAGGGTGCCCGATGCGGACCGGATGACTTCGACCGGCACGATGCCGATGCCGCATTCCTGGCGCAGCAAGGTGGCGTTGGCCTTGTCCGGGTAACGCGCCAGCACGGAGTGGGCTGCCGCAACCGTTGGATGGCCGGCGAACGGCAGCTCATTCATTGGCGTGAAGATGCGGACGCGATAGTCGGCATCCGGCGTGCTTGGCTTGAGGATGAAGACCGTCTCCGACAGATTCATCTCGCGCGCGATTTTCTGCATTGTCTGCGGAGATATGTCGTCGGCATCGAACACGACGGCAGCGGGGTTGCCATAGAGCGGCTGGCGGGTGAAGGCATCGACTTGGACAAAATCGAGTGGCATGGAATCTCCTCATGGCGAAATCGAGCTTCGAGTATATGGATTGATACACTTCACGTAAACATATAAAGTGTCACGAAACACTTTTGCGATATTTCCGATATGCGTTTGAAATCTCCATGGATTCCACGGCTTGCCGCGGGTCCTGTCGCCCCCTCGGATCAGCTTGTGACGGCACTCGCCGACGACATTCTTGAGGAACGACTCCATACAGGCGACAGGTTGCCGCCGCACCGCGACCTGGCCGACACACTCGGGATAGGTGTGGGCACGGTGACAAAGGCCTACGGCATCCTGGAACGCCGCGGGCTGGTGCGTAGCGTCAAGGGCAGTGGTACCTTCGTGGCCCTGGCGCAGGCCCGGCGCGGGCCGCTCATCGACCTGTCCCGCAACGCGCCGCCGGCGGTGATGAGTGACCGCTTGTTGGCCCGCACGCTCATGGCGATCGCCAGGCGCGTCGATTCGGGCATGTTCAACGACTACCCGCCGCTTGCCGGCCATGACGAACATCGCCGGCTGCTGGCGCGCTGGTTCGCCAGGCTGGGCATGGATGCCGATCCCCGCCGGTGGTCCTGACTGGCGGAGCGCATCATGCGGTTTCCCTCGCGGTATCGGTATCGGTGGCGTGCGGGCCCGGCGGCACCTTGTTTACCGAGGCGGAGACCTATCCGGGCGCGATAGCACTTGCGCGCCACCAGAGAACCCATCTCGTAGGCGTGTCGATGGATGGAGAGGGCGTCGTCCCGGAAGCGCTTGATCGCGCGCTGTCAGCGCGCCGTCCCGGTCCCGCCGCGCTCTACGTGACTCCGACGATGCAGAATCCCACCACGGCCACGATGGGCCGGGCGCGGCGCGAGGCGATAGTCGCTGTGTGCCGCGACCATGACATCGCGATTATCGAAGACGATGTTTACACGCTCGCCGCCGACCGCAAGCTCCCGCAGCTCGCCATGCTGGCGCCTGAACGAACCTTCTACGCCAACAGCATGTCCAAGACCTTGAACCCGGCGCTCAGGATCGGCGGATTGGTCGCACCGGAGCCGATGTACGCGCACATCGAGGCAGCTTTGCAGGCGACGGCGATCATGGTGCCGCCACTGAGTTGCGCTGTCATGGAACAGTGGCTGATCGACGGAACCGCTGAAGTCGTAAGCCGGTCAATCCAGGACGAATCGGATCGCCGCCTTGCACTGGCGCGATCCATGCTGGGCGCGATGATGCGCGAACCCGGTCATCAGGGCTATCACGTCTGGCTGCCGATGCCGAGGCTTGAAGCACAAGGCCTGGAGCATGCGGCAAGCGCGCTGGGCGTGCTGGTCACGCCGCCATCTTCCACCGCTGCCGATACCGAAGCGCCGGATGGCGGTGTTCGCCTCTGCCTCGGTGCACCGTCCATCGCTGATTTGAGCACGGCCCTTTCGGCCATAGCAAGACTGCGGCTTGAAGTCCGCACGGCTGATTCCCGACTGATTCTGTAGAACCAGGACTGAAACAAAAAAACGCGCTGCTCCCATCGAGGGATTGCGCAGTTTTTCTTTGGCGCATAGCTGTTACAGCTCGGCCTTGCGTACCCGTGCGTCGTCGGCTGCGCGAATCTTCTCCGCCGCCTTCTTTCCAGCCAGGAAGGCGTGGTCGGAGTTGTAGTACTCCCACTCGCTGTAGCGGCCCGCCAGCGTGATGTCGTACTGCTCCAGCCACCGCTTCACCGTCTCCACGTTCTTCGCGCGCGCATGGTCGTAGACCACGTAGGCGTAAGGCATGTCGGTCAGGTTCGCGGCCAGGATCTTGTCGTTCTCCTTGATCATGCCGACCTTGATGCAGTCCTCGATCGCGCGCCGGATCAGGGCGTCGCCATCGACCGGCAGCGGTTTCCACGGCGAGTACGAGATCTCGCAGGTAAAGCCGAAGCCGCCAGGCGCATTGCACTCGGGGCTGGCATTGCCCTGCACGAAGATGCGGTGGAAGATCGTGTCCTCCGGGTAGTAGATCCAGTGCTTGTCGGTCGCGTTCGGACGGTCGATGCCGATGTTCACGTTGCGGATCGAGATGTGCTTCAGGCCGTTGGCTGCGTCGCGTACTTCCTGCGGAGCTTCGTCGCCGATCATCTTGATCAGTTCCGGCAGCGGCATGGTGCTGATCAGGTCGTCGTAGCGGAAGCGGCGGCCGTCGGCCAGCGCGATCAGGTGTTCCTTCGGCAGGATTTCCACCACGCTGGCGTTCAGCTCGATCTTGCCGCGGATGTGGGGCAGGAAGCCGTTCATCAGCGCCTGGAAGCCGCCCTTGAGCGGGTAACCGAAGCGGGCATTCGGTCCCATCGGTTTTCCGACCGGTTCCAGCGCGCCTTCGATGATTTCCTCGAGGTTAGGCAGCGGCACGCGCCCGCCCAGCCACGAGGTCTCCATCTCGGTCAGCGGCACCGTCCACAGCTTCTTGTTGTACGGGATCGCGAAGTGCTTGGCGATGCCCGCGCCCCACACCTTGTAGATGAACTGCTCGAAGTTCTTCACTTCGCCCGGCTTGCTGGCGCTGCTTTTCGCGATGTCCACGGTGCCGTCGGCGCAGCAGTCTTCCATGCCCTTGTCGCACTTGTCGTCGACCGCGGGGCCCGGCGCTTCGCCCGGCACGGCGTTGAGGTCGCCGAAGCGCGCTTCCATCGCGCCGACGATGCATTCCTTGATCACGGCCGGCGGCAGGCCGTACAGCGCGCCCTGGAAGGGGTAGCGGGTGAACACGTTCTTGCTGTACACCCAGGCTTCGCGGTTCTGCCAGTGGATGTTGGACCCCAACAGCACGTCGTACAGCTTCAGCACGTACGGGTCGTTGGAGAACATGATGTGGCCGGCGTAGTCGAAGGTAAAGCCGTTGTCCTTGATCGAGCGGCACCAGCCGCCCACGGTCGCATTGCGCTCGATGAGCAGGGTGTCCGAGCCCAAGTGGTAGGCCGCCGACAGGCCGGTCGGTCCGGCTCCGATGATGACGGCCTTGACCGGTTCCAGCGGACGCTGGGCCGTTGCGTCGATGACGGCGCCGCCCTTGGCGCTTTGCTGCGGCGCGCTTGAGGCCTGCGCCGGGCGGCTCGACTTTGCGCCGCGCGGGGCCGCATCGATCAGGCTGCGCATGCGGTCGACCGTCACGTCCCACGAGGTGCCGGCGACGATGCCGCGCATGGTGTCGACCATCGCCGCTTTCTGTTCCGGGTTCATCGCAATCGCTTCGTCGCAGGCGCGGATGAATTCCTCATGGGTGTGGGCGATGGCCACCACGTGGCCGTAAGGCATCTTGACATCGGTGATCGGGGTCGAGACGATCGGCAGTTCGGCCGCCATGTATTCCAGCACCTTGGTCGGGCTGATGAATTTGGTGGAGTCGTTCAGCGCGAATGGCAGCAAGCACACGTCCCAGCCGGCCAGGAATTGCGGCAGCGCGTCGTACGACTGCTGGCCCAGGTAGTGGATGTTGGCGCGCTGCGGCAAGGTGGCCGGGTCGATCTTGACCACCGGACCCACCAGCACGATCTGGTATTCCGGGCGCGCGTCGGCCAGCGCCGTCAGCAGGTCGATGTCGAAACGCTCGTCGATCACGCCGTAGAAGCCCAGGCGCGGGTGCGGCATGGCGTCGTGCGAGGCGTGCGCGCTGTCGCGGTTGAGCGCCTTGCGGAAGTGGACGGCGTCGACGCTGCTCGAGAAGCAGTGGGCATTGGCGTGGCGCTCGCGCTTGGCTTCGTACAGGCTGGGCCCGCCGGTGAACACGATGTCGGCGATGCCCAGCAGCGCGGTTTCGCGCTGCAGCAGCTGCTTGGGCGAATTCTTGAAGGCGGCCAGTTCGTCCATGCAGTCGTACACCACCAGCGACGGGTGCAGGCCCTGCAGCAGCGGCAGCGCCATCGGCGTGTAGAACCAGACGATCGGGTCTTCGCCTTCGGAGACCAGGTTGGCCAGCAGCGGCTTGAGCGAGGGAATCTGGTCGTCGTGGAAGCCCCACGCGGCGATGTTGGTGTGCGGCTGGCACACGGTGACGTTAGGGGCCACCTGCGTCTTGCGCAGGAAATTGCCGCCTTCATGGTGGATCGGTTCCTCGACCATGATGATCTTGTAGTGGTTGGCAAGGCGCGTCAGCAGGTGCTGCGGACGTTGAAACACGAAATCCCAGCGCAGGTGGCAAAAAACAATAATAGTAGGCATTCCAAACTTCCTTTCGCCCTGGCGGGGCAATAGTGGTTTCTCGGTTAGATTCGAGTGACGTCAATGCGTGTGCCGCGCGTCGCCGCGCTGATCGTTTCAAGCGGTATCTTGGGAACGCGGTCGGCCGTCAGCAGGCCGTTGGCCTCCTGGAAGGTGTCGGCGAACTGGGTATAGCAAAAGCCGCTGAACATGAAGGTCTCGTTGGCCACCTGCAGCAGCTTGCTGTAGAGCTCGGCATACTCCTGTTCGTTGTTGGCGCGCGAATAGCCCCAGGTATACACCACGGTGCTGCTCTTGTCGTAGGCGATGCCGCCGAACTCGGTCAGCACGATCGGCTGTCCGCGATGCGGGAAGCCGTCCAGCGTGAGGATGCGGCCGCCCGGACGGCGCTGGTCGAACAGCGTGCGTACCGGATCGGCCACTTCGTATTTGGCGCGCAGCTTCTCGGGGTCGCCCTCGTAGTCGTGGATGCCGAGGATGTCGGTGGCCGAGGCTTCCCAGCCGTCGTTGCCGATCACCGGGCGGGTGGCGTCGAGCGTTCGGGTCAGGTGGTACAGGGCCTCGACCGCGTTGCGGTGGGCCTGGGTCGAAGTCAGGTTCGGCACGCCCCACGATTCGTTGAACGGCACCCAGACGATCACGCAGGGGTGGCTGTAATCGCGTTCGATGGCCTCGATCCATTCGCGCACCGAGCGTTCGATCGCCCGCGCGCTGAAGCGGTAGGCCGACGGCATTTCTTCCCATACCAGCAGGCCCAGCTTGTCGGCCCAGTACAGGTAGCGCGGGTCTTCGATCTTCTGGTGCTTGCGCACGCCGTTGAAGCCCATCGCTTTGGCCAGTTCGACGTCGCGCTTGAGCGCATCGTCGCTGGGCGCCGTCATCAGGGTGTCGGTCCAGTAGCCCTGGTCGAGCACGAGGCGCAGCGGATACGGGCGGCCATTGAGCATGAAGCGGTCGCGGTTGATGTTCACCGAGCGCAAGTGCGGTGTACCCGAAAACCGCACCGTGTCGAGCAGCTAGGCCGCGGTAGCCGCAGCGTGACTTCGCATCAAGCAGGGTGGGCGCTCTGACTCCACAGCATCTTCGTTGCGCAGAATCGTCGATGCCGCGAGGTCGGAAGCCGCGATCTTTGCGGGGTCGCTTTCCTGCCCCAGAGCAGCTTGTACAGGTCGTCGGCCAGCAGCTGGTCGCCATGCCAGATCTTCACTTCCACCATGAGGTCGTCTTCGATGTCGCCGGCCGCCAGGATTTCGCAGCCGATCTCGAAGCCGTCGAAGTACGGCGTCCAGCGCAGCGCGCGGATGTAGGTAGCCGATACGCGCTCCAGCCACACCGACTGCCAGATGCCGGTGGTGCGCGGGTACCAGATCGAGTGCGGCTCCAGCAGCCAGTCCTGCTTGCCGCGCGGCTTGGCCAGGTCGTGCGGGTCGTCCATCGCCTGCACCGTCAGCACCTGCGGGCCGCCGCCGCGCAGCGCGTTGGTGATCTCGGCCGCGAAGGGCGTGTGGCCGCCCTCGTGCTCGGCCACCAGCACGTCGTTGACCCACACGCGCGCGCTGTAGTCGACCGCGCCGAAGTGCAGCATCACGCGGCCTTCGCCTTCGCCGGCGTCGAATTCGCGGCGGTACCAGACCACCTTGTGGAAGCCGGTGTCGCCGATGCCGCTGGCTTTCGATTCGGGGCAGAACGGCACCTTGATCTGGTGGGGCCACTCGATCGGGTCGGTCGGCAGGTGGTAGCGGTGAGCGTCGTCGAAGGCGAATAGCCAGGTCCCGTTCAGCGAGGTCCAGCTGTCGCGCACCAGTTGCGGCCGCGGATACATGAAGTCGGTCATGGGGTCCTCGTGGTCTCAGGTTGGCAGCAGCAGTGCGGCGTGGCGCCCGCCGCCGGTGTTGAAGCGCGCCACCACGGCGGCGCCGGCAGCAGCGCCCACGCCGGGGCGGCACAGGGCGACCACGGCGCCACCGAAGCCGGCGCCGGTCAGGCGCGCGCCATGTACGCCGTCGGATTCGCGCAGCAGCGCGGTCAGTTCGTCCAGTTCGGGAATCGATACCTCATAGTCGTCGCGCAGGCTGAAATGCGAGTCGTTCATCAGTTCGCCGAAGCGTTCGGGGCTGACGCCCTTGCATGCTTCGAGCACGCGGTTGTTCTCGCTCACTACGTGGCGCGCGCGCTTGCGCAGCGGTTCGGGCAGCGCTTCGACCTTTGCCACGTCGGTGACGTCGCGCAGCGCCACCACGCCCAGCGCCTTGGCGGCCGCTTCGCATTCGGCGCGGCGCTCGTTGTAGGCGCTGCCGGCCAGGGTGCGCGGCATGCCGGAATCGATCACGATGATTTCGCTGCCGCCGGGGACCGGCAGCAGCCTTGTCTCCAGCGTGCGCGCGTCGATGAACAACATGTGTTCGCTGTCGGCCAGGCTGGACGCCATCTGGTCCATCACGCCGCACATCACGCCGGCATATTCGATTTCGGCGCGCTGGGCGATCAGCGCCAGGTCGCGGTCGTTGAGTTCGAAGCCGGTCAGCTCGCGCAGCGCGCGCAAGGTGGCTACTTCCAGCGCGGCGCTGCTGGACAGGCCGCTGCCCAGCGGCAGGTTGGAGTTGACGTGGATGCGCAGGTTGGGAATGTCGGCGTCGCGCTCCTGCAGCAGCCGGATGCAGCCTTCGATATAGCGCGCGAAGCCTTTGGGCGCGGCTTCGTCGCGGCGGAAGGTGACCGAGCAGCCGAGCGTGGCCGAATACAGTTCGAACACAGGCTGGTCGTTGTGCCCGATGCTGACCGTGGTGGCTTGCGGCGTGGCGACCGGCAGCATGAAGCCGTCGTTGTAATCGGTGTGTTCGCCTAGCAGGTTGACCCGCCCGGGCGCGAATGCTTCCACGTAGGACTGGCCGCCAAAGAACTCGTCGGCGCTGGTGCCGCGCTCGCGGTTGGCCACGTCGTGGCCTGTGGATGGATTGGGCATGTTCAGTCCTCCAGCGTAACGTTGACGGCTTGCAGGTCGGCCGCTTTTTCTTCCGGCAGCGCGTCCATGGCGAACATGCCGGCGCCCAGCTCGGTGCCGGCCAGGAATTTGAGGCGGTCGCGGGTGCGGTAAGGCGGCGAGAACTGCGTATGCAGCTGGGTCTCGGGATGCGTCTTGCCGTCGGTCGGCGCCTGGTACCAGGCCATCAGGTAAGGGAAGGGGCGCTGCCACATCCCTTCGTACTTGAGCAGCACGGTCTTGAGCGCGCGCGCCAGGTCGGCGCGCTGCGCATCGTCCAGCGATGCAAAGTCCTGCACCTGCCCGATCGGCGTGACCCACACTTCATACGGATAGCGCGCGCAGGCCGGCACGAAAGCGCAGGCATGCGGGCCGTGGTAGATCATGCGCACGCCGGCGTCGATTTCCTTACGCACCAGGTCGGGCAGCAGCGGGCGGCCGTTCTTTTCGAAGAATGCCTGTTCCTGCGACAGCATCCGCGCCGGCACCGGCGGCATGAAGGGATAGGCGTAGATCTGGCCATGCGGGTGGTGCAGGGTGACGCCCACTTCGACGCCGCGGTTCTCGAACGGCAGCACGTACTTGATCTGCCCGGTCTGCGCCAGCCGGGTGGTGCGGTCGGCCCACACCTGGAACAGCAGTTCGATGCGGCCCAGGTCCAGCATGTTGAGCGCAGAGCCTGGGTCCTGGGTGAACACGACCACCTCGCACTTGCCGTTCGCCGGCGCGGTTTGCACTGTCAGCTGCGGCGGGTCGTGCGAGTCGAGCGCGAGCGAAGGGAAGCGGTTGTCGAACACCGCGATTTCGTAGTTGCCTTGCGGGAGTTCTGTCGGGGCGGCCGGGTCGGTGGTGACCGCCAGCGGGTTGTACTGGGGCGGCGGCTGGAAGGTGCGGTTCTGGCGGAACGCGGCGTAGGTGATCCACTCGCCGCGCAGCGGATGCCAGCGCAGGTGCGGGTTGGCGTTGGCCGGTTCCGCGAACGGGCTGGGTGCGCCGGCGACGTGGTCGATCGGCGTGCGGCTGTACAAGGCCAGCTTGCGTCCGTCCGGTTTATCCAGTTCCAGTATGTGCATCGTTTTGCCCATGTCGCACCGCATTCGGCTGAGATCGCAGATGTAACAAGCGTAACATGTGGACCTTTTTTGAAAGTTTTCATTTATGCATTGCAATGTTTTCGATAGGAATTAGCTATTATCGAATTTTCAAAGAAAGCGCGATGTTCGTGGCCTGGCTGCACGGCAGGGAAGCGAGCCCAAGGAGAGAACTTGCTGCTTGTCAGCGTCGTAGGACCGATCCGACGAGGTCGCGGGAGCGCGTCCTGCAAGCACTCTGCGGCGCAAGCGGGCGTTCAGCTCAATGCAGGTGGCACAGCGGGTGCAGGCGGGCGGCGATCACCATGCGCGCGTTGGAAATACGGCTGCGCACCGTGCCGATCGGGCACAGCTGGGCGTCGGCGATCTCCTGGTAGCTCAGGCCGTCGATTTCGTGCATGGTGATGGCGGCGCTGTGCTCGGGCGCCAGGCTGGCGACGGCGCGGTCGACGATCTCGGCCATCTGCTTGCCCTGAAGGATGTCTTCCGGCGTGACGATGTCGGCCTGCAGTTCGGGATTGGCGTCCGGGCTGCCGGAGTCGGGTGTCTCGCCGCGGGTTTCCATCTGGCGCCGCTTGCCGCTCATGAAGGCGGTGGCGGTGTTGATGGCGATGCGGAACAGCCAGGTGTAGAAGGCGGAGTCGCGGCGGAAGGCGCCGATCGCGCGGTAGGCGCGCACCAGCGTGTCTTGCAGCACGTCCTCGGCGTCGGCCGGGTCGTGCACCGTGCGCATGATCAGGCGCAGGAGTTTCGCCCGGTATCGCGCAGCGAGCTGGTCGAAGGCACAGCGGTCACCGTCCTGTACCCTGATCACCAGCAGGTCGTCCGGTTCGCGTTGACTTTTCATGGCCCGTCCCGACGTCTTGCAGTATCTGCCGGCTGAACCGGCATGCAAGAATCCTAGCATGAGCTTTTTGGTTCGCTGCGTCCATTTCCGTTAGAACAGGAATCATAGGATCCAAGCGCCGGGCGATTCCGGTGGGTGGATCGAGGGTCAGCCCTTCATTGCCTCGGTTGCCGCCTCGTCGATCAATGCAGCCACTTCGACTGGCATGGACGCGAGCGAAGCATGGCTTGCCTTCAAGGTAATGACCTTCCTGGCGCCGAGCCGCGCCGACATGCGTTCCTGGTTCTCCGGCGCGATCATCCTGTCGTCGCTGGAGATCTGGTACCACGATGGTTTCTTTCGCCATGCGGGATTCGTGACGGTGTCGCCGAAGGTGCTGGCGAGAGGGGCTTTCTGCGTCACGCTCATCACCAGCCCTTCGTCGGCAGTCAGGTCCTGGCCGAAGCTTTCATGGAATTTTTCGCGCTTGATCCACAAATAGCCATCGCTGTCGGGCGCCAGGTTGGCTGCTGCAGCGGGTATATGTTGCTGGGTAATTCCGCCCGGACTCTCGCCGGCGTCCGGGGCAAACGCGGCGATATAGACCAGGCCGACCACATTTGCCTGATCGCCGGCTTCCGTAATGACGGCGCCACCATAGGAATGACCCACCAGCAGGACCGGGCCTCCCTGTTGCGCGACCATTTTGCGCGTACGTTCAGCATCGTCCGCAAGCGACGTCAAGGGCAGTTCAACAGCGCAAATGGACGTATAGCCCTTGCGCGAGAGCTCGACGATGACCTTGTTCCAATGCGCGGCTCCACCCCAAAAACCATGTACCAAAACAATCGTAGGCTTAGTGCTCATGATTTGATTCCCCTCAGCATTTAGAGACGACTCACCGATGTGTTGCCCAGCGTGGCCCGCCGGCGTTTCGGACCGCATCGGCCACCATATACCCATCGACATCATGCGGCAACCGCCGTGCCTGCTACCCGGCGGACGGCGATCCCTTTCGTCTGGTCGGAAAAAAAGCCGAACGGATTGTTCGGCTTGGCCGGATGCTGGCGCCGTTGCGCCAGCGCCACGTCGCGATCAGGCGTTGGCCAGGTCCAGGCGGGTGCTGGTCTTGCCGCTGGCGTAGCGGGCGGCCCCCAGGTCTTCGAACGGGATCGCAGGGCGCTTGGCCGACATCAGGTCGGCCAGCAACTGCGCCGAACCGCAGGACATGGTCCAGCCCAGGGTGCCGTGGCCGGTGTTGATGAACAGGTTCTTCATCGAGGTGCGGCCGACCACCGGGGTGCCGTCCGGCGTCATCGGGCGCAGGCCGGTCCAGAACGAAGCTTCGGCGGTGTTGCCGGCGCCAGGGAACAGGTCGTTGACGACCATTTCCAGCGTTTCGCGGCGGCGCGGGTTCAGGCGCTTGTCGAAACCGGACAGCTCGGCCATGCCGCCGACGCGGATGCGGTTGTCGAAACGGGTCACGGCGATCTTGTAGGTTTCGTCCAGGATGGTCGAGACCGGGGCTGCTTCGGCGTTCACGATCGGCACGGTGATCGAATAGCCCTTCATCGGGTAGACCGGGATGTCGACCACCGGCTTGAGCAGTTCGGTCGAGTAGGCGCCCAGCGCCACCACGTAGGCGTCCGCCTTGACCAGTTCGTCGCCGCAATGCACGCCGGCGACCGCGTTGCCGGCGAAGGCCAGGCGGTCGATCGGGGTGTTGTAGCGGAACTTGACGCCCAGCGCCTCGGCCATCGCGGCCAGGCGGGTGGTGAACAGCTGGCAGTCGCCGGTTTCATCGTTCGGCAGGCGCAGCGCGCCGACCAGCTTGCCGCCGGCCTTGGCCAGCGCCGGTTCGGCCGAGCCGAGCTGGTCGCGGGTCAGCAATTCGTAAGGCACGCCCGATTCCTTCAGCACGTCGATGTCCTTGGCGGCGTTGTCGAACTGCTGCTGGGTGCGGAATAGCTGCATGGTGCCGCGCTGGCGGCTTTCGTAGGTGATGCCGGCTTCGTCGCGCAGGATCTTGAAGCAGTCGCGGCTGTACTCGGCCAGGCGCACCATGCGTTCCTTGTTGACGCTGTAGCGGTCGGAAGTGCAGTTGCGCAGCATTTCCCACATCCACTTCAGCTGGAAGGTGGTGCCGTCCGGCGTGATCGACAGTGGAGCGTGGCGTTGCAGCATCCACTTCATGGCCTTCAGCGGAATGCCGGGCGCGGCCCACGGCGAGGCGTAGCCGGGCGAGATCTGGCCGGCGTTGCCAAAGCTGGTTTCCAGCGCGGGGCCCGGCTGGCGGTCGATCACCGTGACCTCGTGCCCGGCCTTGGCCAGGTAATAGGCACTCGTTACGCCGATAACGCCACTGCCCAGGATCACGATGCGCATGCTTGCTCCGCTTTGTAGATTTAGATGGATTTTCCAGAAGTCCCGCTATAGTATTTGCATAAAGCTAGTGTTTGTTCACGTTTTGATGGGTAAATTCAGCGGATATTCATGAGAATCCAAAAGCAGTCCAACCGCATGCTCGACAAGCTCGACCGCCACATCCTGAAAATCTTGCAGGAGGAGGGACGGATCTCGATGAAGGACCTGGGCGAACGCGTGGGCCTGTCGGTGACGCCGTGCATCGAACGGGTCAAGCGCATGGAGCGCGACGGCGTCATCAGCGGTTACCACGCCAAGGTCGACGCGGCCGCGCTCGGCTCCAAGCTTCTGGTCTTCGTGGAAATTACCCTCAACCAGAAATCGGCCTCGGCCTTCGAGCAGTTCCGGCGCGAGGTGCTGCGCATTCCCCAAGTGCAGGAATGCCACCTGGTGTCGGGCGACTTCGACTACCTGATCAAGGCGCGCATCCACGAGATGGCGGAATACCGCAAGCTGCTCGGCGACATGCTGCTGCAGCTGCCCGGTGCGGCCCAGTCGAAAAGCTATGTGGTGATGGAAGAAATCAAGGAAACGCTGGTGCTGCCGACCGACCTATAGAGGCTTGACCGGCGCGCGTGGCGGCGTGCCGGATATTTTTTGATCCGGCCGGCGATTGACCTCGCCAAGCCGTGACTCATTGCCTACACTGGGTTTAGTCGTCATGCATTCACGGCCGTGACGATCTGCTGCTTTTTGGCTGCGCGCTACCGCACGCTGGAAGAAGGATTGCAGGCCCATGCACGGCACAGCGCGTGTTTTCGAGGACTCAACTGAGGAACCATCATGCGCACAATTCATGCCATCGCCCTCGCGGCTGCACTTTCATTTGGAATCGTCGCCCCTGCCATCGCCCAGGAGCCCATTACCGGCACCACGGTCGTCATTCCGGGCGAGGCGCCGAGGCCCAAGCTCGACAGCGAGACGATGAAGGATTACAAGGGCAAGTTCCTGCTGTCGAACGGCAAGACCCTGATTGTCGTCACCCGTGGCAAGCGCCTGTTTGCCGAAATGGACGGCCAGGCTGCGGTCGAGCTGATCCCGTCCGGCAAGAACGTCTTCGTCGCTCGCGATTCGGAAATGATGTACATGTTCGACCAGATGTACGAAGGCAAGAAAACCGACATCCTCATCAAGCCCAAGAGCCTGAAGATCGGCTGAGCGGCAGCGCCTGAAGCAGTCGCGGCGGCGCACGTGCGGGGCGGATTTCGTCCTGCGCGGCGGCCGCATGCGTGCTGCAACGGCGGCTTCATGCGGCGCCTTCGCATGGCATCGGCCGCGCCTCTTTCACCTCCCGTTTATCCGCCCTTTTTTGCAGCCTGTTCCGCATTTTTTGCAGCCGGTCCCAATCTGCTGGCGGCATGCGTGCGCTGTTTCTACACTTGCCGCAGTCGTCATGCATTTCAAGAGCCATGACGATCTGATGCTTCAAAACGGTCGCGCGCTGCTGCAGCTATGCTGCAAGCCCCTGGCGAGCTGCGCGCATGCTTCTTCATGCCACTCATCAGATTGGATCACATCATGCGTACACTTTCCGCCATCGCTTTCGCGGCAGCCACTTCCTTCGCCTTCGCCGCCCATGCCGCTCCCGCCGAGGATACCTCGGTGCCGGTTCCCGGCAAGACCACGAAGTACAAGCTCGATTCCGAAGACTTCAAGTACTACAAGGGCAGTTATGTCCTGTCGAACGGCAAAACGCTGACGGTGCACAACCGCGCCACCCGCTTCTATGCGCAAGTCGAGGGCGAACGCGCGGTGGAACTGATTCCTGTCGGCGTCGACGTCTTCATGACACCCGATGCCGACACGATGTATGTGTTCGACCAGTTCCACGAAGGCGGCCGCAGGGATGTCGTGATCGCGCCGCGCAACCGGCAGCTGGGTTGATCCTTGGCCGGCGCGCCGGCTAGGCGTGCGGGTGCAGCCGGAACGCGGCGCGGATGTCGCCGACGACGCTGCCGCGCACGTTCTTCAGCGCGGGCCGGCGGTACTGCTCCAGCATCGCGGCGCGGCGCGCGTCCAGCAGGCCCAGTTGTTCGAGCACGCTCCAGGTCGCGGTGTGCAGCGCGCGGCCCGTACCGTCAAGGATCTTGATGGCGATGCCGATGCCGGCGGAGCGGATGCCGATGGTTTGCACCGCATCCGCGCCCACCTTGCTGACCCAGTCGCCCGCTCCCGCTTCCATGTAGTGCAGGTCGCAGCGCGCCTCGCCCGACACCAGGTCGGGATGCATGGTCATCGCATCGAACAGGTCGCCCATCACGCTGCCGAGGCGTGGATCGCGGCCGCCTTGTGCAAGGCGCGCATACAGGTGTGCCAGCTGCGAGAGCGGCAGCGCGTAGTTGGGCGCCGAGCAGCCGTCCATCCCGGAGGGCATGCCGGACAGCCCGGTCTCGGCTTCCAGCGCGGTGCGGATCGCCTGCTGCAGCGGGTGGACGGGACTGATGTAGTTGTCGGTCGGCTCGCCGTGCATGCGGCACCAGGCCAGGAAGCCGCTGTGCTTGCCCGAGCAGTTGTGATGGAGCTGGGTCCATGTGCGGTCCTGCGGCGCGCCCATGCCGACCGCTTCGTAATACAGCGGCACGGCGCAGCCGCACTCCAGGTCCGACTCGTCCATCCCGATTTTCCCGAGTATCGATTCGACGGCGCGCAGGTGCTTGTCCTCGCCCGAATGGCTGGCGCACAGCAGCGCGAGTTCGGGTCGGGTCAGGCCGAACCTGGCGGGGCCATCGGCCAGCATGAAGGGCAAGGCCTGGAAGGGCTTGAGCGCCGAACGCGTGAAGGTCATGTAGTGCGGATCGCCCGCGGACCACAGCAGCTTGCCGTGCAGGTCGACGACCGCGACCGAGCCGAGATGGATATTTTCGACCACGTTGCCGGTAGCGGGGTAGCCGCGCGTGGTTTCGACGAGTGGAACTGCTTGCATGCTGGCCCCCGGCTGGTTGGATGAGCTCCAATGTAAACCAAAAGCGGGCGTTCGTTTGCGTTCGGCAGCGGCGTCGGAACGCGCGTGGAACGGTGAACGTTCAGTGCGGGCCCGCCGCTCGTGCCAGGGCATTGCCCAGGGTATCCTGGAAATTGAGGACCTTCAGCAAGCCCATGCTGTTCACGCTCGAATGGATGACGGTGTGGGTTCGGATCAGCTGGTCGTTCAGGCTGTTCTGGATCACGGTCCCGCCCAGCGTCTGCGGCGCCATGGCCACGGCGTAAATGTTGCCGTGGCCGTTCTGGACCAGCCTGACGGAAGACAGGGCTTCGCTTGTTTGCAGCGCCTGTTCCGCGCTCATTCGGCTGAGGTCGGTGAGCTGCAGGCTGGTGCGCGACACGACATTGCCGTTGATCGACACTTCGCGCTCGATGCCGAGCGACAGTTCCAGTCCGGAGGACAGCCGGAAGCCGCCGCGCGCCTGTACCAGCACGCTGGCATCGACCGGTGTCCACTGTTCGGCAGGCAAGCCGTGCTGCTGCGCGTGGCAGGATGGCTGCCACGCAGCCAGCGCCATCGCCACGGCGGCGCATGTAGTTCGGATGCCTGGCATGGTGGTGCTCCTCAGAATTCACCGGCGCCGAGTTTCGGCAGGGTCATCGTGGCGAGCGAGCCGCGCCCGAGGCCCTGGTCCAGCGGCGCAAGCGGCGCGGCGCGCCAGTCGGCGGCGCTGTTGAACGCAGGCGCCGCGCCGCCGTGGATAACGAACAGCAGGCGGTTGCTCCAGATGGCCTCGAAGGCCTCGCGCGTCAGCATGCGGGTTCCGCTGGACGGATCGCCGACCAGCACGCGGCCGCCGGCCACGCCCTTGATCACGACAAAGTGGTGGTAGCCGTGCTCGGACACCAGCACGATGGCCGGCAGCCGCGCGTCGGCCAGCTTTTGCAGCGGCAGCTGGAAGCCGTCAGCCTTGTAGCCGCGGCCGGAGAGGAAGCGCTGCATGTCGAGCAGCGAAAAGCCCTCCTTGCGGATGCGGGCCTGGTCGCCGCGCATGAACATGGCCTCGAACACCTGCTGTTCGCTGACCGGGTCGCGGTAGTGGTGGGTGAGCAGGGTGGCAAGCGCCGCCGAACCGCAGCTGAAATCGAACTGCTGGCGCATGGTGGTAATGAAGCGCAGCTGTTTGATGCTGGCGAGCGGCACGCGCATGTGCGCGCCGCCGACGGCCAGGTCGATGGCGGCGGCCGGAGCGCAGGCCGCGGACGCCAGCAGCGCCATGGAAGCGGTCAGCAGGCGCCTGTTCATTTCAGCTGCAGATTGATGACGGTGGCGTTCTGGATCAGGACATTCGCGCCGCTGTTCTGGATCACGATAGGCACTCCCGAGGCATTGACGAACGATCCCGACTGGATGATGTTGGCGCCGGTGGCGACATTGGTGGCGGCGTTGCCGCTGGCCGTGCCACTCAGCCTGGTGTCGCTGGCAATGCCGCCGTCGCCTCCGCGCGCATCGTCAAGCAGCAAGGCTGGTGCGGGCGCGCCGAAGCCGCCGGCATCGTCCTTCGCGGCGGCAGGCAATTTATCCGCCAGCAGGGCGAGTGCACTGTAGACAGTGTTTGCGTCGACAGCGTCGGCCGGTGGGTATATCCCTGGTTCGGCGGCGTGCGCCCACGGTACCACCAGCGCGGCGCACAGGCCGGTGGCGATGCAGCAGTGCAGGTTCATAGTTTCTCCTCATGTGGGTGAAAAACGCCGCGCCCCGGAAAGGGCGCGGCGCCGAACCGTGTTACCGGCCGACCGTGAGGTTGGCCTGGACGTTGACGCTCTGCTGCACCAGCGACGAGAAGCCGCTGTTCTGACTCACCACCATGATGGCGGCGGCCGACTGGCCGACGTTGCTCATGGTGCTGCTCATGTTGAAGCTGCCCGCGTCGACCGAGGTAGTGCCGGCCGCGCCGCCGGTACCGCCGCCGCCTGCGCCACCCGTGCCTGCGCCGCCGGTGTTGGTCCCGCCATCGCCGCCCGCGCCACCTTCGCCGCCCGCGGCATTACCCACCGTGGCCGGGCCGTTGGCGGCCGCGCCGCTGGTGGCCGCACCGCCTTCCGCACCGCTGCCGCCGGTGTTCGAGGCGCTGCCGCTGGATCCGTCGGCGCCGCCGTCTGCGCCAGCCGCACCTGCGCCGCCGGTGGACGTACCGCCCGCGCCGCCTGCCGCACCCGCGCAACCAGCACCGGCGGTACCTGCTTCGCCGGTGCCGCCGGTGCCGGTTGCGGTGCCGCCCGCGCCGCCTGCTTCACCGCCGCCCGCGGTGGTGTCGCCCGCCGCGCCGCCGCTGGTGGTCAGCATGCCGCCCGCGCCGCCAGTGCCGCTGGTGGCGCCGCCACCGGCAGCGCCATCGCCGGACGTCTGGTTGCCGCCGCTGCCTTCGCCGCCCGCGCCGCCAGGGCCACCCGCGTCGCCGGAGCCGGCCGCGCCGACTTCAGCGCCGCCTGCCGACGCCGATGCGTCGCCGCTGGTGGCCGAACCGGCATGGCCGCTGTGATCGCCCGAGGCGTCGGCCGACGCGCTGCCGCCTGCGCCGCCGGCGCCGCCATAGCCGCCCGCACCACCGGCGCCGCCGACGCCGCCGGTGGCGCTGCCATTGCTGCCGCCGCTGCCGCCGTAGCCGCCGGTGGCGTCGCCGGACGAACCGCCGTCGCCGCTGGCTGCGCCGCCTGCGCCGCCAACCGCGCCGAGCGCCAGGCCGGCTGCGCCGCCAGAACCGCCAGCGCCGCCGGTCGCGGCGCTGGCACCGCCGACGCCGCCCACGCCTTCGCCACCGGCGCCGCCGCTGCCGCCGTAGCCGCCCGCGCCGCCTGCGCCGCCCGCACCGCCGGCGCCGCCCGCGCCGGTCGCGGCGCCTTCCGCATAGCCGCCCGAACCGCCTGCGCCGCCGGTGGCGTTGCCGGTGCTGGCCGCGCCGTTGACCGCGCTGCCGTTGCTGGCTGCGCCGCCATAGGCCCCTGCGCCGCCCGCGCCGCCCGCGCCGCCCCTAGCGCCGGCGCCCGCGCCGCGGCTGACT
The DNA here is from genome assembly GCF_003590855.1 of Massilia cavernae. Lineage (GTDB taxonomy): Bacteria > Pseudomonadota > Gammaproteobacteria > Burkholderiales > Burkholderiaceae_D > Telluria_A > Telluria_A cavernae. Next base: position 31,186 of record NZ_QYUP01000061.1, read on the forward strand.
GCCGCGCCGCCGCCGGTACTGGCCGCACCCACGCCGCCGGTGGCGCTTCCGTCGGTGCTGTCGCCGGTATGGCTGGCCACGTTGCCGTTGCCGATGCTGTTGATGGTGTTGCCGGATACTGTGCCGCTCAGCGTGCAGTTGGCGGTGGCGGTGGCGGTGTTGAACGAATCGGTCATGTTCGACGTCGCCGTGGAGCCGTTGTTGGCTGCCGCAGCGGCCGCCGAACTGGCGTCGGCATCGCTCGCACTGTTGTTCTGGCCGGTGCTGTTGTCGTTGCGGTCGGTCTGCACCGCGATCGAGTATTCATTGGCCTTGGCGCCATACCCGGACTGGGTGTTTTCGGCGCTCGCGGTCTGCGTCATTGCGCCGCCGGTGCTGCCGGAAGGATTGGTCGCGGTGTTGTTTGGATTGGCGTACGCTTCGACGCTGAACGCCAGCGTGATTGCTGCAGCCATGAGAGAACGTTTCATCAGATTTTCTCCGAGAAACCTCGTCCTTCAGAGGGTGTCGCAAAAGCCCTCTGCGCGATAAAATATTGCTCAGAATGAAACGCCAGGAACCGACAATGAGCAGCACCCGCAAATTACCTTCGCCCGACGTTCCGCAGTACGATTTGTTTGGCGGCGTGCCGGCAGGTTCGGATGCGCCGGCTCTGCAGACGGCGGTCCATAGCGGTCGGCGTTTCGTGACGGGCGATGCCAACGCCATTTTCCTGGGGACGATGCGTCTGGAAGAACATCTGAAGCGTTCTGGCCAGCATGCTCCATTTACCGTGGCCCGTCTGCTCGGAGCACAAGACTGGCAAGCGTTTGAGCGGCGCTACGCTGCAACTGGCCGCGCTCCCTATGCGCCGCAACTGATGGTCGGCCTGATCCTGTACGGCGTGATGCAAGGGGTGCATTCCCTGCGCGAATTGGAACGGCTGGCGCGACTCGATCTCGGATGCATGTGGGTGACCGGCGGCATCGCGCCGGACCATGCCAACATTGGACGCTTCATCGTCCAGCATGAAGCGTCGCTGACCCGGGATTTCTTTGAATCGCTGACCGGGTCGATTTTGAAAGCGACGGGTTCTGGCAGCGCTCGGTTGGCCGGTGACGGCACCGTTATTGAAGCGGCTTGCTCGCACTACAATCTGCTCAAGGAAGAGGCCGTCAAGGCGCGCGCAACAGCG